>JAZNTL010000001.1:0-43482 GCA_045591745.1 Lawsonibacter sp.
AGAGAGTCCTGGATGGTGTGATCAGGGCGGGGCGCGGTTGGTGAATGGACTTTCGAGGGCGGCTTGAACGGCTTTGCCAAGTAGATGCCGACGGGGACCCACCCGTTATCCACCGGGCACGCGTGATGGCGCGTGAAGCGAGCGGACGTTTATACGTCAATTTGGGTGGTATCGCAGGAGTGCAGCTCTTGTCCCATGTGGGATAAGGAGCTGTTTTTTTATACTCCCAAGAACGGTCGTTGGCAGCGGCCCCTCCATCACCCACCCAAACAAAATACATGGCCAAAGGCCAAAAATGGAGGTAAACACCATGAAAAAGAACATCATCAAGAAGATCACCGCCGCTATCCTGTCCCTGTCTCTGCTCTTTGCCCTGGCCGCCTGCGGCACTTCCACCGGCAGCGGCAGCAGCACGATGCCTGACACTTATAAAGTTGCCATTGTCAAGCAGATGGATCACCCCTCTCTGGACGAGATCGCCAATGCGATTGCCGCGGAACTGGACGGCTTTGTTTCCGACGGAGCCAACATTACCTATGAGATCTATTCCGGTCAGGGCGACCAGTCCGTTCTGATGCAGATCGGCGATCAGGCCATCGCGGACGGTGTGGATGCCATCATCCCCATTGCCACCCTCGCTGCCCAGGTCATGACCGTGTGCGCGGAGGAGACCAAGACCCCCGTTGTCTTTGCTGCCGTGTCCGATCCTGCCGCCGCTGAGCTGACCGGCATTGACTACGTTACCGGCGTCAGCGACGCACTGAACACCGCCTTCATCATGGACATGATGCTGGCTCAGAATCCCGATGTGAAGAACGTGGGTCTGCTGTACTCTTTGTCCGAGATCAACTCCGCTACCCCCATTGCTGATGCCAAGGCCTATCTGGATGCCAAGGGCATTGCCTATACCGAAGCCACCGGCAACACCAATGACGAGGTCATTGCCGCCGCCAACACGCTGGTCGCTCAGGGTGTTGACGCTATCTTTACCCCCACCGACAACATCATCATGGCGGCCGAGCTGGCCATTTACGAGAGCTTTATCAATGCCGGTATTCCTCACTACACCGGCGCGGACTCCTTTGTGCGCAGCGGTGCGTTTACCACCTGCGGTGTGAACTACACCGCATTGGGCGGTCATGCCGGCCGTCTGGCCTACCAGGCCATGACCGCGGGCATGGACGCTTTGGAGGAGTTCTATCTGGCTGAGGACGGTATCATCACCATTAATACCGAGACTGCCGCGGCGCTGAACATCGATTACAGCATGTTCGCTCCCATGGGCCCCATCGTTGAGGTCACCACCACCGCCGAATAATGAAACCCCTGCCGATACCCCCGGCTGTATGCCGGGGGTGTTGGTGCGAGAGGAGGAACTTGCGTGCTTTCTGTGATCCAAACCGCACTGGAACTGGGATTTTTGTATGCCCTTGTGGCCATGGCACTGTTTGTCAGTTACCGCATCCTTGACATTGCCGACCTGACCACCGACGGCTGCTTTGTGCTGGGGGCGGCGGTGTCCGTTACATGTGCGGCGGCGGGCCACCCTGTTTTGGGTATCCCCGCCGCTATGCTGGCCGGCTCTGCGGCGGGCTTTGTGACCGCGTTTCTGCAGACACGGCTGGGCGTACCGTCCATCCTGGCAGGTATCGTGACCAATACCGGTCTGTACACCGTAAATCTGATGGCCATGGGTTGGAGATCCAATGTGAGTCTTCTGAAGCAGGCTACCGTTTTTACCATGTTCCGGGATACCGGTATCGGCGGTAATTGGCATAAGGTGATTTTGGCCGGGTCTGTGACTATCCTGATGGGCGTGCTGGTCCTGCTGTTCCTGCGCACCCGCCTGGGTCTGTCCGTCCGTGCCACCGGCGATAACCGTGACATGGTGCGGGCTTCTTCCATTAACCCAACCTTTACAATCACGGTCGGTCTTTGCATTGCCAACGCGTTGACCGCTCTGTCCGGTGCCATGGTGGGCCAGTGTCAAAAGACCATCGACATCAACGGCGGTACCGGCATCGTGGTTATTGGTCTTGCCTGCCTGATCATCGGCGAGACCGTGCTGGGGCGTCGGTCGGTGACCAAGGGTGTTATTGCAGTTATTGTTGGTTCCATCATCTACCGCTTGATCTATGCCATCGTGCTGTACACCAAGGTGGTTCCCGTGGACTGCCTGAAGCTGCTGACGGCTATCGTGGTGGGTCTGGCGATCGCCGCCCCTACCATCAAAAATTGGTTCCTGTTCCAGCGTCGAAAGCTGACTGCCGGACGGAAGGGAGGGCACTGATATGCTGTATCTGAACAACGTGTCCAAAACCTTCAACCCTGGCACGGTCAACGAGAAAAAGGCGATGGAGAACGTGTCTCTGCATCTGCAGAGCGGCGACTTCGTCACCATCGTGGGCTCCAACGGTGCGGGTAAATCCACTCTGTTCAATGCCATTGCCGGAGCCTTCTTTGCCGACGAGGGCAGCATTACTCTGGCAGGGGAGGATATTACCTTCAAGCCCGAGTATAAGCGCAGCCGTGAGATGGGCCGTCTGTTTCAGGATCCCATGCGAGGTACCGCCCCCAATATGACCATCGAGGAAAATCTGGCATTGGCCTATCTGCGTACCGCCAAGCATCAGCACGCGTTTTTCAGCCGCATCAGCAAGGCGGATCGTCAGTTTTTCCGGGATCAGCTTGCGTTGCTGGAGATGGGGCTGGAGGATCGGATGAAGCAGCCTGTGGGTCTGCTGTCCGGCGGCCAGCGGCAGGCGCTGACCCTGCTTATGGCTACCATGGTGCCGCCTAAGGTGCTGCTGCTGGATGAGCATACCGCCGCTCTGGATCCGGCAACGGCGGAAAAGGTGCTCAAAATTACCCGCGAGGTGGTGGAGCGCAACAAGATCACCACCCTTATGGTCACCCACAACATGAAAAACGCGCTTGAGCTGGGTAACCGTACCATTATGATGGACGGTGGCCGCATCGTACTGGATGTGGGCGGCGAGGAGCGCAAGGGAATGACGGTGGACGACCTGCTGGAAAAGTTCCGGGCAGGTGCAGGAAAAGCACTGGACAACGACCGTATCCTGCTGTCCCATTAACAAAAAAGAAAACTCCCGACATCCAGATGTCGGGAGTTTTTATATGGATTTGGATCAGCCGATGCCGCCGGTGACTGCGCCCAGAATGAGCACCAGAATGGTGACAGAGCACAGCAGGTACTTGGCCATGGGATAGAACCAGCGGCCCAGGGGCTTGGAGCGGGCCAGATTGACCTGCTCCAGCACAAAGTCTTTTTTGCACAGCCAGAAGAACATCACAGCGGCCAACAGTGCGCCCAGCGGGCAAATATAGATGGAGCAGACGTCCATCCAGTCGGAGACGATGGGGGCGATCACAAGGCCCACACCAATGCCGATGGCACCGATGATGGCTACGGCCACAGGGCGGCTCAAATGGAACTGTTCCTGAATGGTGGCGGTGGGTGCTTCGAACAGGTTGACCAGCGAGGTCAGACCGGCAAAAATCACCGCAAGGAAGAAAATAACGAGCAGAATGCTGCCGCCGGGGATGGACTTGAGCACGTTGGGCAGGAAAATAAACATCAGGCCGGGGCCGCCGGTGGTCAGCTGCTGTCCGGCCACAGCCATGGCGGGCAGGATGACCAGTGCGGCCAGAATAGCGGCCAGCGTATCAAACAGAGCCACCATCTTGGCATCGGAGGGGATGTTGGCATCCTTGCTCAGGTAGGAACCGTAAATCAGGGTGCCGTTGCCCGCGATGGACAGGGAGAAGAAGGCCTGACCCAGAGCAAAGACCCAGACCATGGGGTCCAGAAGGCCTTTGGGGTCCAGCAGGAAAATGTACTTGTAGGCATCCCGGGAACCGGGTAGGGTGAACAGATAGACGGCCAGACCGATGAACAGGGCATAGAACAGGGGGATCATCAGTTTGTTGGCCTTTTCAATGCCCTTGCCGATGCCAAAGACCATGATAGCGATGGTGACCAGCATGCCCAGCACCTGCCAGCCCACGTTGGAGGTGGCGGTAGCACCGAACAGCCCATCGAAAGCGGGCACACCGTCCAGCGGCATCAAGCCGCCGGTGAAGGCGAGAAACAGATACTTGAAGATCCAGCCCACCACCACGGAATAGCCAATGGCCAGCGCCAGTGAGCCCAGTACCGGGATCAGACCCAGCGCACGCCCGGGCTTTTCCGTGCCGAAGCGTTGTTTTGTAGCCTGCCCGAAGGCGCCCACCGGGCCGGAGCGGGTGGCCCGGCCAAAGGCCATTTCACCAATGACACCGGTGGAGGCGATGATGACCACGAAAATCAAATAGGGGATGAGGAAGGTAGCGCCGCCATAAGCGGAGATACGGGCGGGGAACAGCCAAATGTTGCCCATGCCCACGGCCGAGCCGATGCAGGCCAGAATAAAGCCCCACTTGGAGGTCCAGGAGTCACGTTTTGTCTTTTGAGCCACGAAGAACACATCCTTAATCGTTGTATATGGAAGATTTATCTATCATACCATATTTTCGGCGAAAAAGAAAGTGCGGCAGGGGAACGCACAAAACATCCGTTAAAATATGTGTTTTTGTCGCAATTCAGTAAAATGTATGATATACTGAAGAAAATCCAAAAGGGAGGACATAAGAATGGACTATCAGCAGGTACTGGCCCAGGCCAGACCCGACATGGGCCCTTACTGCAAAGCGTGTGAGATCTGCAACGGCAGAGCCTGCCGCAGCAGCATTCCCGGCCCCGGTGCCAAGGGCACAGGTGACGGTGCCATGCGCAACTACGACGCGTGGCAGAAAATTCGTGTGAATATGGATACACTGTGCGAGAATGTGACCCCGGACACTGGGCTTGAATTGTTCGGCCGCAGCTTTAAGTATCCCTTCTTTGCCGGTCCTGTGGGCGCGGTCACCATGCACTACAGCGACAAGTATGACGATGTAAGCTATAATAACGTTCTGGTCAAGAGCTGTGCTGACAACGGAATTGCCGCTTTTACCGGTGACGGTATGTTTCCCGTGGTCATGGAGGCGGCCAGCGCCGCCATCGCCGCCGCCGGCGGCGTAGGTGTGCCTACGGTGAAGCCCTGGAATCTGGAGACGATCAAAGAAAAGCTGGAGCTGTGCAAAAAGTCCGGCTGCTTTGCCGTGGCTATGGATGTGGACGCTGCTGGCCTGCCTTTCCTGAAGAATATGACCCCTCCCGCCGGGAGCAAGACGGTGGAGGAACTGGCTGAAATTGCCAAGATGGCCGGTGTGCCTTTTATCGTTAAGGGGGTCATGACTGTCAAGGGCGCCCTCAAGGCCAAGGAAGCGGGTGCGGCAGGTATCGTGGTCAGCAACCATGGCGGCCGCGTGCTGGACCAGTGCCCCGCCACCGCCGAAGTGCTTGCTGACATTACGCAGGCCCTGTCCGGCAGTGGTATGAAGGTGCTGGTGGACGGCGGCATCCGCAGTGGTGTGGACGTGTTCAAGGCGCTGGCCCTGGGCGCGGACGGCGTAATCATCTGCCGCCCCTTCGTCACCGCTCTGTACGGTGCGGACGCAGAGGGTGTTGCCTGCTACATCAACAAGATCGGCGCGGAGCTGGCCGATACCATGTCTATGTGCGGGGCCAAGTCACTGACCGATATTACCCGGGACATGGTCTGGGTGAAGTAAATAAGCAACAAAAAACAAGAGTCATCTTCGGATGACTCGTGTTTTTTCTTTATACTCGCTTCCAGCTCGCGCCGCCGGGCACGTCGGTGACCTCGATGCCCATAGCCTTCAGCTCGTCGCGGATGCGGTCGGCCTCGGCAAAGTTCTTGGCCTTCTTGGCCTCGCCACGGGCCAGCACCAGCGCATCGATGGCGGGATCGCCCTCGCCGGTGACGGTGTAGCCGCCCGCCGCCTTGGCGGTCTGGGCCTTGGCCTGCTCCTGGCGCACCTTGGCCGCCTTTTCCAGCAGGGACAGGGACAGCACCTTGTCGTAGCTGTCCAGAATGGCCAGCTTGGTGGCATCGTCTGTCTTGGCCTTGAGCACATCATACAGGGCGGTAACACCCATGGAGGTGTTCAGGTCGTTGCCAACCAGTGTCTTGAACTTCTCCTCGTACTCAGCCACCACGGCCTTGTCAGCCTCGCCGCCGGGTTTGAGGGCGGCAATGCGGGAGATAAGCTTGTTGAAGGCGACTGCGGCATTGTCCAGATTTTCCCAAGAGAACACCAAACCCTTGCGGTAGTGGCTCTGCAGGCAGAAGAAGCGGTACACGATGGGGTCGTAGCCCTTTTCCTCCAGCAGAGAGACGGTAAGGAACTCGCCCTTGCTCTTGGACATCTTGCCGGAGTTGGTGTTCAGGTGGGCTACATGGAACCACTGCTTGCACCACGCGTGACCCAAATATGCCTCAGACTGGGCGATCTCGTTGGTATGATGAGGGAAGGCATTGTCAATGCCGCCGCAGTGCAGGTCCAGGTACTCGCCGTTGAACTTCATGGAGATGCAGGAGCACTCAATGTGCCAGCCGGGATAGCCCACACCCCAGGGGGAGTCCCACTTCAGGGCCTGATCCTCGAACTTGGACTTGGTAAACCACAGGACAAAGTCGTTCTTGTTGCGCTTGTTGGTGTCTTCTTCTACACCCTCGCGCACGCCAACAGCCAGATCCTCCTCATCGTGGTCGTTGAACACATAGTAGCTGGACAGCTTGCTGGTGTCAAAGTACACGTTGCCGCCGGCCACATAGGCAAAGCCCTTGTCCAGCAGGCCCTGTACGGTGGTGATGAACTCATCGATCAGACCGGTGGCGGGCTGGACGACTTCAGGCATCTTGATGTTCAGCTTCTCACAGTCGGAGAAGAAGGCATCGGTGTAGAACTTGGCGATCTCCATGACCGACTTGTTTTCACGCTTGGCGCCCTTAAGCATCTTGTCCTCGCCGGTGTCCGCGTCGCTGGCCAGATGGCCCACGTCTGTGATGTTCATAACGCGGTTGACGTCATAGCCCTCGTAGCGCAGGAACTTTTCCAGCATGTCCTCCATGATGTAGGAGCGCAGGTTGCCAATGTGGGCAAAGTGGTACACAGTAGGGCCGCAGGTATACATCTCTACCCGACCGGGGGTATGGGTCTGGAATTCTTCCTTTTTGTGGGTCGCGGAATTGTATAAATACATAGGTCAGTTCTCCTTTTCCTGTATCTTCTGTTCCAGTTCCTCGATGCGCTGAGCCAGAGCGGCCAGCTTATCGAGGGTGGGGTTGTTCACGCTGGTCTGGTCCACATCGTCGGCATAGTGGGTGGAGCGGCCGTCGATGCGCACGATCTGGGCCGGGATACCCACGGCGGTGGCATTGTCCGGCACTTCACTGAGCACCACGGCATTGGCGGGGATACGGGCATTGTCGCCCACCTTGAAGGGGCCCAGCACCTTGGCACCGGTGGACACCAGTACGTTGTTGCCGATGGTGGGGTGGCGCTTGCCCTGATCCTTGCCGGTGCCGCCCAGAGTGACACCATGATAGATCAGGCAGTCGTCTCCGATCTCAGCCGTCTCACCCATGACGATGCCCATGCCGTGGTCAATGACCAGACGACGGCCGATGGTGGCGCCGGGATGGATCTCGATGCCGGTCCAAAAACGATTCCACTGGGAAATGCACCGGGCTAAAAATTTCAAATGATGCCGGTAGCACCAGTGAGCCATTCGGTGGTAGATAGTGGCATGTACGCCGGGGTAAAGCAGGAAAATCTCCAGCTTGGAGCGAGCGGCGGGGTCGCGCTTTTGATAGGCTTCCAGCGTTTCATTCAGGGCTTTGAACATAGTATGCTCCTTTTTACGAAAGCTGAGAGGGGTAAAATAAAAACCCCTTACACCCGTTGGGCATAAGAGGCGATCACTCGCGGTTCCACTCTCATTTTTCACTCAATAGCCGATATCGGGGCCAACCCGGGCGGCATTACCCGCCGCGCTCCCGGACGCACTTCACATCCTCCTGCCCAAGGCCGCTTTCAGTCGGTGGCGGCCTCTCTCTGTTGACTGGGTGGGATGCTACTTTTCCGTTCACAGCGCTTCATTAGACAGTATATTATCATTCTCCGTTCCCGGTGTCAAGTTTTAACGGAAAAATTCATGGATACCGACCAAAATCACGGGGGCAGGGGTGCTGTGACCGCACACGCACAGGCAAAACTCCGGTGTGGCTATGGAGTGGAACACAAGTCCGTCTTGCTCCGAAGTGGGGGAGAGGGGCACACGGATGGCGCGCAGAGGGGCGGTCAGCCCGGTGCCGTGGTGCTTGACCAGCGCTTCCTTGCGGGTCCATAGTTGACATAATGCGGAGGTTTTATCAGGTTGTCTTTCCAGCCAGTCCAGCTCCTCCGGCGAGCAGATGCGATCAGCCAGCTTGGGATGGTGGGGACGGATGCGTTCAATGTCCGCACCCACAGGAAGCTCGTCCAAGGCGCACAGCGCGAACCTGCCGCTGTGACTGAGATTAAAGCAATATTCCGGATGATTGGGGAAGTATGGCTTACCCTGTTCACTGCGGGCAATGACCGGGAGTGTTTCCAGACTCCAGCGGTGTTTGACAGCATGAGACAACAGGGCATAGGCATCCTCACGGCGGGATATGTTTTCGCACAGGTACAGTTCCATGGACTCACCTCCTGTCCTTATTTTAAAACAACGAGACGTATGTTGCAAGCAGGTATCATTTTTCACCACTGGGAAAAGCTATGCCAAAGGGAGTGAGTTTTATGGATATGACCAACAAAGAATATGACAAGTTTGTCAAGGCGCGGGCACAATCATCCCCTACGTGGAAAAATATCATATGGGCATTTCTGGTAGGCGGCAGTATTTGTACCATCGGGCAGGTTCTGCTCAAGGCCTATCAGGCGGCAGGTCTGGACGAAGAGACGGCGGGAACGGCAGTATCCGTAACACTGGTACTTGCGGCGGCCCTGCTGACCGGGCTGGGGATTTTTGATAATTTGGCCAAATATGCCGGTGCCGGGACACTGGTGCCTATTACCGGTTTTGCCAACGCTATGGTATCCCCGGCACTGGAGTTCAAAAGCGAGGGCCTCATTACCGGTACAGCGGTCAAGCTCTTTACCGTAGCTGGTCCTGTACTGACCTTTGGTATCTCAGCAAGCGTGATTTATGGTTTGATTTTATGCCTGCTGCAATAAATATCAAGCCTGCAAAAAAAGAACGGCTGTATGCCGTTCTTTTTTGCACACACAGGTTTAAAAACCTTGATTTGGCACACAATGTAAGGCGAAGACGCATTGTCATACATCATACAAAGGAGGATATAAAGGATGAAAAAACGCATATTGCCCCTCGTGCTGTGCGTGTTGCTGGTACTGAGCGGATGTACCAACACCAGCGAGACCGCGGGAGGGGAGGAAAAGGGCCGTGTATACTGGCTGAACTTCAAGCCCGAAGCCGATACCGCCTTGCAGGAAATTGCAAAGACCTATACCGACCTGACCGGGGTGGAAGTGAAAGTTGCCACCGCCGCTCAGGGTCAGTACGAATCCACTCTTACCGCCGAGATGGACAAAAGCAGTGCCCCAACACTGTTCGTGGTGGGGACCCAGGCCGCCGTGGACACATGGGGGGATTACTGCTACGACCTGAAGGGGACGCAGGTGTATAACGAACTGGTCACCGATGACTACACCCTCTATGACGAGAATGGAAAAGCGTGCGCCATCGGCTATGCCTACGAGTGCTTCGGCATCATTGTAAACGAAGAGCTGCTGGACAGGGCGGGCTATGATGTGGAGGACATCCGGAACTTTGAGACGCTGAAACAGGTGGCGGAGGACATCCACGGCCGGGCGCAGGAACTTGGCTTTGACGCGTTCACTTCTTCCGGTTTGGACAGCAGTTCCGCATGGCGGTTTACCGGGCATCTGGCCAACATCCCCCTGTACTATGAGTCGGTTGATGCTGGCGGCTGGAAGGAGGCCCCACCTGAGATCAAGGGCACCTATCTGGATAACTACAAGGCTATTTGGGACCTGTATATCAACAACAGTGCCGCCGATCCCAGAACGCTGGCTACACCCGGCTACGATGCGGCCAGTGAGTTTGCGGAAGGAAAAGCGGTGTTCTACCAAAACGGCTCTTGGGAATATACCAACCTGACGGAAAAGCTGGGGATGGATGCCGATGATCTGACTATGATCCCCATTTACAGCGGTGTGCCGGGGGAGGAGAATTCCGGCTTATGCAACGGGACGGAAAACTGCTGGGCAGTCAATTCTAATGCCGATCCCGCAGACATTAAGGCCACACTTGATTTTATGTACTGGATGGTCACTTCCGATGCGGGCACCCGGCTCATGGCTGAGGAGTTTGGGCCTATCCCTTATAAAAATGCCGCGCCCACACCCAATGTGTTTCTGAATGACGCAAGTGAGTATTTCGGCGAAGGGCGCTACAACGTAACGTGGACCTTCAGTTTTACCCCTAATGTGGAGGCGTGGCGTGCGGCTTTGACTTCCGCGCTGACCCAGTACTGCAGCGGCGGGTCATGGGATGCGGTGGAGACGGCATTTGTTTCCGGTTGGGCTACCCAGTATCAAGCGGCCAACAGCTAAACCCAAACAGTGACAGGGCGGGCAACACGCCCGCCCTGTTTTCATCACGGGACGCACCGGATAGGTGGGGACTGTGCTGCCGTGCCGACGGCAAATTCGGCACATGAGTCTGGATGATCGGGGGAAGACCATCAATGTTTCGCAAGGGAAAAACCATCGGCAGAGATTACGGCAGCGGTGTGCTGCGTCATCCGAAAAAGAGATATTGGGCCGTGTTTCTGCTGCCAACGGCGACAGCCTTTGTCATCGGCTTTGTCTGGCCCTTTTTGCAGGGTATCTATCTTTCTTTCTGCAGCTTTGTAACCACCGCAAATGCCAAATGGATCGGCGTGGGCAATTATGTCAGTGCCTTTCGGGACCGGGGCTTTGTTTATTCATTCTGGTACACAGCACTGTTTGCCGTAGTGGCACTGGTGCTGATAAACGTGCTGGCCTTTGCGGTGGCTTATGTGCTCACACAAAAGATCAAAGGGGCTAATTTGTTTCGCACAGTGTTTTTTATGCCCAACCTGATCGGCGGCATTGTGCTGGGCTATATCTGGTCCATTCTGTTCGACGGTGTGCTGCGCTGGTATAACACTTCCATCCTGCTGGAGACGTGGTACGGCTTTTGGGGTCTGGTCATTCTCATGTGCTGGCAGCAGGTGGGCTATATGATGATCATTTATATTGCCGGCCTGCAGGCGGTGCCGGAAGATATGCTGGAGGCTGCCCGCATCGATGGAGCCAGCGGCTGGCAGACCCTGCGCCGGGTGACCATTCCCAATCTGATGCCCTCCATCACCATTTGTACTTTCCTGACCTTGACCAACAGCTTTAAGCTGTTTGACCAGAATTTGGCCCTGACGGGCGGCGCGCCCTTCCAGTTCAAGACTTTGCCGGATGGAACGCTGTCCACCATCAAAACCACGGAGATGCTGGCGCTGAACATTTACAACACATTTTACGGACAAAACAGCGCTGCTCGTGGAACGGCACAGGCAAAGGCGGTCCTGTTTTTCCTGCTGGTGGCGACAATTTCCATCGCTCAGCTGCGGGCGACCCGGGACAAGGAGGTGCAGCAGTGAAAGACAGGCAAAAAGGCGGGCTGAGAGCCCGGAACAGACGCAAGCAGATTCTTACCGGAGTGTTCAGCGTTATTGCGGTGATTTATGTGCTGCCAGCAGTGGTGGTGTTTATCAATGCGTTCAAGAGCAACACATTTGTAAAGACACAGACCTTTTCACTGCCGACACCGGAGAGCTTTGTTGGGTTTGATAACTTTGTCAAAGGCATGACCTTCGGCAACTACCCCTTTGCAAAGTCAGTGCTTTACAGTGCGGTCATCACCATTTTGTCCACTGCGCTGATCCTGCTTTGCACCTCTATGGCGGCATGGTATATGGCACGAGTGAACAGCCGGCTGTGCAAGGTGATTTACTATCTGTTTGTCTTTTCCATGGTAGTGCCCTTCCAAATGGTGATGTTTACCCTGGCAAAAACGGCGGACACCGTTCGGCTGTTCGGCTTTTGGGGCCCAAAGCTGAATACACCGTGGACCATACCCGTCATCTATCTGGGCTTCGGAGCGGGGCTGGCGGTGTTCATGTTCAACGGCTTTGTGAAAAGTATCCCGCTGGAAATTGAGGAAGCGGCATCCATTGACGGCTGCGGCCCTATCCGAACCTATTTTAAGGTGGTCTTTCCCATGCTTCGCCCCACCATGATCTCAGTGGGTATTCTGGAGATCATGTGGATCTGGAATGACTATCTGCTGCCCTATCTGGTGCTGGACCGAAATGAGTATATGACAATCCCCATCCACATCCAATACTTGCAGGGCAGTTACGGAGCGGTAGACCTTGGTGCCACCATGGCTCTGATCCTGCTGTCCATTGTCCCGGTCATCATTTTCTATCTCCTGTGTCAGAAGCACATTATCAAGGGTGTGGCCGCCGGTGCGGTGAAGGGATGACCATGGATCTTATGGACAAACGGGGCAGTGGTGTGCTGCTGCACCTGTCGTCCCTGCCGTCACCCGGCGGGATCGGTACCATGGGGCAGGCGGCCCAGGATTTTGTGGATTTTCTGGCTCAGGCGGGCCAGTGCTGCTGGCAGCTGCTGCCCATTTGTCCCACAGGCTTTGGCAATTCCCCTTATCAATCCCCATCCTCCTTTGCAGGAAACCCTTACTTCATAGATTTGGAAGAATTGGAGAAGCAGGGGTTGCTCGAGCCGCAAGAGTGGAGGGGCGTTTGCGGAGAAGAGGACCCGGAGCGGGTGGACTACGGTGCGTTGTATGACAGGCGATATTCCTTGCTTAATATTGCTGCGCGGCGATTTTTAGAGAAAAGCCCGGAGGACTTCGGCCAGTTCTGTGCGGCCAATGCTTACTGGCTGGAAAACCATGCCTTGTTCATGGCGCTGAAAAATTACCACGGCGGCGCACCATGGCATAGTTGGAAATACCCTCTGAAAGAGCGGCAAAGCGAAGCGTTGTCCGAATTCAGCGCAGAGCATGCCCAGACGGTGGCTATGGAAAAAGCGGTGCAATACCTGTTTTTTCAGCAGTGGGGACAGCTCAAGGAGTATGCAAACGGGAAGGGGGTTTCCATCATTGGGGACATGCCCATCTACGTGGCGCTGGACAGTGTGGAGGTGTGGGCGCACCGGGAACTGTTCCAGCTGGACGAGGAGGGGATGCCTCGTGAGGTGGCCGGATGCCCGCCGGATGGCTTTGCGGCCGAAGGACAGCTGTGGGGCAATCCGCTCTTTGATTGGGAGGTTATGGCCGGGGACGGCTATCAATGGTGGGTCAAGCGTGTGGAGCACCTGTGCCAATTGTATGACGCCGTGCGCATCGACCATTTTCGTGGTTTGGACTCCTATTACTGTATTCCTTATGGCAGTGCGGATGCCAAGGTGGGGCGATGGCGGCAGGGACCGGGAATGGAGCTGCTTCAAGCGCTTGGGGACCGACCGCTTCTGGCGGAGGATCTGGGTTTTCTTACCCCATCGGTGCGGCAGCTGCTTCGGGACAGCGGATACCCGGGAATGAAGGTAGTGCAGTTTGCTTTTGACAGGAGGGACGGGGACAGTGACCATCTACTCCACAATCATCCGGAGCGGTGTGTGGCCTATTTGGGCACCCACGACAACGATACGATGGCAGGCTGGCTGAACAGCGCGGGGGAGGATGCCTCTTATGCTGCGGAATATTTGCGCCTTGGCAGCGAGTGTCCCCACTGGGACGCTTTGTGCGCCCTGTGGTCCGGTGTGGCTCGGCTGACAGTGGTACAGGGGCAGGACTTACTGGGACTTGGCAGTGAAAGCCGGATGAACATCCCCGGAACATTGGGTGAAAACTGGTGCTGGCGCGCAAAGGAGAATGTATTTACACAGGATATGGCCCAAGAGATACAAAGGAAAATGGAACTTTATGGGCGCATTTCCTAAACAAAAAATCCCGTTGTCCTGCATTGTGTTCTTTATGAAAAATAAGCGGTGGGTTGCTGGCAAAGGTGGAAAGACAGTCCGTGCGTTTTTCCGACAGAAACGGTCATACTGAACCATGTGGGCGGTTGAAAACCGCTCTCGGAAAAACGTAAGGAGGCGGAACGATGGAGCAAAAAACGGAAAAACCACAGCGGTGGGCCGCGCTGCTCACTGCGGCGGCAATTTTTTTGCTGGGTGTGGTGCTGGTGTGGCCCGTTGATGTGCCCCGGGGAGAGGACAGCGCTCTGACGGCGGGCAGCGCGGTCATTGAGACGGCACGGACCGATGCCGGGGTATTGACAGCGGGGAAGATAGGGCCTCTGGTCATTCCAGTGGGAAGAACAGTGGGGATCAAGCTGTTTTCCGATGGCGTTCTGGTAGTAGGGCTGTCCGACATTCAGACCAAACAGAACACGGTGTCACCGGCCAGAGACATGGGCCTGAAGGTGGGTGACGTGATCACCCACGTCAATGACCGTGAGGTAGACACCATCGAGCAAATGCAGTCAGCTATCCAGACATTGGCGGGGGAACAGATGACGCTGAAGGTCATGCGCCAGAATAAGCCGCTGCAGCTGTGCGGCGCGGCGGTGTGCTCTGAGCAGGGAACTTATCAGTTGGGTACGTGGATCAGGGATTCCATGGCAGGCATCGGAACGGTGACCTTTTATGATCCCAAATCACAGGTTTTTGGGGCGCTGGGGCATGGTGTCAACGACGTGGACACCGCCCAGCTGATGACCATGCAGTCGGGCAGCGTGATGCATTCCAGTGTGGCCGATGTAAAAAAGGGCATGATCGGTGCCCCCGGAGAGCTGCACGGCAGCTTTGACCTGCAGCGGGATATGGGGCAGTTGTATGCCAACACCCATGCGGGTATTTTCGGCACACTGGGAGATGACAGTATCCTTGGGGATACCAAGCCTATGGAGATCGCCCGGCGCAGCCAGATCAAAACAGGTCCTGCCACCATCCTGTCCAATGTGGCGGGGGAAGAAGTAAAGGAGTATCAGGTGGAAATCATGCACCTTTATCCGGCCGCTGAGGGGGAAATGCGCAACCTGATGCTCAAGGTGACCGACCCGGAGCTGCTGGAGCAGACCGGCGGCATCGTGCAGGGCATGTCCGGCTCGCCCATTCTGCAAAACGGCAGATTGGTGGGCGCGGTGACCCACGTATTGGTCAACGACCCAACAAGGGGCTACGGAATTTTGATGGAGAACATGCTGGACGCGGCGGGATAAAGAAAAAGCGTGCATCCTCTTGGATGCACGCTTTTCATGCTCATTATCGACTCAGCTGCCAGAAGGCCACCGCGCTGGCGGCGGCCACGTTCAGGGAGTCCACCCCGTGGGACATGGGGATGCGCACGGTATAGTCGCAGTTAGCGATGGTCTCGTCGGCAAGACCGTCTCCTTCGGTGCCCAGCACCACGGCCAGCTTTTCCTCACGCAGCAGGGCGGGGTCATCGATGGAGATGGAGTCGTCGCTCAGGGCCATGGCTGCGGTCTTGAAGCCAAGCTCCTGTAGTTGTTCTATGCCGGGGTGGGGCCAGCAGGCCATCTCGTCCCCGATGTAGGTCCATGGGATCTGGAACACTGTGCCCATGCTCACCCGGGCGGAGCGGCGGTAGAGGGGATTGCTGCAGCCGGGAGTCAGCAGTACCGCATCCATGCCCAAAGCGGCGGCGGAGCGGAAAATGGCCCCTATGTTGGTGGGGTTCATAATATTTTCCAGCACCACGATACGTCGGGCATCCCGGCAGACCTGTTCCACACTGGGCAGCTCCGGGCGGCGCATGGCGCACAGCATGCCCCGGGTCAGCTGATAGCCGGTCAGCTGGGTCAGCAGATCAAAGGTTGCCGTATAGATGGGAATATCCCCGCACCGGGCAATGACATCCTTTGCCTCGCCGTGAATGTGCTTCGTTTCCGCAAGGAAAGAGACAGGCTCGCACCCTGCGTCCAGCGCCCGGCCAATGACCTTCGGGCTTTCCGCGATAAACAGGCCCTCTTTCAGACAATGGCGGTTGAGAAGCTGGGCCTCGGTGAGCCGGGCATATACATCCAACTCGGGTGCGTTAAAATCGGTAATTGTGATAATGTTCGACATGATGGACTCCTTTATACGGAACAGTCTACACATTATAATAGTTTTATCCGGGGAGCCTGTCAACAGAAATTGCCGTGTCGGATGATGTCGAACGATTCTTTGAGTAAATACCAAAAAATGGCAATTTCTCCGTTGCGTTTGCTGTCTGAATATGTTACATTGTTGTTGACCGGTCGAAGCTCCGTGTTTCGGGGCTTAATATGATAGTTGAAAACAAATTAACCAGAAGGGGAATGTTATATGGAAGGCAGGAAGAAGATTTTGCTGGCCGATGCTGGGGAGGATTACCGCCGGGTTCTGGCGGAGACCCTCTCTCAGGAGGCAGATATTCAATTGATGGGACAGACAGGGGACGGGCAGGAACTGCTGCAGATGGTGGAGCAGTACAAGCCCGACCTGATCGTAATGGATGTGATCCTGTCCCAGATGGACGGGGTTGAGGTGCTTCAGACTCTCAACGAGATGGCACCGGAGGAACGGCCCAAGGTTTTGGTCATTTCTGCACTGGCCCGTGGGACCATGGCGGAGTTGGCGGTGCGCTATGGTGCGGATCATTACATGACCAAGCCCTGCCGCGGCGAGGTGGTGTGCGAGCGCATCCGTCAGCTTACCGGACTGGACCGGGAAGGGGGACAGGATGGGGAGCGGCAGTACAGCATGGAAAGCCGTGTTACCGCCATCATCCATGAGATCGGTGTGCCCGCTCACATCAAGGGCTATCACTATCTGCGTGAGGCGATTTTGTACTGCATCGACAACATGGAGGCTATCAATGCCGTGACCAAGATCCTCTATCCCGAGGTGGCCAAGCGGTACAACACCACACCCAGCCGCGTGGAGCGCGCGGTGCGTCATGCCATTGAGGTGGCTTGGGACAGGGGCGATCTGGAGACTCTGCAGAAGTATTTTGGCTACACCGTCAGCAACGTAAAGGGCAAGCCCACCAACAGCGAATTTATCGCCATGATCTCCGATAAGCTGCGTTTGCAGCAGAAGGAGCAGTAACACTTGCAAAAACAGTCGAAATCGGGTATCCTATGATGCAGAACGATGATTCGGCCTGCCGGACATAAGGAGGATACCTATGACGATCGAATATGTTCCCAAGGGAGTTTGTTCCCGCAAAATGATCATTGACGTGAAGGATGATGTGATTCAATCCGTTCGCGTAGAAGGTGGCTGCAGTGGAAATCTGCAGGGCATTTCCCGACTGGTGGAAGGAATGCGCGTGGAAGAAGCGATCCGCCGTATGGAGGGCATTCGCTGCGGCTGGAAGGACACTTCCTGTCCAGATCAGCTGGCCAGAGCGCTGAAAACCTATCAAGCCTAAAAAACATGCTTCGGATCTGTTCCGAAGCATGTTTTGCTTTACATAATCTTATGATGAAATTCTAATGGTGGAGATAAGTGCGAGAAATAGAAAGAAACAGCGAATTATCTGGTAAATATTACAGTTTTGTTAAAATAATAAAAAATCAGTTGACATAAAGACGGTGAGGATGTATACTGACTCCACTACAAAAAGAAAGAAGGTGAACAGAAGTGACCAACACCGGAAAGATCCGGAGCATAGTCCGGGAAAAGGGCGATATCGACGAGATGATTTTTGCCAATCAGGGCAAGGATGCAGGCCAGACTCACAGTGACCGCTGAAAAGGAGGAAAGGTAATGTCCGGCGATATGAGCTCAAATAAGTAACCGCCGCAGTAGGGACAACACCCACTGCGGCGGTATTATTTTACGCTTTTTGGGCCAGTTCCACGGCTTTATCGAGGATAGCCAGTGCCACATCTTCCTTGCTCATAAGGGGCAGTTCCACGCAATCGTCGGCGGTAATGAGGGTCATCACGTTGGTGTCCACACCAAAGCCCGCGCCATCCACCTTCAGATTGTTGGCGGCGATCATGTGGATGGCTTTCTTTTCCAGCTTGGCGCGGCTGTTTTCCAGCATATTCTCCGTTTCCATGGAGAAGCCGCAGATAATCTGGCCGGGGCGTTTTTGCTCACCCAGTGCTTTCAGCACATCCTTTGTGCGCTTTAGGGGGATGGACAGGTCGGCATCCTTCTTTTTGATTTTGTTGTCGTTGTAATCGGCGGGGGTGTAGTCGGCCACGGCGGCGGCCTTGAAGATAAAGTCCGCGTCAGCCGAGCGGGCGGTCACCTCGCGGTACAGGTCGGCGGCGGAGATGATGGGTATCGTTTCCACAAACAGAGGAGGCTCCAGTGCGGTGGGGCCGGAGATCAGAGTCACGTCGGCACCCCGGTAGGCAGCCATGCGGGCCAGAGCATAGCCCATCTTGCCCGAGGAATGGTTGGTGAGATAACGAACCGGGTCAAGGGACTCCTGCGTGGGACCGGCGGTGACCAGCACTTTTTTACCCGCAAGATCGTGGGGCAGAGCGATGGCATGGAGAATGTGATCCAAAAGCAGTTCCGGCTCGGGCAGCTTGCCGGCACCAACCGCGCCGCAGGCCAGCCGCCCGCTGGCAGGGGAGATCACTTGCCAGCCATAGCGGCGCAATATATCCAGATTGTCCTGAGTCACCTGATTTTCGTACATGTTGGTGTTCATGGCGGGGGCGATCAGCTTGGGACAGCGGCAGGCCAGCACCGTGGTGGTCAGCATGTCATCGGCAATGCCGTGGGCCAGCTTGGCGCACACATTGGCGGTGGCGGGGGCGATGATGACCAGATCGGTCCGGTCAGCTACGGCGATGTGCTCCACCTGATGCACGAAGTTGCGGTCAAAGGTGTCGGTAAGGCACTTGTTGCCCGTCAACTGCTCAAAGGTGAGGGGGGAAATGAATTGGGTGGCATTCTCGGTCATGATGACCTGCACGTGGCAGTGCTGCTTTATCAGCGCGGAAGCCAGATAAGCAGCTTTATAGGCGGCGATGCCGCCGGTGATGCCCAGCAGGACGGATTTACCCTTCAGCATAAGAAACCCTCCCATGGAGTGATTTTGTCCACACATTATACCAAACGGAGGCCACGGTGTAAAGGATGGGAGGGAGAAAAGTGATAAAATCACGGAATGGACTTATAAAATATGTTAGACAAGAGCAGGATGATGTGGTACACTAAAGGCCGCACCTATTGAGTTATTGCCGCCCAGCGGGCGGGATTATATATTGGAGGGAACCCCATGCTGGAACTTCAGAATATCAGCTTCCGGGTGGATACACCGGAGCAGAGCAAAGAGATACTCAAAGATATCAGTTTAAAAATCAACGACCGCTTTGTGGCTATCACCGGTCCCAACGGCGGCGGAAAGTCCACACTGGCCAAAGTCATTGCCGGTATTATCAAGCCCACAAGCGGCCGCATCCTGCTGGATGGTGAAGATATCACCGATCTGAGCATCACCGAGCGGGCACGCAAGGGGATCAGCTTTGCATTCCAGCAGCCCGTGCGCTTTAAGGGCCTGACGGTACGTGACCTGATTACCTTGGCCGCAGGCAAGCCCATCGGTGTGTCCGAGGCCTGCGACTACCTGTCCGAGGTGGGCCTGTGCGCCAAGGACTATATCAATCGCGAGGTGAATGCCTCTCTGTCCGGCGGTGAACTCAAGCGCATCGAGATCGCCATGATCATCGCACGGGGCACCAAGCTGTCCGTCTTTGATGAGCCGGAGGCGGGTATTGACTTGTGGTCTTTCTCCAACCTCATTCAGGTTTTTGAGAAGATGCATGAAAAGATCAACGGCTCCATCCTCATCATCTCCCATCAGGAACGCATTTTGAACATCGCCGACAAAATCATCGTGCTGGCCGGCGGACAGCTGCAGGCTGTGGGCACCCGGGAAGAGGTACTGCCCCACCTGCTGGCAGGCACCGGAAGCGTGTGCAGCGTACTGACGGACAAGCTGTAAGGGGGAGAGACTATGGATACCATCGAACGCACCCTGCTGGAGCAGGTTGCCGAACTGCACGAAGTGCCTGAGGGCGCTTACAATATCCGGGCCAATGGTCAGTCTGCCGCCCGGAACACTACCGCAAACATCGATATTGTGAATAAGACCGATTTGCCGGGTATCGATATTATCATCAAGCCCGGTACCAAGAACGAGAGTGTGCACATTCCTGTTCTCATCAGCCAGACCGGACTGAAAGAGGTTGTTTATAACGATTTCTACATCGGAGACGACTGCGACGTGACTATCGTGGCCGGCTGCGGTATCCACAACTGCGGCGACCAGACCTCTCAGCATGACGGTGTGCACCGTTTCTTCGTGGGCAAAAATGCCAAGGTGAAGTATGTGGAGCGCCACTATGCCGACGGCGACGGAAACGGTCAGCGGGTCATGAACCCGGAGAGCGTGGTGGAGCTGGACGAGGGCAGCTATATGGAGATGGAGACAACCCAAATTAAGGGCGTGGACTCCACCGACCGCAAGACCAGTGCCAAGCTGGCTGACAAAGCGACCCTGATCGTTCGGGAAAAAATCATGACCCACGGTACTCAGTTTGCCAAGACTGATTTTACCGTGGACCTGAACGGCAAGGACTCCAGTGCCAATGTTATTTCCCGCAGCGTGGCCAAGGACCACTCCCGGCAGGAGTTTTTCTCCCGCATCAACGGAAACAATGCCTGTTCCGGCCACACCGAGTGTGATGCCATCATTATGGGCGAGGCCCATGTGACCGCGGTGCCGGAGATCACTGCCAACAGCATTGACGCAAGCCTCATCCACGAGGCGGCTATCGGCAAGATCGCCGGAGAACAGCTCATCAAGCTGATGACCCTTGGTCTGACCGAGCAGGAGGCCGAGGAGCAGATCGTCAACGGATTTTTGAAATAATTAAAACAGTCGGGTCGGAGCAACGCTCCGACCCGATTCGTTTGTGTCTTGCAAGAAAAACACGCACATGATATAATCAACGCATACCAAAGCAGATCCTTTGACAAATGAGGTGAAAGCGTGCATCTGCATCAATCGGGAGAAGATTATCTGGAGGCCATCTTTATCCTTTGGCAGGAGAAGGGAGTGGTGCGTTCCATCGACGTGGCACAAAAGCTGGGCTATTCCAAACCCTCTGTCAGTCGGGCTATGTCCATCCTGCGCGCGGACGGATATATCCAGATGGAAAAATCGGGTGCCATCACCCTGACGCAAGAGGGGGAGCGGGTGGCCCGCACCATGTACGAGCGGCATCATCTGCTCACCCGGTGGCTCACCTCTCTGGGTGTACCCGCGGAGATCGCGGCCAACGATGCCTGCCGTATGGAACATGCCCTGAGTGCGGAGACTTTTGCGTGCATCAAAAAACACGTAGGCGAGTCATCCCCTGAGAAATAAAAAGAAAAGGAGAAAAGACCATGACCCCTGATCAAGCCGTCAGCACCGTGGGCGGTGCCCTGACTTCCTTCACACTGAATATTTCCCTGACCCTCATCATTAAGGTGCTCTTTACCATCTTGGCCTGCCTGATCGCTGTCAAGGTGATTACCAATATCCTCGGCCGTATGCTGAACAAGAGCCGCCTGGAGCAGACCCTGAGCAACTTCATTGGCTCCATCCTCAAGGTGGTGCTGTATTTTATCGCCATTCTCATCGTGCTCAGTACACTGGGTGTGGACGTGACCAGTCTGGTGGCTCTACTGAGCGTGGCCGGCCTTGCTGTGTCCCTTGCCCTGCAGAGCACCCTGTCCAATCTGGCCGGCGGCATTCAGTTGCTGGTGACCAAGCCCTTTGCGGCCGGCAACTTTGTGGAGGCCGGAGCCAACAGTGGTACAGTGTATCAGGTGGGTCTGGCCTACACCACGCTGATCACCCCGGATAACAAAGTGATCCATGTGCCCAACAGTGACATTGCCGCGGCTCGTATCGTCAATTACAACGGACGCGATACCCGCCGGGTGGATATTCAGGTGACTGCCTCCTACGAGGCACCCATCCAGCTGGTCAAGGACACGGTAGCCAAGCTTGTCGCCGCCGACAGCCGTATCCATGCGGATCCCGCCCCCTTCGTGCGGGTGTCCAATTACGGTTCCAGCAGCATTGAGTACACCATTCGTGTCTGGTGCGCCGCCGCGGACTACTGGGATGTCTACTTCGACCTGATGGACGGCTTGAAGCCCGCCTTTGACGCGGCAGGGGTGGAGATGACCTACGACCACCTGAATGTCCACGTTGTAGAAAAATAATACACATAAACACACCCGGAGGACACAGTCCTCCGGGTGTGTTTATGTCAAATCAGCACTGCTCCGGACATGGATTTTTTCTCAGGTGGGCGGTGTAAGCCCGTGCAGAAAACCGTCCAGCCGCGCCGAGAGCACTTCACCCCCTACCACGGTGTTTTTATAAATCAGCAGATTGACCTGAACACCGCTTTCTCCCGTGGGATAATTGGTGATCTCATAGGTGTACCGTTTGAGTCGTTTGCCTGCGTGTTTTTCCAGATCAAAGCCCTGCTTGGCCTGCAAGGCAAGATAGTCGGTGTAGCTTTCATCAAACTCTTTGGGGACGATCAACTCTTGAGTGGCCAGCGGTTCTTCTTTTACTTGCCAGCCGTATTCCCCGAGATAGGCGATCCGGTCTTCGTTGGTCTTGATGCCTTTGGGGCTGACTACGGCAGCGGCTTCTATTCCCAGAGAGGTACGCAGGAAGCCCACATTCACCAGTAAAGTGCAGCAGAACAGAGCCCCTGCTGCCAACGCCCACAGAGCCAGTTTGCGCCGGGGGACCTTTGCGGTCACGATCAACACAGCACATTCTCCTTCCAAATGATTTCCTGCTCATTTTTATGTCCATTTGCCGTCGGATATGTTACAATAGGAAAAAGAAAGGGGAGGGGAGTATGGAGCGTCTGGACAAAATTTTAGCCGCAACGGGCCGCTGGAGCCGTAAAGAGGTCAAAGAGCTGGTGCGGCAGGGGAGAGTGACCGTCTGTGGCCGCACCGTGCTGCGCCCGGAGGAGAAATATGAGCTTGCGGATGACATCCTTGTGGACGGACAGAACGTAAGGTGTGAACGCCTTACGTATATTATGCTGCACAAACCCGGGGGTCTGCTTTCTGCCACAGAGGATAAGCACCAGCGCACCGTGCTGGACCTGCTGCCCGAACATTACCGCAAGCAGGGGCTGTTCCCGGTTGGACGGCTGGACAAGGATACGGAGGGCTTGCTGCTGCTGACCAATGATGGAGAACTGGCCCATCGCCTGCTGGCCCCCAAAAGTCACGTGGACAAGGTGTACTTTGCCCGTGTAGAGGGTCGGGTGGATGAACAGGACGTGCAAGCATTCCGACAGGGTATCACTTTGGGGGATGGCTTGGAGTGCCTGCCGGCAGAACTGGAGCCGTTGGAAGACGGCAGTACTTGCCTTGTTACCGTGCGCGAAGGGAAATTCCATCAAGTAAAACGTATGCTGGCCTACCGCGGCAAGCCGGTGACGTATCTGAAACGGCTGTCCATGGGCAGCCTGAAGCTGGATGACAGCCTGCCGGAAGGAGCGTGGAGGGAGTTGACGCAGACAGAATTAACAGGGCTGCGGGAAGATGTGGGTGAAGGATAAAACGCGTTTTCGGCATTTTTCACAAAAAAACGAAAAAAACTCTTGCAAAACCCGCCGCACTCCGATTATAATGGGTCACGTAGTGACATTAAAATCAGGAGGGGATCGTTGTGGCCAACCGGATTTTTCAAGGTCTTGTGCTTCAGATGAAGGAGAGTGTGGACCGCACCGTAGGTGTGATCGATTCAGAGGGCAATGTGGTTGCCTGTACCGAGCTTGCCTGGATGGGTGAGCAGTGGGCCGGTGCCGTTGCCGCGCTGAATTCCGCCGGAGCGCCTCAGGCGCATTACGAGGGCCGGACCTTTAAGCCACTGATGGGTTGGGGCGCCCAGTTTGACTATGCCGCTTTCGTTCAGGGAGAGGATGAGCAGGCTGCTGCTCTGTGCTCCATGGCTGCTGTGGCCTTCAACGGTGCCAAATCTTATTACGAGGAAAAGCACGACAAGGCAACCTTTGTCAAAAATATCATTTCTGACAACATCTTGTTGGGAGATATCTATACTCGGGCCAAGGAACTGCACTTTGTTTCCGAAGCGCCCAGGGCTGCTTTCCTTGTGCGTCAGCTTGGCCCGGCGGATATTGCCATCATCGACGTGATCCAGAACCTGTTTCCCGACAAGCAGACCGACTTCGTACTGTCTATCAGCGAGACGGATGTTGCCTTGATCAAGCAGATGCCCGAAGGGGCGGAGAGCAAGGACCTGCATAAGATCGCAAAGCAGATCGCTGACGCAGTGGAGCAGGAGCTGAACATTGAAGTGGTCATCGGTATCGGTACCGTTGTGGGTCACATCCGTGATTTGGCCCGTGCCTATAAGGAAGCCGGCGTTGCCATCGATGTGGGCAAGGTGTTCAACACGGAAAAGCGTATCATCAATTACGAAAATCTGGGAATCGGCCGCCTGATTTATCAGCTGCCCACCACCCTGTGCCAGATGTTCCTGCAGGAAGTCTTTAAAAAGAATCCCATCGATGCACTGGATCAGGAGACTCTGCTGACCATCAACAAGTTCTTTGAGAACAACCTGAACGTGTCCGAGACTGCCCGCAAGCTGTTCGTCCACCGCAATACCCTGGTCTATCGTCTTGAGAAGATCAAGAAGCTCACTGGGCTTGACCTGCGGGAGTTTGACGATGCCATCACCTTTAAAGTGGCCCTTATGGTCAAAAAATATCTTATCTCCCGCGGAATTGAATCGTGATTATTATAACTTGAGACGAAACGAGCCAATTATAACAAATTGGCTCGTTTTTTGTCTTGACTTGACAATTCAAGATATAAAAGAGCAGGATGTCCATAGACATCCTGCTCTTTGTGATCAGGGAATTAACCCTTGTAACCGTTGGGGTTTTTGGACTGCCAGTTCCAGCTGGAGGCGCACATTTCCTCAATGCCAAGTTCAGCTTTCCAACCCATCTCGTCCAGCGCTTTTTTCGGATCGGCATAGCACGCGGCGATGTCACCCGGACGGCGGGGATCCACCACGTAGGGCAGGGTCTTGCCGCAGGCTTTTTCATAGGCATGGAGCACGTCCAGTACGCTGTAGCCCTTTCCGGTACCCAGATTGACGATGAAAAGACCACAGTTGCCTTCCAGCTTTTTCAGTGCGGCCACGTGGCCTTTTGCCAGATCTACCACGTGGATGTAGTCCCGTACACCGGTGCCGTCGGGGGTGGGGTAATCGTCGCCGTAGACGTGGAGCTTCTCCAGCTTACCCACCGCCACCTGCGCAATGTAGGGGGTCAGGTTGTTGGGGATTCCGCTGGGGTCCTCGCCGATCAGGCCGCTTTCGTGGGATCCCACAGGGTTG
This sequence comes from Lawsonibacter sp., assembly GCA_045591745.1. Taxonomy (GTDB): domain Bacteria; phylum Bacillota; class Clostridia; order Oscillospirales; family Oscillospiraceae; genus Lawsonibacter. The sequence goes on from JAZNTL010000001.1 coordinate 25,529, forward strand.
AAGTAGCGCAGCAGGGCGGCATTGAAGGATGGATCGGCTGCGCAGTAGTCCTTAACGATCTGCTCTAAAAAATACTTGGTCGTTCCGTAAGGATTAGTAGTGCCGCCGGTGGGGAAGTCCTCCCGAATGGGGACACTGGCGGGATCTCCGTACACCGTGGCGGAGGAGGAGAAAACAAAGTTTTTCACCCCGTGAGCCCGCATGACGTTGAGCAGCGTTAAAGTGCTGACCAGATTATTGGTGTAGTATTCCAGCGGCTTGCGCACGCTTTCGCCTACGGCCTTCAGGCCGGCAAAGTGGATGACGGCGTCAATGGAGTGCTGGGTGAAGATGGTTTCCAGCGCAGCTTCATCACACACATCCGCTTCAATAAACGGAATCGTTTTGCCGGTGATCTGCTCTACCCGGCGCAGGGACTCAAGACAGGAGTTGGAGAGGTTGTCCACTACGACGATATCGTAACCAGACTGCAACAGCTCCACACAGGTGTGGCTGCCGATATAACCGGCACCTCCGGTGACTAGGACTGACATAAAATCATCCTTCCATAGAGTTTTTTCGAACATTATACACCAAACTAAGGAGAAAGGGAATAGAGAGGGGTGAATTTGTAACGGCTTTTCATAAAAGGCACTTGCAATGCCTGAAAGGTTGCGATATAATATATCGACAACATTTATGACCTGAAAAAGGCATGTTTTGTGTTGACATTGAAAAAACGGAAATGTGACAAAGGACAAAGGGAGTTTAAAGCTATGTTGAATGAAAAGAACGAAGGGTTTGAGATCGACCTGCAAAAACTGCTGGGAGCCTGCCTGAACAAATGGTGGCTTTTTGTGGTTGCGGCGATCATCTCGGGCATGCTTTCCTTTTGGTACACCACGTGTTTTGTAACACCTATGTACCAGGCGGACGTGACAGTATACGTGAACAACATCAGACGCGGCGAAGATATCACCTATCTTTCCGGGACCAACCTGTTGGCGGCACAACAGCTGGTGGCTACATATATCCAGATCATTGGCAGTGACGCTGTGCTGGGCAAAGTGGCAGATGTGGCTGGTTTGGACATTGAGGCCAAGGATATTCGAGGGATGATGTCTACCAGGCAAATGGGCGAGACGGAGCTGTTCAAGTTTTCTATCGTTCACCCGGATCCTGTTCAGGCGGAAAAAATTGCCAATGCCATAGCAGAGGTTGCACCTGCCGAAATTGAATCCTTTGTGGCTGGCACCTCTGCGAAAATCGTGGATTATGCAGCCGTCCCGGAAAATCCGGTTTCTCCCAGCGCGTTCAAAAACTGCGTTCTGGGAATGGCGATGGGAATTATGCTGATATTTGCCTATGTGCTTATCCAGTTCCTGTTGGACGTACGCATTAAGGCTGAGGAAGACCTGGCCTCTCTGTTCAGCTTCCCGGTGTTGGGACAGATTCCGGTGTTTGCAACGGATAACACCAAGTATAAGGGTCGGCATCAGAAGAAGGGAGGCGCGAAGAAATGAGTATTTTCCGCAAAAACAAGAAAATGCCGTCCAGAGATGGCCTTTCCATTCAGGAAGAGCGCAAGCATCTGCTGAGCGATCAAAGCGATTTCTATATCCGCGAAGCATATAAGACCCTGCGTACCAACGTTTCTTTTGCGCTGAACAACGAGGAAGGGTGTAAGATCGTTGCCGTGACCTCTGCCCAGGCTTGTGAGGGCAAGAGCATCACCACCCTCAATTTGGCCATTTCCACCGCTATGACCGGCAGTAAGGTGCTTGTGATCGATTGTGATTTGCGCCGGTCCAAGGTGTCCCGCCTGCTGCAGATGCGGCCCAAGATCGGATTGAGCAATCTGATCCTGAACCCCAAGCTGTTGCCGGAGGCGGTCCTTTCCACCGATATTCAGAATCTGGACGTGATCCTGTCCGGGAGTGTTCCGCCCAATCCTTCCGAGTTGCTGGGATCTCAGCATATGCAGCAGCTGCTGGAGGAACTGCGAAACACCTATGACTACGTGTTCCTGGACTCTCCTCCTGTCAACGTAGTGACGGACGCAGTGGTGCTGGCCCCCCGGTGTGACGGCGTGCTGCTTCTGGTACGTGCCAACCATTCCGAGCGTGGCTCTGTGAGCCATGCGGTAAAGCAGTTGGAATACTCCAAGGCCAAAATCCTGGGCTTCATCCTCAACGGAGTGGATATGGAGCATCTGCATTACGGCCACAGAAAGTACGATTACAGAAAGTACCGCTATGGTGGCTACGGATATGAGTATGAGTACGGCAACTCCATGCCCCTTGCCTTTGCCGCAGAGCAGGCGGAGGAAGCGGAGGCAGAAGTAAAATGACCGACCTTCACACCCACATTTTGCCTGGCATGGATGACGGAGCCAAAGATGTGCAAACGAGCATCTCCATGCTCCACATGGAACGGGAACAGGGCGTGAGCACAGTGGTGCTGTCCCCGCATTTCTACAGTGACAGGGAAACTGTGGACCAGTTTTTGCAGCGTCGAAGCGCATCCTTTCAGCAGTTGCAGTCGGCGCTGGAACAGCTTGATATGCAGGAGCGGGAAACGCTTCCCAAGCTGGTGCTGGGTGCGGAAGTGGCATGGCGTTCTGATTTGGTGGAGTGTGAGCGGCTGAATGAGCTTTGTATCGGCACGACCAACAACCTCTTGTTGGAGCTTCCTTTTACACCGTGGTCCGATCGGCTGTTTGACCAGATCTATGATCTGATGAACTGTACGGGTATTACGCCGGTGATCGCCCATCTGGACCGCTATCTTGGACTTGAACGGCCAAAATACATTGAGGAAGTTCTGGAACTGGGAGTTCCCATCCAAATCAGCGCGGAGATTTTGCTTCACACGTTTGCAAGAGGCAAAGCGCTGAAGATGCTGCGTTGTAATCAGGCGCACCTGCTGGTGTCGGACTGTCATGATACCAGCGACCGCGCCCCCAACTTGCACAAGGGCATGGAAGTGGTGCGCCGCAAGCTGGGCGAGCAGCGGGTACAGGAAATGATCCTGTGCGCAGACGAGCTTGCGAATGAATGATCTCTGTTCAGAAAGTGTGGCTCCTATGATAAAAACGTGCAGGGCAAGACGGATCGTTTTGTTTTCTGTGTTGTCCGTGTGTATCACAGCAATGATTTTTTGGAACTCCCTGCAAAACATGCAGGTCTCCAACGAACTCAGTGATGGTGTGCGGACGGATGTCACACCTATTCTAAGCCGTCTGGTAGGTGATTCGGAAGAAGTCATGGACCAGATTGTCAGAAAAGCTGCCCACTTCGTGGAATTTGCCGCACTGGGTCTGTGCCTTGGTGGTATTGCGAGCGGAATGCGCGATCGTTTCTGGCGCTCATCACTGCTTTTCTTTCCTTTGTTTTCAGTGCTGAGCGTGGCGGTGACGGATGAGTTCATCCAGTCCTTTTCTGACCGCGCCAGCACGGTAAAAGATGTGATTTTGGATTTTTGCGGCGGCGGGTTCGGGTTGGCGGTCATGGTGCTGACGCTGGCGGTGCTGCAAAGATTGGTCAAAAAGAAGGAGATAAAGACATGAAGCGTTTGTTTTATTGGGTTGTAACAGCGGCCATGCTGCTGAGTGTAAGCGTTGTTCCGGCCGGTGCCGTGTCCTTTGCCGACGCGGACGAGATCGTCTATACCGAAGCGGTGGAGGCGACAGCCCAAATGGGGCTGTTCAGCGGCAGTGACGGAAAGTTCCTGCCCAAGGCCACCGTCACCCGTGCTCAGATGGCCACTATCATCGTCAAGATGCTTTTTGGCGCTGACGTAAATGCCGACCCCTTCAAGGGGGAAGGTAAATTCTCCGATGTGGCTGACTTTGAAGGTGGCTGGGCGGAGGGCTACGTCAACCTGTGCGCCCAAACGGGCGTTGTGTCCGGCTATGGCGACGGTACCTTCCAGCCCGGCAAGGCCGTTACCGCGGCTGAGGCGGTGACCATGATCATCAACGCGCTGGAGATCGATGCCGGTGAGGGCAGCTGGCCCGATACCGTCATGACCAAGGCGGAGGAACTGCAGCTGTTCGGTATCATCGACCCCAAGCCCGAAGCCGAGACCGTGCTCATCCGCGACCAACTGGCTGTGGTGGTGCTGGCAGGTGTTGGCTTTGAGCCGGAAGGGAAGAAGGGGACCATCGTGGACGGTCAGCTGATTCAGCCTTCTACCGAGCAGGAAAACGAGCCTGCGCAAGAGGAAGAGGATGACGAGGACGTCTATACGTTCCCTGCCATTCCTCTTGATCCCCAGCCCGTTCAGCCCCAGCCGGAGCTCCCGGCCGAAAGCCAGACGGAAGAGTCTACTGAAGAGCTTCCTATAACTTGACAAAACGCACAAATCCGGCAGGGAAAACTCTGCCGGATTTTTTCATAAATTATTCAAAAAAAACAAAATAATCCCTTGCTTTTTCCATGATAGAGGCTTATAATAAGTAATCGGTACATTGGGGGATAGTATACCCATATGCCCCCGCAAAAACAAAACGCCTGTCTAAAAAGGGGATGATGTCCAGAGGTGAAAAAGCGCACAAAAATCGTTTGCGGCGTCTTGCTTGCGGCGATCATAGTCGTTGGCGCACTGACCGTATGGCAGTGGAACAACATCAGTGCCGCACTCAGCTTCGCTCGTTATTCCCAGTCGGAATTGGAGGACAGGCTGGCGTCCAATGATCAGACGATCAAGGACGCAATGGATGCGGCACCGGAGGTTGTGATCCGCGACATCACGCAGGAAGAGAAAGACGCCCTGCGGGACGGTACGCTGACACAGGAGGAACTGGTACAAAGCCTGCTCCAAAAACCGGAGCAGACCACACCGGAACCGGAGCAGAAACCGCAAACAAAGCCGGAAGGGGAGCCTCCCCCCACACAAACGCAGCAGCCCGCCAAAGACCCGGCGGTATCCACCCAACCGGAGAAGGAACCGGAGCAAAGCGAGTATGAAAAACAAGTCAACGCGCTTATCGCTCAAGTCCTTGTCCTGCGGGAGGAATTTCTGATCAAGCTGGATGAACTGCAGGCCGCGGCCATCGCGGACTACAAGGCCATCCCAAAAGATCAGCGCACCACATCCAAACTTCTGAGCTTTGCCAGTGGTTATCTGGCGAAGGGACTGGAGCTGGAGAGCAAGTGTGATGCCGAAGTCGAGGCAATTGCTGTTGAACTGGATCGGCTCGCCCGTGAAAACGGGGGTGATCCAACCCTTGCACAGACGGTGTATGACACCTATGTGGAAGAAAAAAGTCTCAAAAAGGCCTGGTATATGGCTGAATTGAAGAAGAGAGGAATGGTTTAACAATGAAGAAGACACTTACCAAGCGCCTGCTGGCAGTAGCCATGATGGCGAGCATGGTCCTGTCCATGGCCCTGCCCGTCTCTGCCGCCAGCTACACTCTCAAGCTGGAGGTCAAGGAAAACGTCGAGTCCCTGAAGCCCAGCACCGGCACCGAGACCAAGGAGAGCGCCAGCGTCACCAGCGGCACCGTGAACGATGCCACCAACCTGACCGAAGCTCTGACTGAGCTGCTGCTGGCCAACTTCGGCGACCCCGCCGACCACGAGACCTATAAAGCTCAGAAGAAGGGCCTGTGGGTCTTTGAGTCTGATGCCATGGGCAAGCTCATCGAGGCCGGCATCAAGGCCAAGAAGAACGACACCTGGGCTGCTTGGCTGGAAGGCTTCGAGAGCGACGACAAGCTGGATGGCGCTGCCGACCTGCTGGCTCTGCTGAAGGCCGATGCCACCGTGGGCGACATGGGCGTGGGCTCCTACTCCATGACCTACACCCCCGATGTGGCTGATGAGGCCGATCCCGCCCACGACAACTCCTACACCTTCACTCTGGTCTGCGCCAAGAAGGTCATCGGTGGCGGTGGCGCTCCCAGCACCCCTGTGGCTCCCGTCGATCCCGTGGATCCCGTCGATCCCACTCCCAGCACTCCCGCTGACGTGGTCGTCGAGGTGCCCGAGGCTGCCGAGCCCGAAGCCGTCGTGACCCTGCCCGTGGAAGAGGTCAAGGTGGGCGAGACTGCTCCCGCCATCACCGTCAACACCAAGACCGAGACTCCCGTCAAGGTCGAGGTCCCCGTGGCCGAGACCAACCCCGGCACCGTGGTCGTCATCGTGAAGGAAGACGGTACCGAGCAGGTCGTCCGTGACAGCGTTGTCACCGAGAAGGGTGTCCAGACCACCGTGTCCAACGGCGACAAGATCAAGGTCGTTGACAACACCAAGACCTTTACCGACGTGACCGATTCCCACTGGGGCAAGAGCGCCGTTACCTTCGTGGCCGCCCGTGAGCTGTTCGCCGGCTACAGCGACGGCACCTTCGCTCCCGACCAGACCACCAACCGCGGCATGATCGTTCAGGTCCTGCACAACCTGGAGTACAATGTGGAGCACCATGAGGACGGCCACAAGTTCACCGACGTTGAGGACCACCACTGGTACGACGACGCCACCCACTGGGCTGAGGACCACGGCATCGTCAGCGGTTACAGCGACGGTACCTTCAAGGGCGACAAGAACGTCACCCGCGAAGAGCTGGTCGTCATGCTGTGGAACTATGCCGGCAAGCTGGCCGCCAAGAACACCGAGCTGTTCAAGGACTTCAACGACGCCGACAAGGTCTCTGACTGGGCTCAGGCCGCTATGAACTGGGCTCTGGAGAACGGCATCCTGAGCGGCAAGGGCGGCAAGATGCTGGATCCCACCGGCATGGCTACCCGCGCTGAGCTGGCTCAGATGATGAAGAACTTCTGCGAGTACAAGTAAGCACCTTTAAAAGCCTCCTTTTACACAAGGGGGCCGCAGAAAAGCCTCCCCTGTGTACAGCACACCCGTTGGCGGCCCTGCCGCCTTACGGATGTGGCGTGCCCCTTGCGGGTAAGGGGAGGTGGCCGAGCGCTCCCTCTTCAAAGCCTCCCCTGAGTAAGGGGAGGTGGCCGAGCGAAAGCGAGGTCGGAGGGGTTGTAAAAGCCAATCCCCCAGTCAGCTTTGCTGACAGCTCCCTTTGCGCAAGGGAGCCTCATAGCAATTCCCCAAGGCGAAACGCGCCCCGGCCCGGAGGGGCCGCCCCGCCGCCCCCACACCTCAATACCTTCCCCCTGGGGGGAAGGGGGACCGCGAAAGCGGTGGATGAGGGGGCGACGACGGCACCCCTCCGACCCACGGCGCTGAGCATATAATTAGAAAGGAATTGAGAACATGAAGAAACATGCATTTCGGATCGGGCTCGTAGTCACCATGCTGCTGGGCCTGATGATGATCTCCGCAAATGCGGCATGTGCGTGTGAGGGTAACCCCCACACCACAACCGACCACAGCGACTGGACTCCGATAACCGCGACGACCACTACAATGTCAGGTGGTAATTATTTCCTGGATAGCGAGACTGTTTCTGTTAACAGTGCGATCACCGTTTCTGGCAATGTCACCATCTGCCTGAACGGCAATACCTTGAATTTTTCGAATGCTGCAGGTGGCACCAGTAACGGTAAGTCTGGTATTGTTATTGGGGCGATAGAGACGACCCTGAATATTTGCGACTGCTCTGCTGGTCAGACGGGAAAAATTACGACTTCTCATACATCTGGACACCGAAATCTTATTTTCTCTGATAAGAAAACATCCACTATTAATTTGTGGGGCGGTACACTGGATGCCACCACCACGTCCACCGTATCTTCTTCGAAGTATTACTCTGCTACCATCTATACAACTGCATTTCTTAACTTTAATATGCATGGCGGGTCCTTGATAGGTAATACACAAGGTTCTGCCGCGCTTGACTGGTATCACAACGGCACCGTGACTATCTGTGACGGTACGATTAGCAACCCTGTGCCGGCTTTTATTGACCGCCTTAAGGGAAGTAACGCAAGAACTCCCGTGCTGAATATTACCGGCGGCACCATTGCAAACACAGCGGCTGATGGCAATGTAGTTGAAATTAGAGAAGGTGATATTGCGGCAAGTTATGCTACGGTTGATATTTCTGGTAGCCCTGTCGTTACTGGTGCAATTTATAATGAAGATAAAGATACGACTGCCCCTACGGTTTTCAATATCTCCGGCGGTAAATTCTCTACTACTTTGGACACCAGTTACATCGCTGAAGGCTACATTCAGGATACGGACGGCAGCGTCATTGTGAAGCCCGAGAGCAAGGAAGTGGAGCTGACCGAAGCTTATGTCGCTGGGCTGACTGTGACCGATGACATGTATGTCCTGCCTTATGGCGACTATTATCTGAATGCCCCCCTTACTCTGGACAAGACCCTGAACATCGCCTCCGGTGAGGTCACCCTCGACCTGAAGGGCTTTACCCTGACCAGCAGCGCTCCTCTCGCCATCAACGTGACTGCGGGCCTGAACCTTAAGGATACCAGCGAGGCTGCCACCGGCGCCATCGTGCCCGCCACTGGTACTAACAGCCAGGGCATCAATGTGGCCGGCACCGGCACCCTGAACATGACCGGCGGCGCCATCGACGGCTTTAACTGCACCGGCAGCGGTGCCGGTGTGGTTGTGTCCGGTACCTTCAATATGTCCGGCGGCACCATCAAAAACTGCGTATCCGGTAAAAATGCCGGTGGCATTAATGTCACCGGCGGTACCGTGACCATCAGCGGTACGGCTGTCATCACCGGTAATACTGCCGCCGCTAATGGCGGTGCCATCCAGGTTCCTTCTGCGGGCGGTACCGTAACGATCACCGGCGGTCAGGTGTACGCAAACACGGGCGCGAACATAGTTTATCTCAATGGTGACGGTACAATGGAGATCAGCGGCGGCTACTTTTATGGTAATACCGGTGTCCGCTGCCTCTACAATCAGAACGGAACCTTGACCATCACAGGCGGCAGCTTCGGTCTGATGTCCGACGGCACAGTCGCGGCTCATAAAAATGCTGACGACGCTTTGGCGCCCGTGATTTATATCAATGGCAATGGTTCTACTAAGATTTCTGGCGGCAGCTTCTATTTTGGCGATGATGATATGAAGCTCGTGTATCCTGGTGTTTCGAGTGGCTACGACTTGGAGATCACCGGCGGTACTATGAGCGGGAATGTGAGATCTAGTTGGTGTGAAAAAGTAACGGGCGAAGAAACCACCTATTATTTCGCCTACAAGCTGGCTGCGAACGCCGATAGCAACACGCCCTACCAGATCGCCGAGACATTTAAAGCTTCCAAAATGGAGCTGAAGTTCTCCGGAACATACGGCTTCTATATGCGCGTCTTCTATACTGGTTGCGTCGGTGCTTTTAAAAATGACTACACGATCGTTGGTACCAGCGGGTCTGAAAGAACCAGAACAACAACTTACGTTGACTGGTATATCCCCGCCAAGGATATGAGCGGTGTGACCCTGACCCTCAAAAACGACGGCAGAACCGCCGTCACCACCACCGTCAGTGTCAAGGAGTATGCTGAAAAGCTTTTGGCTACTTCTGAGGATTCGATGAAGAAGGCCCTGTCTGACATGCTGCGTTACGGCGATGCCGCTTATGCCTACTTCTACCAGTCTGACGACACGACCACGGTTACCGCTGATGTAGCAGGACTCGTTGATGGCTCCACTTGGACCGTCGAGGATTCCTCTGACCTGTCCGACGATGTCGACCAGCTGTATCAGGGTTCTTCTCTCTCTCTGAAGAACAATATCAACATGAATCTCTACTTCGCCGGCAACGTTGCTGACGTTTCCGTGAACGGTAGCCCTGTTGACCTGACCGAGGATGCCGACGGCCATCAGGTTGCGTCCGTTGCCATCAATATGCAGAATATGGCGAACGACCTTACGATCGTGATCACTGCTGAAGGCAGCGACCCCATCACCATTACTGACAGCATCCAGGCCTATGCCTACCGCGCCCAGAATCTGGCGGAAGGCAACCAGCCTCTGGCCGACCTGTGCAAGGCGATGATGAACTTCGTCCTTTCCGCCGATGCTCATTTTAACCCGGCATCGTAAGCGGAAGTGCGAAAGGAGTGAACGCTATGAAGATGTTTTTTGAAGAGCCTGAGGTCCGGGTGGAGAAATTCACCGCGGAGAGCGTTATGGACGGAAACGGCTTTAACTTTCTGAGCGGTTATAGCACCTTTGTGTTTGAGGAAGACCGTACTCACGCCATCAAGCCCTACTGATCCTGACGCAATATCGTTTACCTGATCGAATCGACCGGGGGCCCGACTGGTTCGGACCCCCGGTCATTCCTTCTAAGCCTCCCCTGAGTAAAGGGAGGTGGCCGAGCGCTCATCTTTAAAGCCTCCCCTGAGTAAGGGGAGGTGGGCCGCGCAGCGGCTCGGAGGGGTTGCCGTTAAAGAGCCAATCCCTCAGTCAGCCTGACGGCTGACAGCTCAGCACAAGGAACCCCTTCGCACGACCAAATCAAAGATTTGGGTGCTCAGTTGCCCTTGCACAGGGGAGCCTTAAGAGTAAGGAGAACTTCCTATGACCAAGTATTACAACATCACCGGCCTGACGGTGGCGATGGACAGCTTTGGCCGCACCGTTACTCAGGCCGCTCCCTATGAATGTGAGCCTGTGGACCGGCCGGACATGATGGTCCAAGGAGACTGGAAACGCATCAAGGCTATGGCAGAGCAGCTGTCTGACGAGGACTGCGAATATCTTGCCACCGGAAGCAGCTTTTACAGCCAGCTGCTGTGCCATGACGGTATGATGCTCCACTCCTCCGCTGTGGTGATGGACGGACGGGCCTATCTGTTCTCCGCGCCCAGCGGTACGGGTAAGTCCACCCACACCGCCCTGTGGCGCAAGGTATTTGGGGAGGACCGTGCCCTGATCCTCAATGACGACAAGCCTGCCCTGCGCTTTGAGGACGGACAGTTTTACGCCTACGGCACGCCCTGGAGCGGCAAGACCGACCAGAACCTGAACCTGCGGGTGCCGCTGGCAGGGGTGTGCATGCTCTACCGGGGAGAGGAAAACCGCATCGAGCCGTTTTCCGGCTCGGCGGCCATCCACGCCATTTTAGAGCAGACCGTGCGTCCTGCCGACGCGGCTAAGATCAGCGTGCTGCTGGACCTGCTGGACAAGCTGCTGAAGACCGTGCCCGTATGGAAAATGCACTGCAACATGGACCCGGAGGCTGCCCGCATTTCCTACGCGGCCATGTCTGCCGCTAATTAAAGCCTCCCTTGTGTAAAGGCTGCGTAGCCGTTGGCGGCTCTGCCGCCTTACGGATACGGCGTGCCCCTTGCGGGTTGAGGTGGCACGGCGAAGCCGTGACGGAGGGATTGCCATGCAGAACAACCCCTCAGTCAGCCTAACGGCTGACAGCTCCCCTTACACAGGGGAGCCGATAACGCATCTCATGCAATGGAAGGCAAAGCAGAGGCGTGAGGTGCCCCAAGAAAGGAACGATACCCATGAAGCTGAAAGACGGTTTTATCCTGCGGGAAGTGGCCGGGGAGCACGTAGTGCTCAGCGTAGGCGGTGAAATGGATCTGAACGGCATGATCACCCTCAATGACACCGGCTGTACCCTTTGGAAGCGGCTGGAGCAGGAGGCCGAGCTGTCTGACCTGACCGCCGCGCTGCTGGCTGAGTACGAGGTGGACGAGCCCACCGCCCGTGCCGCCGTGGAGCGTTTTGTAGAAAAGCTGAAGGAGCTGGATCTGCTTGCTGGAGCGTAATGTTCGCTTTGAAGAGCTGATGCCCCTGATCCGGGAACGGATCGCCGCGGGAGAGAACGTGCGATTTTCCCCTAACGGGACGAGCATGCTGCCCATGCTGCGGCAGGGGGTGGATTCGGTGGTGCTTTCGCCTCTGCCGGAAAAACTGAAAAAATATGATCTGCCCTTTTATCAGCGGGAGAATGGACAATTTGTCCTGCATCGCGTAGTGGCAGTGGGGGAGAAGTATACCTGTGTTGGTGACAATCAGTTTTACTTCGAGTCCGGCCTTGACCACAACCAGATGATCGGGGTCGTCACCGCCTTTACCAGAGGGGACCGGGAACATTCGGTGGACGAGTTGGGCTACCGCATTTACTGCCGGTTCTGGCATTACAGCAGGCCGATGCGCCATTTGTGGCGGCGCGGCATTGGCTGCTTGCGGAGGATGTTCCAATGAAAGAACGCGCAGTGATTTTTTGGATCCTGAAACGGGTGCGGCACAGACTGCCCATGCTGGCGGCCATGATCCTGTTCAACGCGGCCGGCGCTCTGCTGGGTGTGCTGTTCGCACTGGGCAGCAAGGGCGTGATCGACAGCGCCGTGGCCGGGGTAGACGGTGATTTTCTCGCCGCCTGTGCCATTCAGCTGGCCATTATCTGCGGTGTGCTGCTGTGTACCAACGCAGGACATTATCTCCGGGACCGGCTGGTGACCGAGCTGGACCGGGACTGGAAGCGGGAGCTGATGCATAGCCTGCTCAATGCGGATTACGCGCAGGTGTCCGGCTTCCACAGCGGTGAGCTGGTCAACCGCCTGAACAACGACGTGCGGGTGCTCAACAGTGGATTGGTCTCCGCGGTGCCTGAGCTGGTGTCCATGGTAGTGCGCCTTGTGACTGCGGTGGCGGTACTGGCCGCCGTACAGCCCGCATTCACGCTGGCTATGGCCCTGATGGGCGCTTTGGTGGTCTTTGCCACCGGCTTTGCCCGCCGCTGGCTGAAGAACATCAACAAGCAGGTCAGCCAATCCGAGGGGCGCGTGCTCTCTTTTATCCAGGAGGCGCTGGAGCGACTGCTTGTAGTACAGGCTATGGACCTGTCCCGGGAGGTGGAGCGCCGGGCGGATGAACTGCTGACCCAGCGCCGCCGCATCCACCGCAAGCGGCGCAAGGTCTCTCTGCTGGCTAACAGCAGCGTTTCCACCATGTTCTATCTGGCTGGATTTGTGACGTTGGTCTGGTGTGCATTTAATTTGCTCCACGGGAGAATGTCCTTCGGTACTCTGACCGCGGTGACGCAGCTGGTCAACCAGCTGCAGACACCCTTTATCCATCTGTCCGGATTTATTCCCCAGTATGCGGCCATGACCGCCGCCGCCGAGCGGTTGATGGAGCTGGAGCAGATTGAAGGGGAGCCCGTGCAGGAAGGGCAGGAGCAGCAGTGGCATTACGGCCGGATGGAGTCCATTGGCGCGCAGGGTCTGTGCTTCGGTTACGATGGGGAAGAGGTGCTGCACGATGTGACCTTCTCCCTGCCCAAGGGAGCTTTTGCTGCCATCACCGGCGCGTCCGGCATTGGAAAGAGTACGCTGCTCAAGCTGATGCTTGGGGTGTTTCGCCCGGAAAAGGGAAGTCTCTACGTGCAGTGTGACGGGGAGCAGATCCCGCTGTCGCGCAATACCAGAGGACTGTTTGCTTACGTGCCGCAGGGGAATTTCCTGTTCAGCGGTACGCTGAGGGACAATATCTTGATCAGCAATCCCGGGGCGGGGGATGAGCAGATCCAACAGGCCATCCACGTCAGTGCCATGGATCAGTTCCTGCACCAACTGCCGGACGGTTTGGACACCGTGATCGGCGAAAACGGACACGGTCTGTCAGAAGGACAGGTGCAGCGGCTGGCGATTGCCCGGGCGGTGCTCAGCGGCGCGCCCGTGCTGCTGCTGGACGAAGCGACTTCGGCACTGGACGCGCAGACGGAGCATCTGGTTCTGGAACGCGTTGCCGGCCTGCCGGGACGCACCTGTATTGCGGTGACCCATCGGTCTGCGGCACTGGAGCTTGCCGACTGGCGGCTGGAGGTGGCGGACAAGACCATTACCGCCCATCCTATGGAAAAATAATGAAAAACGACACGGAAATAAAAAGGGTTTCCGTGTCGTTTTTGTAATTTTGAGACAAAAAATATTTGTTTTTCTTGCAAAAGGATGGAAAAGTTGCTATACTAAAGTCGTTGTGTTATGCTTTTCCGGCAGTATCGGTGTATAAGAGGGGAGCGAAAGGGAACATGGGTACCGAAGAACAGATCGGGCAGATCAAAAAAATCGCTTTGATCGCTATTCTTGACTGTCTGATTATGATGGTTACCGGGGTCATTGCCCTGTTGGCGAGATTTGATTTTTCCTTTGCGGCGGTTCCGCGGGATATCCTGGCGGACTGGATCAGATTTTTGCCTGTTCAGGCTGCCGTTACGCTGGCTGTGTTCTGGTGGCGCAGGATGTATCACTATATCTGGCGCACGGTGACGGCTTATGACGTGGCCAACATGGTGGCATCGGTGGTTATGGCTTTCGCCGCCTCGGTGATTTGTGCGCTGATAATAGGGATCAGACTGCCTCGCAGTGTGAGCTTTATTATGATCATCTGTCTGCTGATGGCTCAGGTGGGCATGCGCTGTGTGCTGCGGTTTTACGTGATGTTTGCCAAAAAGGTGGGGTCACACTCCGATGACGAGCGCATTCTGCTCATTGGTGCCGGAGATGCGGGACGAATGCTGACGCAGGAGATGGACAGCAGTCAAAAACTGGGTGGCCGTATCTGCTGCATCATTGACGACAATCCGGCAAAATGGGGTAAGCGGCTCAACGGAGTTCCCATCGTCGGTGGACGTGAGCGAATCCAGGAGGTGGTGGTCAAAGAGAGGATCACCCAGATCCTTTTCGCTATCCCTACCGCCGATGCGCAGACCAAGCGGGCTATCCTTGACATCTGCAAAATGACCAAGTGCAAGATCCGTATCCTGCCCGGTATTTACCAGATGGTCAATGGTGAGGTAGAACTGTCCAGCATCAAAAACGTTCAGGTAGAGGACCTGCTTGGACGTGAGCCGATCAAGCTGAACATGGAACTGGTAAGCGGATTTTTGCAGGACCGGGTGGTGCTTGTCACCGGCGGCGGCGGTTCCATCGGCAGCGAGCTGTGCCGTCAGATCGCGCGGCTGAAGCCCCAACGTCTGATCATCCTCGACAGCTACGAGAACAATGCTTATGAGATACAGCAGGAACTGCGGCGAACCTATGGCGAGGAGCTGAATCTTTGCGTAGAGATCGCCTCTGTGCGTGATAAGGCGCGTACTTACGGGCTGGTCAAAAAGTACCATCCTGATATTATTTTCCATGCGGCGGCCCATAAGCATGTTCCGCTGATGGAGGATTGTCCGTCGGAAGCCATCAAAAACAATGTGTTTGGTACGTATCATGTAGTTCGCGCGGCAGAGAAATTCGGCGTTAAGAAGTTCGTCATGATCTCTACCGATAAGGCGGTCAATCCCACCAACTTTATGGGCGCAACCAAGCGTTTTTGCGAGATGATCCTGCAGAGCCGTGTGAACAGCAGCACGGAGTTTTGCGCGGTTCGATTTGGTAACGTGCTTGGCAGCAACGGCTCGGTGGTTCCTCTGTTTAAAAAGCAGATCGAAAACGGCGGTCCCATCACGCTGACAGACAAACGTATCATCCGCTACTTTATGACCATTCCCGAGGCGGCTCAGCTGGTGCTGGAAGCCGGAGCGATGGCAAAACAGAATCAGGTCTTTGTTCTGGACATGGGTGAGCCGGTGAAAATTCTGGATCTGGCGGAAAACCTGATTCGCCTGTCCGGACTGGAGCCTTACCGTGACATCCAAATCGAAGAGGTTGGTCTGCGCCCCGGCGAAAAGTTGTATGAGGAGCTGCTGATGAAGAGCGAGCACCTTACAAAAACATCCAACTCCAAAATATTTGTGGAGGAACAGGGTGAGATCGTTGCTGACGACATTATGCGTGATCTCGTGCGGCTGGACGAGGCTGTGACGTGGGAGGAGAGCAACGAACAAATCATTGCGCTGATGAAGTCCATGGTGCCTACTTATCACGCACCCCAGGAAGTCAACGAATTGGTTCAAGCATGATTGCAAAAAACGGGTCACATCGTTATCGATGTGACCCGTTTTCTATCGGTCAAAAACCATAGCCGCGCAGCCGTAAATGCCTGCGTTATTGCCCAGCGTGGCAAGAGTAATAGGGATGTTAACGGAAGAGTGGAAGGAAAACTTGCGGTAATGGCACTCTATGGCCTGAAGGAGTACCGCTCCCGCCTTGCTCATGCCGCCGCCGATGAGAAACACCTGTGGATCCAGTGTGCAGGCGATGTAGCTCATGGCAAGGCCCAGATACCGGCCGCAGCGGTCCAGAATCAGCTTAGAAAGTTCATCTTCGTCTCGGGCAAGATCGCAGATATCCTTTGCGGAAAAGGAGGGCATATCCCGCAAAGGGGAGGGGAGACGTGATTGGGTCAGCATCCGCTTAGCTAAAAAAACAATGCCATTTGCGGAGGCATACTGCTCCAGACAGCCGTGTTTGCCGCAGGAGCAGAGGAGACTTTCCTCCGGCTCTACGGTCATGTGGCCCACCTCGCCCGCCGCTCCGTTGGCTCCGGGCAGAATTTTGCCGTCGATGACTACACCACCACCGACTCCTGTGCCCAAAGTCAGCATGACGGCACTGGTATAGCCCTTTCCACCGCCCTGCCAAAGCTCACCCAGCGTTGCTACGTTTGCATCGTTTCCAACGGCCACGCGGGGGATACCGGGCAGCAAGCGTTTCAGCTCTGCTTTGACGTTGAATACATCCCAGCCCAGATTAACGCATTTGTTGACAACACCGGTTTCATCTACCGGGCCGGGAACACCAACGCCGATGCCGGCCAACTGATCCGGAGCCAGTTCACGCTGTGCCAGCCGGTCACAAATGGAGCTAACCGCCTCAGGCAGAATGTAACTGCCGTTATTCTGCGTGTGGGTGGGGATCTCCCATCGGTCAAGCAGCTGGGCATCCCGACCAAACAGTCCCAGCTTGACCGCGGTCCCGCCAATATCCATTCCAATGACATAAGAACGCATGGGCACGCCTCACTTTCTGAAAACCATGTGATATATCCATAGTATAGCCCGTTCCTACCCATGAGTCAAATGTATTGAACAAGGGAATGGGCGGGGTTGGACCAAGTATTTGTAATATGTGAGAAAAAACGGAAGTTACAGCGCAAACCCTTGACTTTAAAAGGTGGATTGCCTATAATTATCCTGAAATTGGAATGGGAACCATTCCGGAAAAGAGAGGCGGATTTACTATGCTGAAAAACAAAATTGCTGTGATCACCGGCGCCGGTGCCGGCATTGGCGAGGCTACTGCCCGCATCTTTGCCCGCGAGAACATCGAGGGTATCGCCATCGTGGACTACAACTACGAGGCTGCCTGCAAGGTGGCTGAGAGCCTGGGCGACAAGGCCATTGCCGTTAAGTGTGACATCTCCAAGTGGGAGGACGTGGAAGCTGCTTCCAAGCAGATTCTGGAGCGCTTCGGCCGTGTTGACATTCTGGTCAACAATGCCGGTATCACCCGAGACAAGATGTTCCATAAGATGGAGATCGACCAGTGGCTGGCTGTGATCAACACCAACCTGAACGGTACCTTCTATTGGTGCCATGCCCTGATCAACCAGATGCGCGAGCAGGGCTACGGCCGCATCATCAACATCAGCTCCGCTTCCGTGCGCGGCATCGTGGGTCAGACCAATTATGCCGCCACCAAGGCTGCTATGGTGGGCTTTACCAACTCTCTGGCCAAGGAAGTGGGCGCTAAGGGCGTCACCGTCAACTGCGTGGCTCCCGGTGCCACCAAGACTGCCATGTATGATGCTGTGCCTGAGGCCGTCTACAACGCCATGGTGGAGTCCAACCCCATGAAGCGTCTGGGCAAGCCTGAGGAGATCGGCGAGGTCATTGCCTTTGTGGCCAGCGAGCGTGCCTCCTACCTGAACGGCCAGTGGATCCTGGTCAACGGCGGTAAGTAATCGAAAAAGACAACGGACCGTGAATCAGCACGGTCCGTTCTTTTTTCGCAGGGCAAGGGAAAGAAACAGTTTCTTTTCTTTTGAGAATCTGCTATACTGAAACTGCGGTTTTATGCAGAGTGATTTGGAAAGGGGAGAGAACATGCAGGGATCGATATTGAAGTGGATCGTCACGTTCCTATGTTTGGCAGT
>JAZNTL010000002.1:0-2297 GCA_045591745.1 Lawsonibacter sp.
GTGCCGACTTCTTCAACGTGCTGAACATGATCCACGATCGTCTGAAGTGTAATGCTGTGCCCATTCAGCTGCCTGTCGGTGCCGAGGATACTTTCCGCGGTATCATCGACCTGGTGGAGATGAAGGCCGACATCTACTACGACGAGATGGGTAAGGACAGACGCGAGGAAGAGATCCCTGCCGACATGCTGGAGCTGGCTCAGGAGTACCGCACCAAGCTGGTGGATGCCTGTGCCGACTTCAACGATGAGGTCATGGAGCTTGCGCTGATGGAGGAGGAGATTCCCGCCGACCTGCTGCGCAAGACCATCCGTAAGGCCACCATCGACAACCTGATGGTCCCCGTTGTGTGCGGTACTTCCTACCGCAACAAGGGCGTGCAGAAGCTGCTGGACGCCATCGTGGACTATATGCCTTCTCCCCTGGACATCCCCGCCATCGACGGTATCGATCCCGACACCGAGGAGGCCGATGTGCGTCATGCTGACGACAACGCTCCCTTCTCCGGTCTGGCTTTCAAGATTGCCACCGACCCCTTCGTTGGCCGTCTGTCCTTTGTGCGTGTGTACTCCGGTATTCTGAATACCGGCACCACCGTGCTCAACTCCACCAAGAAGCAGAAGGAGCGCATTGGCCGCATCCTGCAGATGCACGCCAACCACCGCGAGGATATTGAGTGCTGCTACGCCGGCGACATCTGCGCCGTCGTGGGTCTGAAGAACTCCACCACCGGTGACACCCTCTGCGATGAGAAGGCTCCCATCATTCTGGAGTCCATGGAGTTCCCCGAGCCCGTTATCCGCGTCGCCATCGAGCCCAAGACCAAGGCTGGTCAGGAGAAGATGGGTATCGCGCTGATGAAGCTGGCTGAGGAGGACCCCACCTTCAAGACCTACACTGACGAAGAGACCGGTCAGACCATCATCGCCGGTATGGGCGAGCTCCATCTGGAGATCATCGTTGACCGTCTGCTGCGTGAGTTTAAGGTGGAAGCCAACGTTGGCGCTCCCCAGGTCGCCTATAAGGAGACCATCAAGAAGACCGTGGAGCAGGACACCAAGTATGCCCGTCAGTCCGGCGGTAAGGGCCAGTACGGCCACTGCCGCATCACCGTTGAGCCCAACGAGCCCGGCAAGGGTTACGAGTTCCTCAACGAGATCACCGGCGGTGTTATTCCCAAGGAATATATCCCCGCCATCGATCAGGGTATTCAGGGTTCTATGCAGGTCGGTGTTCTGGCCGGCTATCCTGTGGTCGACGTCAAGGTCCATCTGACCTTCGGCTCCTACCACGAGGTGGACTCCTCTGAAATGGCCTTTAAGATCGCCGGCTCCATGGCCTTTAAGGAGGCCTGCCGTAAGGCCGGTGCCTGCCTGCTGGAGCCCATGATGAAGGTGTCCGTCATCGTCCCCGACGATTATCTGGGCAACGTCATCGGTGACCTGAACAGCCGCCGTGGCCAGATCCAGGGTCAGGAGAGCCGTCCCGGCGCCACCCAGATCGATGCTCTGGTGCCTCTGGCAAACATGTTCGGTTATGCTACCGACCTGCGTTCCAGCACCCAGGGCCGCGGCCAGTACTCTATGGAGCCCCACAGCTATGTGGAGATCCCCAAGAGCATTGCCGACAAGATCATCGCCGAGCGCGGCCGCAGCGACAACTAAGCGCTGCTTAACAGCATGAAATAATGGTTGCTTTTTTGCCGCAGATAGGATAAAATACTATCGCTGGACAAAAAGCGCCCCAAAACACACAAATCATTGATTTGAAAATAAGGAGGAAATTCCAATGGCTAAGGCAAAATTCGAGCGTACTAAGCCCCACGTTAACATCGGCACCATCGGTCACGTCGACCACGGCAAGACCACTCTGACCGCTGCTATCACCAAGTACCTGGCTATGCAGGGCAAGGCTGAGATGCAGGACTACTCCGCCATCGACAAGGCTCCCGAGGAGCGCGAGCGCGGCATCACCATCAACACCGCTCACGTCGAGTACGAGACCGATGCCCGTCACTATGCCCACGTTGACTGCCCGGGCCACGCCGACTATATCAAGAACATGATCACCGGCGCTGCTCAGATGGACGGCGCCATCCTGGTTATCGCTTCTACCGACGGCCCCATGGCTCAGACCAAGGAGCACATTCTGCTGGCCCGTCAGGTGGGCGTGCCCGCCATGGTCGTGTTCATGAACAAGGCTGACCTGGTTGACGACGAGGAGCTGCTGGAGCTGGTCGAGATGGAGATCCGCGAGACTCTGTCCGGCTACGAGTTCCCCGGCGACGACATCCCCGT
>JAZNTL010000003.1:0-13122 GCA_045591745.1 Lawsonibacter sp.
GTCTGTGCTGCCAGCATGGGCATGACCGTTCCCTCACGGTCGTCGCTGAGCAGCATAATGTGGGGCAATTCGATGGGCGCGTTCTTGCGCACCGCCACACGGGGCGGGATGCGGGAAAGCACCGTGCCCTCGGTGGCACGGGTCAGGGCGGGAGAGCCGGGCTCGTAGTCATACTGCTCCAGATCCACCATGCCCACGATGCCCCGGCGGATCATGCCGTCGGCCAGTTTGCGCTCCACGTAGATCAGCGCGCCGGGCAGGGTGATGAACTGGTCCTGACGCAGGTATTGGCTCATGGTGTTGTTGATCTCCATGATGTCCGTCTCCACGTTGGGGCCTTCCAGACAGCTTTCGGGCAGCACCAGCCGCAGAGTGGAGGGCTGATTGCCCACAAAGTCGGACACCCGCTGCCAGTATTCAGGCTGGGAGGTGTACTGGTCACAGGCCACCACGCTCCAACGGGTCATGTCGCAGTCCCGGGGCAGCAGAATATCCGCAGGCTTAAAGGGCAGCTTTTCAAACATAGTCCATCTTCCTTTCCGGAACTTACAGGGCCTTCTTAATGGCGGCCAGCAGGTCGTCAAACTCCTCGTAGGCTTCAATGTTGGGGTTGTCCGCCTTGATGGCGTCGGTGCTCTTGAACAGGAAACCGGCCTTGCTGGCACGGATCATGCCCAGATCGTTGAAGCTGTCCCCGGCGGCAATGGTATCAAAACCGCAGGACTGCAGGGCACGCACCGTGGTCAGCTTGGACTGGGGGCAGCGCATCTTGTAGCCGGTGATCTCACCGGAGTCGGCTACCTCAAGGGTGTTGCAGAAAATGGCGGGCCAGTCCAGCTTTTTCATCAGAGGCTTGGCAAACTGCTCAAAGGTGTCGCTGAGGATGACCACCTGAGTGACGGAGCGCAGCTCGTCCAGGAACTTCTTAGCTCCGGGCAGGGGGTCGATCTTCTCGATGGTTTCCTGAATTTCCTTCAGGCCCAGACCGTGCTGCTTGAGAATGTCCAGCCGCCACTTCATCAGCTTGTCGTAATCGGGCTCGTCACGGGTGGTCCGTTTCAGTTCGGGAATGCCGCTGGCCTCAGCAAAGGCGATCCAGATCTCAGGGACCAGAACGCCCTCCATATCCAAGCAAACAATATTCATGTCGTTATCTCTCTTTTCGTTATTTTTTCAGGTTGTTCAGGAACCGCTCGATGCGCTTGAGCGCCTCGTCCAGAT
Source organism: Lawsonibacter sp. (assembly GCA_045591745.1). Classification (GTDB taxonomy): domain Bacteria; phylum Bacillota; class Clostridia; order Oscillospirales; family Oscillospiraceae; genus Lawsonibacter. The sequence continues at coordinate 1,222 of JAZNTL010000003.1, forward strand.
TTTCCATGGAGGCGGCATAGCAGGCGCGCACGAAGCCCTCACCGCCGGGGCCGAAGGCAGATCCGGGGATAACGGCGACCCGCTCCTCACGAATCAGCCGCTCGCAGAACTCCTCGCTGCTCAGACCGGTGGACTTGATACAGGGGAAGGTGTAGAACGCGCCCTTGGGCTCGAAGCAATCCAGACCCAGCTTGCGGAAGCCGTCCACAAGGAAGCGACGGCGCTTATCGTACTCCGCCTTCATTTCGGCGATGTCGCCGTCGCCGTTGCGCATGGCCTCGATAGCCGCGTACTGGCTGGTGGTGGGAGCGGACATGATGCCGTACTGGTGCAGCTTGGTCATGGCGCCGATGATCTCCTTGGGCGCGCACAGGAAGCCCATGCGCCAACCGGTCATGGAATAGGCCTTGGAGAAGCCGTTGACCACGATAGTACGCTCGTACATGCCGGGGATGTTAGCCATGGACACATGCTTCTGACCATAGGTCAGCTCAGCGTAAATTTCATCGGAAATGACCATGATGTCGGTGCCGCGCAGCACATCGGCCAGCTCCTCCAGATGCTCCCGGCCCATGATGCCGCCGGTGGGGTTGTTGGGATAGGGCAGCACCACCGCCTTGGTCTTGGGGGTAATGGCAGCGCGCAGCTCGTCGGCGGTGAGACGGAACTCATTTTCCGCCTTGGTCTCCACCAGCACGGGCACACCGTGAGTCATGGCAGCCAGCGGGCCGTAGCACACGAAGGAGGGAGTGGGGATGATGACCTCGTCCTCCGCCTCCAGAATGCAGCGCATGGCCAGATCAATACCCTCACTGCCGCCCACGGTGACCAGAACCTGGCCCACAGCGGCATAGTCAAGGTCGAAGCGGCGCTTCATGTAGTCGGAAATGGCCTCACGCAGGTCAGCAAGACCGGCATTAGGGGTATATTTGGTGTAACCCTTCTCCAGCGACTCGATACCCGCCTTACGGATGTGCATGGGGGTGATGAAGTCCGGCTCGCCGATCCCCAGAGAAATACCGCCGTCCATGCTGTTGAGCAGGTCGAAGTACTTACGGATACCGGAGGGAGGAATCTTCTGGATGCGCTGGTTGAGGATTTTGTCGTAGTTGATCATTTGGAAACAAACCTTTCTGCTTTTTGGATTTAAATTGTATTATACACCCTCCGCACACAAAAAACAACCCATACCGCAACTTACTTTTCCTGTCTTCCCAAAGTGTGCGGCATTGACGAAACAGGCATATAGTGGTATACTTATTTAGTTTTATTAGAGTGGAAAGGTGTGTCTTTTTATGTGGGTAGCTGACGGCTGGAAAGACTACGAACTCATCGACTGCGGTCGGGGCGAAAAACTGGAGCGCTGGGGTGACCAGCTTCTGGTCCGGCCCGATCCTCAGGCCATTTGGAATACCCCCCGCTCCCACCGCGGCTGGAAGCAGAATGCCGGACGCTATGCCCGCTCCTCCACCGGCGGCGGCGCGTGGGAAAACAAGTCCATGCCCCAGCGCTGGACTGTGGACTACAAGGACCTGACCTTCAACATAAAGCCCATGAATTTCAAGCATACCGGCCTGTTCCCCGAGCAGGCCGCCAACTGGGACTGGGCCCGGGAGCAGATCAAAAAGGCCGGACGGCCTATCAGCGTGCTCAATCTCTTTGCCTACACCGGCGGCGCTACCGTTGCCTGTGCCGCGGCAGGGGCCAGCGTATGCCACGTGGATGCGGCCAAGGGCATGGTCCAGTGGGCCCGTGAAAATGCCAAAAGTTCCGGTTTGGAGGATGCTCCCATCCGCTGGATCGTAGACGACTGCGGCAAGTTTGTGGAGCGCGAGATCCGCCGTGGCCGCAAGTATGATGCCATCATTATGGACCCTCCCAGCTATGGCCGTGGTCCCACGGGCGAGGTATGGAAGCTGGAGGAAAACCTCTACCCCTTTGTAGAGCTGGTCAGCGGTGTACTGTCCGACAACCCGCTGTTTCTCATCCTGAATTCCTATACCCCCGGTCTGGCTCCCAGCGTAGTCACCTATATTCTGGAGACCATCGTGTCCAGCCGCTTCGGCGGTCATACGGAAAGTCAGGAGCTGGGTCTGCCCGTATCCCAAACGGGACTGGTCCTCCCCTGCGGTGCCACTGGCCGTTGGATGTGTGATGACTAAACCACCTTTTGAGGTATACTGATATGAGCGACATCATCAAAACCCAAGACCTGCACTTTTCCTACAGCACGACCGACGGAGCTTCTCCCGTGGTGCTGGACGGTGTGGATCTGAATATTGAAAAGGGCAGCTTTGTTGCTGTACTGGGCCATAACGGCAGCGGCAAGTCTACGCTGGCCAAGCACCTGAATGCCATCCTGCTCCCCTCCGGGGGCAAGGTATTTGTCAACGGTGTGGATACCGCAGATGAAGCCAAGCTGCTGGACATCCGCCGTACCGTGGGCATGGTGTTCCAGAACCCGGACAACCAGATCGTGGCAAACGTGGTAGAAGAGGACGTTGCCTTTGCCCCGGAAAATCTGGGTATCCCTCCGGAGGAAATTCGCCGCCGTGTGGATGACGCTTTGAAGGCCGTGGGCATGTACGAATTCCGTGAGCATGCCCCCCACCTGCTGTCCGGCGGTCAGAAGCAGCGCATCGCCATCGCCGGTGTCATCGCCATGCAGCCGGAGTGCATCGTGCTGGACGAGCCCACCGCCATGCTGGACCCCATCGGCCGCGCCGACGTGATGCGCACCATAAAGCAACTCAACCGGGAAAAGGGTGTCACCGTGGTCATCATCACCCACCACATGGACGAGGCCGCTCAGGCAGACCGTCTGGTGGTCATGGCCAAGGGCAAGGTAGTGGCCGACGGCACCCCGAAAGAGGTCTTTCAAAACGTTGAGGAGCTAAAGGCAGTTGGCCTTACAGTCCCTGATACAACAGAGCTTATGTATCAGCTTAGCCAGTGCGGACTGGACGCTCCTCTGGATGCGCTCAGCGATGAGGAGTGCGCGCAGGCACTGATGAAACTGCTGCAATAAAGGAGTCTCTTTATGAACGAAAATACCATACAGAACAAACTGATCCTCACCGGCATTATCCTGTTTTTCTCGTGGATGCTTGGGTTGGCCCTGCTGTCCTGTGTTGACCTGGAGTTTAACATTCCTCCCCATATCTGGATCAGTATCGTGATGACCGGTGTGGGTGTCCTCATCCACTGGTTCATCCTGCGTCTTCGCAAACTGGAGCAACAGGTGGATGACCTGCACCGAGCCGTCTTTCACGACAGCAAAATAAACTGAATGGATATGACCCTTCGGGGCATATACCACAATTACAAGGACGAACATTTATGGAAGCTATTATCGAAACCAAACAGCTCTCCCATGTCTACTCGGCAGGGACCCCCTTTGAGCGTGCGGCCCTGAATGCCGTGGACTTCACCGCCTATCGCGGGGAGTACCTTGGCATCATCGGTCATACCGGCTCGGGCAAGTCTACTCTCATCCAGCATCTGAACGGCCTGCTCAAGCCCACCTCCGGTCAGGTGCTCTACGAGGGCAAGGACATCTGGGCTGACCCCCAGCTGACACGGCAGACCCGGTTCAACGTAGGTCTGGTGTTCCAGTATCCGGAGTATCAGCTGTTTGAAGAAACTGTATACAAAGACATCGCCTTTGGACCGGGCAACATGGGTCTGGACGAGCAGGAGATCGACCGCAGAGTCCGACAGGCAGCCGCCTTCGTGGGTCTGAAGGAGGACCTGCTGGACAAGTCCCCCTTCGAGCTGTCCGGCGGGCAGAAGCGCCGGGTGGCCATTGCCGGTGTCATCGCCATGGAGCCCAAGGTGCTCATTCTGGACGAGCCCACCGCCGGTCTTGACCCGGTGGGTGTGGAGTCCGTTCTTGCCAATATCCGGGACTATCACAATGCCCACAATGCCACCATCATCCTTGTCTCCCATTCCATGGAAGAGGTGGCCCGTAACGTGGACCGGCTTGTGGTGGTCAATGACAGCGTCATCCCCTTCCACGGCACTCCGGAGGAGGTTTTCCGCCACGGTCAGGAGCTGGAGGATATGGGCCTTGGCGTGCCTCAGATGACCCGGGTGTTCAACCGTCTGCGGGCTATGGGCGCTCAAATCGATGGTGGAGTATATACCATCGAGCAAGCCAAGCATGCCATTCTTAAGGCGAAGGGGGTGCTGTGATATGGCATTGAAGGATATTACGCTGGGCCAGTATTTCCCCGGCAGTTCTCCCCTGCACCGTATGGACCCCCGCACCAAAATCATGGGCATCTGCCTGTATATCGTGGCGCTGTTCCTTGCCAAAAGCATCGTGTCCTACGGCTTTTTGTTTGCGGTGCTGGCCCTGCTGGTACGCGTCTCCAAGGTCCCTGTAAAATCCATCGTCCGGGGGCTGAAACCGGTAGTGTTCATCCTTGTGTTCACTGCGGTACTCAATATCTTCTATACTCCGGGAACCCACGTTCTGGTCAAGTTCTGGGTGCTCACCATTACGCTGGAGGGTGTACGCACCGCCTTTTTCATGGTCATCCGCATTATGATGCTCATTACGGGCACCTTCCTGTTGACCTACACCACCTCCCCTATCCTGCTCACCGACGGCATCGAAAGCCTGCTCTCTCCCCTGAAGAAGCTGCGCGTTCCCGTCCATGAGCTGGCCATGATGATGTCCATTGCCCTGCGCTTTATCCCCACCCTCATTGAGGAGACGGACAAAATCATGTCCGCCCAGCGGGCCCGGGGCGCAAATTTCGAGACGGGCAGCCTCATCCAGCGGGCCAAGGCCCTTATCCCCCTGCTGGTCCCCCTGTTTATTTCCGCCTTCCGCCGGGCCGATGAGCTGGCGGTGGCTATGGAGTGCCGCTGCTACCACGGCGGCGAGGGCCGCACCCGCCTGCGCCAGCTGAAGTATCACAAGCTGGACTGGCTGACCCTGACACTGGCCCTTGTCATGTGCGTCATTGTCTTTGTGTTGGGCAAATTCGGACTTTAATTTAAGAGAAAGCGGTGTTTTATGAGAAATATCGCCTTAAAACTGATGTACGTTGGCACCGCCTATCACGGCTGGCAGGTGCAAAAAAATGCCGTTTCCGTGGCGGAAACACTGGAAAAGGCACTGGAAACTGTGGTGTGCCACCCGGTGAAATGCACCGGCGCGGGCCGCACGGACGCAGGTGTGCATGCCGAGACCTATATTGCCAACTTCCGCACCAGCTCCACCATCCCCTGCGACCGTATCCCGCTGGCGGTAAATACCCGCCTGCCTGACGACATTGTGGTGGTCAAGGCCACCGAAGTGCCTGACAACTTTAATGCCATCGGCTCCTGCCGCCAAAAGGAATACACCTACCGCATCTACAATTCCCGTCTGGGCAACGCATTCTTGGTGGACAGAGCATGGTTCTACCCCAAGCATCTGGACGAAACCGTGATGCAGCGGGCGGCGGACCAGTTCGTGGGCACCCACGACTTTCGTGCCGTGCGCTCGGTGGGTACCGAGACCCGCACCACAGTGCGCACCGTGTACTACTTTGACATTACCCGTACCGGCCAGATGATCGAATGTCGGGTCAGCGCCAACGGATTTCTTTACAACATGGTCCGCGCCATGGTGGGCACGGTGGTCTATGCTGCCGAGGGTAAGCTGGCCCCGGAGGACATCCCCGCCATTCTGGACTCGGGCAACCGCACACTGGCCGGCCCTACCGTACCGCCCGGCGGCCTGTATATGACCAAGCTGTGGTACGACGAGGACGTACTGTAACATACCTTACCGTTTGGGAGCATACTTATGAAGCAGCCTAAAAATGCCAACAAGTCCCCCAAAAAATCTCATATATTCCTGCGCCGTCTGCTGGCCTTTCTGGTGACAATGGCACTGGTGCTGGGCGCGCTGGCCGCCGTGGTCTATCGGGACAAGCTGAATCTGGATGCTTTTCGCCGGTGGCTGAGCTACCGCTCCATCCAGACCAGTCAGACCGGTTTGACCGAGCCCTTCACCCACGGCGGCGGTGACCGGCTGGATATGGCCTGTCTGGAAAGCGGCTACCTGTTTGCCTCCACCGCCGGCGCGCACTTCTATTCCTCCGGCGGTGTGGAGCTGGGCAGTCAGGTGACCCATATGGAAAAGCCTGTTCTCGCCACCTCCTCCCGCTATGGTGTGGTCTATGACGCAGGTGGGCACAGTCTGTTCCAGTTCAGCGGCAAATATGAACCTTTTGTCTACTCCTCCGAAGGAAGCAACGGTATCCTGTCCGCCCGGGTGAACAACAGTGGCTGGCTCACCGTTACCGGCCTGCACGACCACTATCGCGGCGGTGTAACTGTATTCAACGCAAGTCACGAGCCGGTCATCACTCTGAACTTTTCCAGCGCCTTTGTTACCGATGCCATCCTCTCCCCCGACTGCCGCACGGTGGCGGTGGTCACCATCAGCCAGACAGACGGCACGTTCCAGAGCACAGTATATTTCTATTCCACCAATGCCACCGAGCCCTTCCGCACTGTGGAACTGAACGGCTTTACGGTGCTGGACATGGACTTTGACTCCAGCGGCCTGTGGCTGCTGGGCGAATCCTCTCTCATCACCCTGACCGCCAAGGGGCTGGAGCAGATGGAGTATTCCTTTGACCCGGCTTTCCTGAAGGGCTACACGCTGGATGGTGACGGCTTTGCCGCCCTGCTGCTGGGCAAATACCGGGCCGGCTCTGCCCGGGATGTGGTAACCATTGGCCACGACGCTCAGGTCATTGCCCGCCAGGAGCTGAACGGACAGGTGCTGTCCATGACCGCCGCGGGCCGCTATCTGGCCCTGCTGTCCGGGCAGGAGTTAAACATCTACACCAGCGATTTGACCGGATACAGCACCCTGACCGACACCCAGAATGCCCGCCATGCCGCCCTGCACAACGATGGCAGCGTCCTGCTGGCCGACAGTCAGGAGGCATGGCTGTATATCCCCGATTGACCCGATAGGAGAGGTTAAACATGACGAACTACATGCACCTCATTTATGACAGCATTATCGTGGCCGTTCTGGCCTATTTTTTCCTACGTGGCCGCAAAAAAGGACTCATTCTGGCCCTGTGCGGTCTTGCCGCTTTTTTCGTCGCCATCATCGGCGCGCGCATGGCTTCGGATGCATTCGCTCCCAAGGTAGCCGACATGCTGCAGCCCCACTTCTCTACCGTCATCGAGGAGCATATGGGCAACGGTCTGGAGGAACGACTGGACGAGCTGCTCACTGCCGGTGAGCAGGGCGACAATGCCATTGCCAAGCTTCTCACCACGCTGGGTTTTTATGACGAAGTGGCTGACACCATCCGCTCCGCCGTCTCCGGTCAGGCTGCGCAGACCGCCGCCGATGTGGCTGTGGCTCTTGCCCGGACCGTGGCCGAGGTGGTGGCCGGTGTACTGGTATTCATCGTGGCCTTCCTGCTGATCACCGTAGGCTGGTTTTTGCTGAGCCACGCTTTGGACTTGGCCGCCCGCCTTCCCATCCTCAACGGTCTGAATCGCACCCTTGGCGGTTTGTTTGGCCTGCTTCAGGGCATGCTTCTTCTGTTCCTTATGGCATGGGTGCTGCGTCTGATGGGCGGTGTCATCCCTCAGGACACCGTGGAGCAGACCACCCTGCTCAAGTTCTTCTGCACCACCAACCCCATCTCCCTGATTACCGGGATTTAACTGTCGGGATATTCACGACAGGTTCATAATTCTATCGTATCATTTCATCATCACACGAGAGCATTTTCTCCTGAAAGGAGTGTTTCCTATGCAGCCAACCATTTGCAGCCGCTGTCAAAAGCATGTAGCAGTGGTCTTTATCACCAAAGTAGAAAACGGCACCGCCAAAAATGAAGGTCTGTGCCTGAAGTGTGCCAAGGAGCTTGGCATTAAGCCCATTGACGAGATGATGCAGAAAATGGGCATCTCTGAGGAAGATTTGGACAACCTGACCTCTGAAATGATGTCCGCTTTCGGCGGCGCGGAAGGTCAGGAGGGCCTGCTCCCCCAGTCCGAGTCCGATGACGAGGACGACGGCCGCACCGCCACCTTCCCTTTCCTCAACCAGCTGTTTGGCGGCCATCCCCCTGTGCCTCAGGAGCCTCACAACGACAACAGCCGCTCCGCCCGGGGTCAGGACTCCAAGACCCAGAAGGGCGACAAGCCCCCCAAGCGCAAATTTTTGGAAAGCTACTGCATCTCCCTGTCCCAGCGTGCCGCCGAAGGCAAGCTGGACAAGATGATCGGACGAGAGCGCGAGTTGGAGCGGGTCATTCAGATCCTCAACCGCCGCCAGAAGAACAATCCCTGCCTGATCGGCGAGCCCGGCGTGGGCAAGACAGCCATCGCCGAGGGTCTTGCCATGCGCATTTTCAAGGGTGAAGTCCCCTATAAGCTTCAGGACAAAGAGGTCTACCTGCTGGACCTGACCGCCCTTGTGGCCGGCACCCAGTTCCGGGGGCAGTTTGAAAGCCGCATGAAGGGCCTCATTGAGGAGATCAAGAAGCTGGGCAACATCATCCTTGTCATTGACGAGGTCCACAACATCGTGGGCGCAGGTGATGCCGAGGGCTCCATGAATGCCGCCAATATCCTCAAGCCCGCTCTGAGCCGCGGGGAACTGCAGGTCATCGGTGCCACCACCCTGACCGAGTACCGCAAGCACATCGAAAAGGACACCGCGCTGGAGCGCCGTTTCCAGCCCGTCATCGTGGAGGAGCCCTCCATCGAGGACAGCGTGGCCATTCTGGAGGGCATCGCCCCCTACTATGCCAACTACCATCAGGTGACCATCTCCCCCGAGATGTGCCGTCAGGCGGTGGTCATGTCCGAGCGTAATATCACCGACCGCTACCTGCCCGACAAGGCCATCGACCTGATCGACGAGGCCTGTTCCAACGTCAACCTGAAGAACACCGCCCTGGCCCGGTCTGCCGCGGTGGAAAAGGAGCTGGCCGACCTTGCCAAGGAGCGCGAGGTCATGCTGGCCGATGCCAGTGAAAAGGCCTATGAGCGGCTTGCCACCATTAAAAGTACCGAGCTGCGTCTGCAGGAAGAGCAGGAGCAGCTGCGGGAGGCTGCCCGCCCTGAGCTGACTGTGGAGCATCTGGCCAATGTCATCGAGCTGTGGACCAAGATTCCCGCCAGCCAGATTCGGGAGCAGGAATACGAGCGCCTTGCCAAGCTGGAGGACCGCCTGAAAGAACATATCATCGGTCAGGACGAAGCGGTCAAGTCTGTCTCTGCCGCCATCCGCCGGGGCCGCGTGGGTATCAGCCCCAAGCGCAAGCCCGTGTCCTTTATCTTCGTAGGTTCCACAGGTGTGGGCAAAACGGAACTTGTCAAGCAGCTGGCCGCCGACCTGTTCAACACCCCGGAGTCTCTCATCCGCCTTGATATGTCCGAGTTCATGGAAAAGCATGCTGTGTCCCGCATCATTGGCTCTCCTCCCGGCTATGTGGGCTACGACGAGGCGGGTCAGCTCACCGAAAAGGTGCGCCGCAAGCCCTACTGCGTGGTGCTTTTTGACGAGATCGAAAAGGCCCACCCGGACGTGCTGAATATCCTGCTGCAAATTCTGGACGACGGCCGCATTACTGACGCACAGGGCCGCACCGTCAATTTTGAGAATACCGTCATCGTTATGACCACCAATGCCGGCAGCAACACCAAGTCCGGCAGCGTGGGCTTTGGCCGCTCCGCCAACGAGCAGGGCAAGGAACGGGCCATGAAGGCTCTGCAAGACTTCCTGCGTCCGGAATTTATCAACCGTGTGGACGAGATCGTCTACTTCAACCAGCTGACCGAAGACAACTTCAAGCACATTGCCGTGCTCATGCTGGGCGAGCTGAAGGACTCCCTTGTGAACAAGGGCATCTCTTTCCAGTGGGATGACAGCCTGCTGGACTATCTGGTGAAAAAGTCCTACTCCGCCACCTACGGCGCGCGCAATCTGCGCCGCCTGATCCAGAAGGAGCTGGAGGATGCCATTGCTTCCAAGCTCATCGAAAGCTATAAAACCCCTGTCACCCACCTGAAGGCCGTGGGCAGCGAGGAAACGTTGGAGCTGTTGAGCCTGTAATTTTCGTATAGTAAAACACCTTGACATCAATTGATGCCAAGGTGTTTTATTATAGTTACGCGACTCCTTCCAACTCCTGCCGGGCCTCCCGCTCGTTATCCGCGGAAAAACAGAAGCGCCCTGCATGATCGTATACCTCTACGTGACCTCTGACCCAAATAATCTCATAATCCATAGTATCGTGCTCCCTTCGCTTTCTTATCTTGACTGTAGTATAGCAAGAGAAAGGTACGATAAAACGGACTTTATAGACAAAAGCACAGCCGCCCGAATGGGCGGCTGTTCTTTTGTTATTAACACATTTTAGCTCCTGCAGGAATCTTATCATCCAGCATGAGCAGGTTGAGCTTTTCCTCACCCTTCTCAGTGTGAACGGCGGAGATGAGCATACCGCAGGACTCCTGTCCCATCATCTTGCGGGGAGGCAGGTTGACAATGGCCATCAGGGTCTTGCCCACCAGCTCCTCGGGCTTATAGAACTTGGCGATGCCGGACAGGATCTGGCGGTCGGTACCGGTGCCGTCGTCCAGAATGAACTTGAGCAGCTTGTCGCTCTTCTTCACGTTCTCACAGGACTTGACTTTGACGGCGCGGAAGTCGGACTTGCAGAAGGTGTCAAAGTCCACCTTTTCCTCCAACTGGGGCTCCAGCTCCAGCGCAGGCAGAGCGGCCTTCTTGGCAGCTTCGGCAATGGCCTCCAGCTCGGCAATTGCTTTCTCGGTGTCAATGCGGGGGAACAGATTGTCGCCACGCTCCACCTTGGCATCCGCACGCAGAGAGCCGTACACGGCGGCGCTGTCCCAAGTGGAGCAGCACTCACAGGCACCGATCTGACGCAGGATCTCCGCGGAGGAGTCGGGCATGAAGGGAGTCAGCAGGATAGCGGAAATGCGCAGGCACTCCAGCAGGTTATACATGACGGCGGCAAGGCGGTCGCCGTTGGCATCCATGTCCTTGGCCAGGGTCCAGGGAGCGTTCTCGTCAATATACTTGTTGGCGCGGCCAATGACCTTGAACACCTCGGCAAGGGCATTCTGGAAGGCATAGTGCTCCATCTGCTCCTCATAGCGCTCACGCAGGCCAGAGGCCATGGTCACCAGCTCCTCGTCCAGCGCGTCCGCCTTACGGGCGGTGGGCAGCTGACCGTCAAAATACTTGCCCACCATGGACACGGTACGGCTGAGCAGGTTGCCCAGATCGTTGGCCAGGTCCACGTTGATGGTACCGATCAGCGCCTCGTTGGAGAAGTTGCCGTCAGAGCCGAAGGGGAAGGTGCGCAACAGGAAGAAACGCAGGGCATCCACACCGAACTTTTCCGCCAGCACATAAGGGTCCACCACATTGCCCTTGGACTTGGACATCTTGCCGCCGTCCAGCAGCAGCCAGCCGTGACCAAACACCTTCTTGGGCAGAGGCATCTCCATGCTCATAAGCATAGCTGGCCAGATGATGGAGTGGAAACGGACGATCTCCTTGCCCACGAAATGCACGTCGGCAGGCCAGTAGTCCTTGTAATCGTCGTACTTATCATTCAGGAAACCCAGCGCGGTAGTGTAGTTGAACAGCGCGTCCACCCACACGTAGACCACGTGACCGGGGTCAAAGTCCACGGGAACACCCCATGTAAAGCTGGTACGGGACACACACAGGTCCTCCAGACCGGGCTTGATAAAGTTGTTGACCATCTCGTTGACCCGGGAACGGGGCTCCAGAAAATCGGTGTTTTCCAGCAGGTCCTGCACCTTCTGTGCGTACTTGGACAGCTTGAAGAAGTAGGCCTCCTCCTCCGCGTCCTCCAC
>JAZNTL010000004.1:0-23030 GCA_045591745.1 Lawsonibacter sp.
CGCATGGGGATGCGGATGCAGCGGTCGTAATAAGTCTGACGCAGATGGGCAGGCAGGCCGGCAGTTTCCTTGCCAAAGAAAAGGTAGCACCCGTCCCGGAACTGTGCTTTTGTATAATCCCGGGGGGCTTTGGTGGTCGCAAGCCACAGGTCGGCGTCCGGGTTTTGGGCAAAGAAGTCATCCAGACCGTCATAGACCCGAATGTCCACCATGTCCCAATAGTCCAGCCCCGCCCGCTTCACCGCCTTTTCGCTGATGTCGAAGCCCAGCGGACGGATCAGGTGCAGACGACTGCGGGTGGCGGCGCAGGTCCGTGCGATATTGCCGCAGTTCTGAGGGATCTCAGGTTCTACCAGAACAATATTCAGCACACCCATTCCACCTTTCCATTCAAATTAGTATTGTATGTCAAAAAGCGGTAAAATTCAACTGTAAAATAGTCAAAAAAAGCGGCAAATATACGGCTTGTGTGCAGGAATATCACAGTTTTGACAAAAAAGCGCCGCAAATACACTTCTCCCCGTAACCCCCTGTCTTTCAGCAGGAGACATACACCACATTTTTGTCCATACTATTATATCCGTTTCGCCCGTCCAAAGTCACCAAATATAACGAAAAGCCGCACCGTTTTACGGTGCGGCACAGGCTATAAAAAAACGCTGAAACTGTGGCAACGGGAAGGAAGATAGTGCGAAAGAAACCCAGGAGGGGTGTCTTTCGCGCTCAATTTAATCAAAGTTTGAACTTTAAAAAAGTTCAAACTTTGCAATAGCTTGTTGAAAAGAATTTTTCAACAAGCTGAGCCGCACCGTTTTGCGGTGCAGCTTGGTGTTATTTTCTTCGGTAGGTCACATACTGAAAACGGATACCTTCTTCCTCCTGCACTCCCTGTGTCTTCACAGCCTCCCAGTCGGGATGCGCGTCCAGATCAGGAAAGTAGCGGTCGGCGGGAAACGCGGCCTGTATTTTGGTCACATAGGCAGTGTCACACCGGTCCAGCAGGGCGCGGTAAACGCTCTCTCCGCCAATGACAAAGGCGTCCTCGGTTGCGGCGGCCAGCAGGCTGTCCACATCAGCAAAGACCTGTGCCCCCTCCACCTCGTAGCCCGGAGTGGCGGACAGGATCAGGTTAGCCCGTCCCTTCAGAGGTCGGCCGCCGGGGAAGGTAGCCAGCGTCTTGCGGCCCAGAATGACCGGATGTCCGGTAGTCAGTTCTTTGAACCGTTTCAGGTCGGCACGGATATAGACCAGCTGGTCGCCACCCTTGCCGATGGCCCAGTTTTCATCTACGGCAACGATAAGATTCATATATTCCTCCGCGCTTTTCTTACACGGCCACCGGGATCTTCTGATCCAAAGTGTGGGCCTGATAGCCTTCCAGCTTGACGCTGGCGGGAGTAAAGTCATAGAAATCGGTCACGGACTGGTCCAGCGTGAATTTGGGCGCGTCATAAGGGGCGCGGGCGATCAGCTCTTCCACCACGGGCACGTGGCGGTCATAGATGTGGGCATCGGCGATCACATGGACAAACTCGCCCACCTCAAGGCCGGACACCTGTGCCATCATATGGGTCAGCACCGCATACTGCATCACGTTCCAGCCGTTGGCGGTGAGCATGTCCTGAGAGCGCTGATTCAAAATGGCATTCAGGGTGTTGCCGCTGACGTTGAAAGTCATGGAGTAGGCGCAGGGATACAGAGCCATCTCGCTCAGGTCGTGATGGTTGTAAAGGTTGGTCATAATGCGCCGGGAGGTGGGGTTGTTCTTCAGGTCGAACAGCACCCGATCCACCTGATCCATTTCCCCCTCAGGGTAGCGGTGCTTGACCCCCAGCTGATAGCCGTAGGCCTTGCCAATGGTGCCGTTCTCGTCCGCCCACGCGTCCCAGACGTGGCTGTTCAGCTGGTGAATGTCGTTGGACTTTTTCTGCCAGATCCACAGCAGTTCATCCACCGCGGACTTGAGAAACTGCTTGCGCACGGTGATGATGGGGAACTCCTTGCGCAGGTCATAGCGGTTGACCACACCAAACAGCTTGACCGTATGCGCGGGCGAGCCGTCCTCCCACTTGGGACGCACGGGTCTGTCAGTGTCCCAGACACCCTTGGACAGAATATCCTTGCAGTTTTGGATGAAAACCTGATCGGCGTAACTCACGCTCAACAGCTCCTTCGTACGATTTGTGCGACATTTTCTCTATCATAGCATTAAAATACGTCAAACGCAATGTGTTTTTGCTTTGAAAAAGTGCGCCACATCGCTTTGATGTGGCGCACTTTTTATGCTCCTTTGTACTTTTTTCGCGTGGCGATACCGCCCCGTATGTGGCGCTCGGCCTTGTTTTCGTCCAGCACCTGCTTGACCTGCAGATACAGTGGGCGGTTAAAGGCGGGCAGTCGCTCCTGAATGTCCTTGTGTACCGTAGATTTGCTGATGCCGAACTTCCGGGCGGCGCCCCGGACTGTTGTCTTGTTTTCTATGATGTAAAGGGCCAGCTGACAGGCCCGCTCCTCAATATTTCCTTTCAAAGACAACACGCTCCATTCTGCGTTACTGCCACACTATATGAACGCAGACGGACGGTTATGATTGGTTTTTGCGTGAATACTATAACAGATCATTCTCAACAGCAGTTTTTTCTTTACAGAAGTTCCTCTTTCCATTATGATGGTGTTTATGGAATATAAAACCAATTTTTTGGAGGTAAAACATGAAAAAGCGTTCTCTCTTGGTTCTGTTTGTGCTGGTGCTCAGCCTGCTGACCGGCTGTGCCGGCACCCCCGTGATCTACTATACCGAGTGCAACTGCCCGGGAAGTCAGACCAGCACCACTCCTAACATTGTAATGCCCGTGGAGGGCGCGGTAAAGACCGGCCTTGCCATTGTCACCAATGCCGCCGACAGCAAAAATGCCGCAGAGGTAGCCTATGACGTGACCTATGTTGCCGTCACCGTGGATGACAAGGGTGTCATCGGCTCCTGCATCATCGACAGTCTGGGCGCCAAGGTCTCCCTGGATGCCTCCGGCACCATCACAAGCGACCTGACCGCCGCTGTCCCCACCAAGAACGAGCTGGGCGAAAGCTATGGTATGAAAGCCTACGGCGGGGCAAAATACGAGTGGAACGAGCAGGCCAAAGCTCTGGCCGACTATGCCGTGGGCAAGACGGTGGACGAGCTGAAAAACGGCGCCATCGACGAAAGCGGCAAGGCTCCCGCCGGCTCCGACCTGGCCTCCACCGCCACCATCTATCTGGGCGGCTATGTGTCTGCCATTGAGAAGGCCGTGGCTAATGCCGCCCATCTGGGTGCGCAGGCTGGAGATGAGCTGAGACTGGCTGTCATCAGTAAGCTGGACGGCAGTGTCAGCGCCTCTGCGGACAAGCCCGGCACCGCCCAGCTGGACAGCGACGTCACCGCCCTCACCCTTAACAATGCCACTATCACCAGCTGTACCATCGACAGCCTGCAGGCCAAGGTCAGCTTTGACCAGACCGGCACCATCACCACCGACCTGACCGCCCCCATCCTCACCAAGAATGAGCTGGGCGAGAACTACGGCATGAAGGCCTGGGGTGGCGCCAAGTACGAGTGGAACGAGCAGGCCGCCTCCTTTGCCGCCTATGCCACCGGCAAGACCGCTCCCCAGGTGAATGCCATCGCCGTCAACGAAAAGACCGCCCCCACCGAAGCCGACCTTGCCGCCAGCGTGACCATCGCCATCGGTGGCTTTCAGGCCCTGATTGCCAAGGCTGTGCAGTAATGAAACGTCTGCTTTGCACCCTTTGCGCCGTTCTGCTTCTGGTAAGCGGCTGTTCCTCCCGTCCCCCGGAGAAAAAGCAGTACACCGCCACCTTTCTCACTCTGTTTGACACGGTGACCACCATTGTGGGCCGTGCCCACAGTGAGCAGGAGTTCAAGGCCACCGCCCAGGCCGTCCATGATGAACTGCTGGAGTACCATCGGCTGTTCGACATTTACAACGAGTACGAGGGGCTGGTCAACCTGAAGACGGTCAACGACATGGCCGGGACTGCCCCGGTACAGGTGGATGGGCGCATCCTTCGCCTGCTGGCCGACTGCAAGGAGTTTTATGACTCCACCGACGGCATGGTCAACGTGGCTATGGGCAGTGTGCTGAGCCTGTGGCACGATGCGCGCACCGAGGGCCTCAACGACCCCCGCACCGCCTGCCTGCCCGATGAAACCGCCCTGCGCGAAGCTGCTACCCACACCGACCTTGACCGGGTGGTGCTGGATATGGAACACTCCACCGTCTATATCTCCGACCCCTATCTCAAACTGGATGTTGGAGCTATCGCCAAGGGCTGGGCGGCACAGCAGGTGGCCCAGTCCGCCCCCTCCGGCCTGCTCATCAGCGTAGGAGGAAACGTCTGCGCCACAGGGCCCAAGGATGAGAACGGGACACCGTGGGTGGTTGGCATCCAGAACGTGGACGGCTCCGAGGATTACCTTCACACCCTGTACCTGCCCCAAGGCTGTGTGGTGACCAGCGGCGACTATCAGCGCAACTACGTGGTTGACGGCAAGCTCTACCACCACATCATTGACCCCAATACCCTGTACCCCTCCACCCTGTGGCGCAGCGTCAGCGTGGTTTGCCCGGATTCCAGCGCGGCAGACGCCCTGTCCACCGCCCTGTTCCTTCTGCCACAAGCACAGGGCCAGGCCCTGCTGGAACAGTACGACGCTCAGGCCATGTGGGTAGACACCAACGGCGATATTTTCTACAGCCCCGGCTTCCGGGATATGATTCGAACTTAAATGATGAGGTAACAGCATGAAACACCTGTTTTATGGCGGAGTTCATCCCCAATACAACAAGGAAATGTCCACCAAGGACACCGTTTTGCGCACCATCACCCCCAAGCAGGTGGTGATTCCCATGCAGCAGCATATCGGCGCCCCCTGCACCCCTCTGGTCAGCGTGGGCGAACACGTGCTGCTGGGCCAGAAGATCGGCGACGGCGAGGGTCTGTGTGTCCCCGTCCATGCCTCAGTGTCCGGCACAGTGGCGGCCATTGAGCCCCGGCCCCATCCCACCGCGGGTCTTGTCAACGCGGTGGTCATTGACAACGATTTTCAGGATACCGAAGCCCCCCATTCCCCCATCCCCCAGACGCAGGAGGAAATCCTCTCCGCCATCCGCGAAGCGGGTATCGTGGGCATGGGCGGCGCGGCTTTCCCCGGCAACGTGAAGGCTCTGTCCGCTATGGGCAATGTAGACACGCTTATTGCCAATGCCTGCGAGTGCGAGCCCTATATCACCGCCGACGATGTGATGCTGCGCACCAATTTGGAGCAGGTATTGCAGGGCATGATGATCCTGCACGAGATCCTCCACTCCCGCCGCACTGTTCTGGCGGTGGAGGACAACAAGGCACAGGCGCTGGAAAAAATCAATGCCTGTATCAAGGACTACCCCGAAATCGAGCTGAAAGTCCTGCCCACCCGCTATCCTCAGGGCTCGGAAAAACAGCTGATTCAGTCCATTACAGGCCGTGAAGTGCCTCCCGGAAAGCTGCCCGTCAGCGTGGAGTGCGCGGTGTTCAACGTGTCCACCTTTGCGGCCATCTACCGGGCGGTGCGGCTGGGCACTCCCCTGACTCGGCGCATCGTTACCGTCTCTGGCGAGGCCATTGCCGAGCCTCAAAACTTCATCGTCCCCATCGGCACCACCTTCCATGACCTGATCGAGCAGGCCGGTGGTCTGAATGACCGTACCGAACGGGTCATCAGCGGCGGCCCCATGATGGGCAAAGCCCAGGAGGACCTGAACGTACCGGTGGTCAAGGCCACCAACTCCATTCTGTGCCTGATGAAGGACAAAAACGGTGCGGCGGAAAACCCCGTATGCCTGCGCTGCGGCAAGTGCGTGGCCGTGTGCCCCATGCGGCTGCAGCCCCTGTATCTGTACCGTTTCGTCAATGCCCAGCGGCCGGAGGAGCTGGACCGTCTGAACATTATGGACTGCATCGAGTGCGGCAGCTGCTCCTTCACCTGTCCGGGCAAGCTCCCGCTGGTGGAGCGATTCCGCCACGGCAAAAAACTATTGAAGGAGGCAAATGCGAAATGAATTTGACCGTTGCTTCCTCTCCCCATATTCGGGGCAACTTCCGCACCAACCGCATCATGCCCGCCCTGGTGCTGGCCCTGCTGCCCGCGCTGGCTGTGGGTGCGTGGAAATTCGGACCACGGGCTCTACTGGTCGCATTGGTATGCATCGTCTTTGCCGTGGGCACCGAGTGGCTTTACAGCGTGCTGACCAAAACCCGCAACACCACCCCCGACATCTCCGCCGCCGTAACCGGCCTGCTGCTGGCCATGACCCTGCCCTCTACCGTCCCCCTGTGGCAGGGGGCTGTGGGCAGCGTATTCGCCATTCTGGTGGTCAAGACTCTGTGCGGCGGTCTGGGCCAGAACGCATTTAACCCCGCGCTGGCCGCCAGAGCGTTCCTGCTTCTCATCTACCCTGTGGGTGTGACCCGCTACTTCGTGCCCGGAGTGGACGGTGTGAGCACCGCCACCCCCCTGCACCACATGGTCATGCCCGCCCTGCCCGAGGAGAGCCTGCTGGACATGTTCCTGGGCAACTGCCCCGGCTCCATCGGCGAAATTTCCGCACTTGCCTTGCTGGCAGGCGGCGGATATTTGGTCTGGCGCAAGGTCATCTCCCCCCGCATCCCCCTTGCCTATCTGGGCACGGTAGCCGTGCTGACCCTCCTGTTCAGCCGAGCGGGCAACCCCCTCCTGTGGATGGGATACAGCCTGCTGTCCGGCGGTGTGATGCTGGGCGCCATCTTCATGGCCACCGACTATGCCAGCTCCCCCACCACCGCTCGGGGCCAGTTCATTTACGGTGTAGGCTGCGGCGCGCTGACGGTGCTGTTTCGTTACTACGGTCTGTACCCCGAGGGTGTGACCTATGCCATTCTGCTCATGGATGCCTGCGTCTGGACGCTGGACCGCTATACCGCCCCCAGACGCTTTGGCACGAAGGAAGGAGGGGCCGCCAAATGAAAAAGCCTGTTTTCCTGCCCCTGCTGACTATTCTGGCTGCCGCCGCTGTCCTTTTGGGCACATCCTTCGCCCTGAACGGTGTGGCCGCCCAGCGTGCCCAGGCCGAGCACGTGCGCTTGCTGCGCACCCTTCTGCCCGGCAGCCACGACTTTGTGGTGGAACCCTATTCCGGCGATGATGTGAACATCCGCAGTGTCCATAAAGGGGAAAACGGCTTCGTCATCCAGACCGTTACCAACGGCTATGCCGCCCCTATCGCCATGATGGTGGGTGTGAGCAACGAGGGCACCGTCACCGGCCTTGTGGTGGAAGAAATGGCCGAAACCTTCGGCTTGGGCTCCAAAGCGCTGAACGACCACGTATTTCTCGCCCAACTGCTGAACACCTCCGGTGAAGCGCAGGTGGGCACTGATGTGGATGCCCTGTCCGGCGCCACCGTCACATCCAAGGCCATCGTGCGCAGCGTCAATTCCGCCGTGGCCGTTGTCACCGGCGCGGACACCAATTCCGGTGCCACATCTTGGGGAGGTTGAGTGATGAAAAAACAAACTTATCTGCTCAACACCCTGCTGGCGGCTGTTCTGGGCTGTGCCCTGCTGATTGCCGTTCTGGTGCGCACCTTTGCCCCCATTATCATCATCCCCAGACTGGACATCCCCAACATGGTACTGCTGTCTCTGGTCTGCCTGCTGGCCGACCACTATCTAGCCCCAGGCGCCCGGCGGTGCTACATCTGCATCCCCGCTTTTTCCGCACTCACCTTTGGTCTGCTCCCCTGGGCCGCCTGCTTCGTGGGCTTGGCTCAGGCGGCAAAGCTGGCGGTGGTGGGCGGTGGGGTATTTACCGCAGTCACATGGCTGTTCAGTTCCATTCTGGAACGTATTTCCTCCGGCCCCGACCGCAAGGCCGCCCCGCTGGTCAGTGCCTTTGGCCTGTATCTGGCTTTCCAGGGCTTTGTCGGCCTGTTCCTGTAAGTCCTCTCAAAAAGCCCGTCCTGCGATGCAGGGCGGGCTTTTCCTTGTTTTTTGGTCTTTTCTCTGGTAGAATGAGGAAAAGTACGATTTATGGTGCTTATCCCCTGTTATGCCCTTGTTGTAAAGGAGGCCTGTCCCATGGCGAAAAGTGCAAATCAGAAGCTGAAACTGCTTCGTTTATACGACATTCTGCTCCATCAATCGGATGATGAGCATCCCATCACCGTTCCCGAGCTCATCTCCCAGCTGGAACGCTGGGGAATCAAAGCCGAGCGCAAGAGCATCTATGACGATTTGGCGGCACTTGCCACCTTGGGTGTAGATGTTCAGTCCAGAACGGGGCGCTCCCCCGGCTGGTTTATCGGTCAGCGGGACTTTGAGCTGGCGGAGCTGAAGCTGTTGGTGGATGCGGTACAGTCCTCCCGTTTTATCACCAAACGCAAAAGTGATGCCCTCATCCGCAAGCTGGAAAAGCTGGCCAGCACCCATCAGGCCCGCCAGCTTCAGCGTCAGGTCTATGTGGACCGGCGCATCAAAACCATGAATGAGAGCATCTATTACAATGTGGATATCCTGCACACCGCCATCGCCCGCAACCGCTCCATCACCTTCCAGTATTTCGACTACAACATGCGCAAGGAAAAGGTGTTCCGGCACGACGGCGAGCACTACCGGGCATCCCCCTACGGCCTGATTTGGAACAGCGAGAACTATTATCTGGTAGCCTTTGACCATGCCAGTAACACCATGCGCCACTACCGTGTGGATAAGATGGCACAAATTGAGCAGACCGAGGACCCCCGGGAGGGCGGCAGTGAATTTAACGTGGCCGACTATGCCCAGAAGCACTTCGGCATGTTCAGCGGCACCGAGGTGACCATGACCCTGCGCTTTGAAAGCCGGCTGGTCAACGTGGTACTGGACCGGTTTGGTCAGGATGTGATGCTCATTCCAGACGGGGCAGACCACTTCACCGTTACCCTGCCGCTGGTCATGAGCCCCCAGTTCTTCGGCTGGCTGTTCGGTCTGGGCGATGGAGTACAGCTGAAGGGCCCGGCCCGGGCCGTGGATGCCTACCGTGAGCATCTGGCTTGCGTGGCTGCGCTGTATGAATAAAACTTAAAGAGGCTGATGCGCAAAAATTTGCGCATCAGCCTCTTTTCGACCTTTCTCGGACTGTTTTTATGCTATGGTCAGGTATCGTCTTTGACAAATTCCGCGATTTCCTCCAAAGAACAATTCAGTGCCCCGCAAATCTTGTTCAGCGTTTTGGTCTCCATGTTTTCATTGGCTCGCAGGCGACGGACGGTCTTGCGGTCAATGCCGCACATCTCCCGCAGACGATACATGGTGACCCCTTTAGCCTTCATTGTTTCCCACAAACGGTCAAACTTGATCATGGCACTGCACCCCCAATACATTGACATGTGCAATTATGGGGGTTATAATCCCCATAATTAAGGGGATATAATCCCCCTGTCGTACAATGGAGGTTTTAAAATGGAGCTATATAAAGAACTTTTGGTGCAGGCTCTGTGCCAAGCCGAGGTGCAAGTTACCTTTCCTCACCTGCAAATAAACGCAGAACAAATCGTGGAAAGTGCAAGCTATCAGGCACTGGAAAAAATCAAAGCTGTTCTGGCGGATCACCGTCTTGATGACGAAAGCTGTTTTCGGAAAATCGAGGAGATCGTTTGCATTTTTGAAGAACTGGGCAGTTCCTGCGGCGGCAGACATGATTTTGGATAAAAAAGGGAAAGCACCCCATCGGGGTGCTTTCCCTTTTTGGTGGACCTAATCGGGATCGAACCGACGACCTTACGGATGCGAACGAGCCAACAGGCGTGATTTGTACTGGTTTTCAACCGTTTTTAGCGGTTTCCGCTCACTTTTATTTCGTCTTCAGACCTCTCCTGACCACAATGTTCCGTGTGTCCCGGAAGCGTCTGTGGTGGGTGTTGTGGTCATGCAGCGAGCCTGGCCGGAATGTCCGGCGAGGCTCGACTGGTATCTGTGGGTCAATGGTAACTCTGACTGGCCCGTTCGTCAACTGTTTCTTCGCAGGGGCACCGCACAGCGTGCGATGCCTAATCAATGAAAAAGCCTTTCAGACATCTGCGCTGACCGCCCATTGTGCCAGCTGCACCAGGATGGGAGTCAGTGACTTTGCCTTATCGGTGGTCTGATACTCCACGCGGATGGGCACCTCCATATACTCCGTGCGCGTGACGAGGCCGTCATCCTCCAACTCCTTCAGGGACTTGGCCAGCATGGTATTGGAGATACCTCCCAGCTTACGCTTGAGGTCGTTGTAGCGTGTGGCGCCATCCACCGCCAGGGCGCACAGGATGGGCAGCTTCCATTTGCCGCCGATCATCTCCATGGCATGCTGCAGGGGACAGACTTCCGTGCAGGGACAGTTATGACTGACGGACATATTCTTTCCTCCCGGTCACTCATCTTTTTCTTATCTGCCCCATCAATCTGCGTAATTGACGGCAGCAGTGATCGTCTATATAATGATAGCAGGTAAGCAAATAAGCGCAAAAAGCGATTTCGGAGTTTTATCGAAATGGAGAGGAGCCTGTTTATGCATAACATCGATGCACTGGTGCGCGGCAGGAGAAGTGTGCGCACCTTCGAGGAGCGTCCAATCAGCCCGCAGGAACTGGATCAGCTCTTTGCATTTCTGGCGGATACCACGAACCCCTACGGGCTTCCGGTGGAATTCAAGCTGTTGGACGGAACAAAGCAGAAGCTGAACTGCCCGGTGGTGGTTGGTACAGACCTGTATGTGGGCGCAAAAATGAAGCAGACTCCCCATCTCAACGAGGCCTTTGGCTACAGTTTTGAACTGCTGGTACTGTACGCTCAGTCTCTCGGATTGGGAACCGTCTGGGTGGGCGGAACCATGGACCGTGCAGCTTTTGAAAAAGCCATGGAACTGGCAGAAGATGAGGTCATGCCCTGCATGAGTCCTCTTGGCTACCCGGCCAAGAAGATGTCTCTGCGGGAGATCATGATGCGCAAGGCCATTAAGGCGGACGAGCGCATGGGTTTTGAGGAACTGTTCTTTGACCGCTCCTTTGACGCTCCGCTGACCAAAGAAAAGGCCGGAAAACTATGCCATCCCCTTGAGATGGTGCGGCTGGCTCCCTCGGCAGTCAACAAACAGCCCTGGCGTGTTGTCATCGCAGATAACGTGGCACATTTTTATCTAAAGCGCTCAAAGGGGTTCCCTGGTGGCACCATCGATATGCAGAAGATCGACATGGGTATCGCCCTGTGTCATTTTGACCTGGCTGCCAGGGAAGCTGGTCTCGCACCCCGCTTTGTGCAGTCCGATTCTGGCCTTACTGCTGATGATTTGGAATATATCGCAACCTATCAGCTTTAATTTATCGGGAAGTGCTATGACGCAAGAACTTTTCGTCGTTTACTTCTCCGCAAGCGGTGTGACCCGCACAGCCGCCGAAAAGCTGACCGCCCGTGGAAGAAATTCCACGGGCGGGTTTTGCATTGTGTACATTTATTTGTTGATCCTCTCCGAAAACATCCATTCCGAAACTTGACAATCATTTTACACACCTTGTCTTTTGAATTTTACATATCATAGCTATGATAAAACCGTAAGGATGAGCAAATCCAATTCTAAAAACAAGGAGAAATTACTTATGAAAAAGATCGTTTGTATTCTGCTGACCTTGGCTATGGCTTTGTCCCTGGCTGCTTGCGGCAACAACAGCATGTCCGGCAAAGTTGCAACCGACGGCTCCACTTCCATGGAGAAGGTCATTGGCGCACTGAAGGAAACCTTTGAGGGCGAACACTCCGGTGTGGAAGTTACCTACAATCCCACCGGCTCCGGTGCAGGTATCACCGCCGTGGCGGAAGGCCGCTGCGATATTGGCCTGTCCTCTCGTGCCTTGAAGGACAGCGAAAAGGAGCAGGGTCTGGTTGGCACCGTTCTGGCTTATGACGGCATCGCTTTCATCATCAACCCTGAGAACACAGTTGAGGATCTGTCCGTTGAGCAGATCGCTGCTATCTACACGGGCGAGATCACCAACTGGTCCGAGGTCGGCGGCATCGACGCTGAGATCGTTCTGATTGGCCGCGAAGCCGGTTCCGGCACCCGTGGCGGCTTCGAAGAAATCGTGGGAGTTGAAGGCCTGTGCCAGTACCGTCAGGAGCTGACCTCCACCGGCGATGTCATCACCGCAGTTTCTCAGAACCCCGGTGCGATCGGCTACGCATCCCTGGCTTCTGTGAAGGACTCCGTCAAGGCTATCAAGGTTGGCGGTGTTGCTCCCAGCGATGAGACCGTCAAGAACGAGACTTATGCTATCCAGCGCCCCTTCGTACTGGTCACCAAGGAAGGTGTGGAGCTGAGTGAAACCGCCAAGGCTTTCTTCGATTTCATTACTTCCGAAGCCGCTCGTGAGGTAATCACCGCAGTCGGTGTTGTACCTGCAAACTGATCAAGCCCATCAGGCCCCCTCTTGCGAGGGGGCCAAACAAAAAGCTGAATTGTAAAATCTGTGTTTGAATTGTGATTAATATGAAACAGACAAGTAATTTACTCGAAAATATAATTCACGGCATCTTCCTGATTTTGGGGCTGATCACCGTGGGCTGTGTCCTGATGATTACCGGCTATCTGGTGATTTCCGGTGTTCCTGCCATTAAAGAGATTGGGCTGATCGATTTCCTCTTTGGTGAAAAGTGGGCATCCACAGCGGCAGAACCAGCCTATGGTATCCTGCCCTTTATTCTCACCAGTATTTACGGCACTGCCGGTGCAATCGTCATCGGTGTTCCCATCGGCTTCCTGACTGCTGTGTATCTGGCTAAGGCCGCACCCAAGCGTGTCAAGGAAGTGGTGGGGCAGGCAGTCTCCATGTTGGCAGGTATCCCCTCCGTTGTATACGGTCTGGTAGGCATGATGGTGCTGGTTCCTGGTATTCGCAAAATGTTCCATGTGCCGGATGGTGCCAGTTTGCTCGCATCCATCATTGTTCTGGCCATTATGATCTTGCCTTCCATCATCAAAATGTCTGTCACTGCTTTGGAAGCCGTCCCGAAGGAATACGAAGATGCTTCTCTGGCACTGGGGGCAACGCCCGAGGAAACCTGGTTCCGGGTATCTGTCCCCGCAGCCAAAAGTGGTATTGCTGCCGCCGTGGTTCTCGGTGTGGGCCGAGCCATTGGCGAAGCGATGGCGGTTATGATGGTTGCCGGTAACGCCGCCAATATGCCAAATTCTCTGTTCCAGTCCGTCCGCTTCCTGACCACCGCCGTGGCATCGGAAATGTCCTATTCCAGCGGTCTTCAGCGGCAAGCCCTATTCTCCATCGCACTCGTATTGTTCCTGTTCATCATGCTGATCAACGCAGTGCTGAACTTCTTCCTAAAGGGGGAAAAGAAATGAGAAACGTGCGTCACAACAACCTGTTCCTCTGGACCCTTCGGGGAAAACCCTATTTTATTCTCGCAGGCTCCAGTCTGGCACTTCTGCTCCTTGTAATATGGGTGATATAACATGGCAAAAAGAAAATTATATGTGTGGTCTGCGCGGCTTTTGATGTGGCTTGCAGTTGGCATTACCGCAGCACTGACCGCATTCATTGTGGGATATGTGTTGCTTGAGGGTGTTCCTCACCTGAGTTGGAAGTTTATCAGCACAAAGCCCAGCTATCTGACCGAAACCATCGGCATCCTGCCGGATATTCTAAATACCATCTACATTGTGATTGCAACGCTTGTGATTGTCATTCCGTTGGGTGCAGGCGCGGCGGTTTATCTGACGGAGTACGCCTCCAATAAGAAGGTAGTTGGCATCATCGAATATGCCGCCGAAGCTCTTTCGGGTATCCCCTCTATCATCTATGGTCTGGTAGGTATGCTGATATTCTCCAACAACTTCGGCACTTGCCTGTTGGCTGGTGCGCTGACGCTGGCTATTATGAACTTGCCTACCATCATGCGCAACACCCAGGAAAGCTTGAAGACTGTTCCCCAATCTTATCGGGAAGGTGCCTTTGGTCTGGGCGCAGGCAAGTGGCGAGTGATCCGCACAGTGGTTCTGCCCAACTGCATTGATGGCGTCATCACCGGCTGCATTCTGTCCGTGGGCAGAATTTTGGGTGAGTCGGCAGCGCTGCTGTTCACCGCCGGATTTGCCCACAGTCTGAACGGTTTCTTCGAAGGTCTGAGTAGTGCCGGTGCAACCCTGACTGTTGCTCTGTACGTCTATGCCAAGGAGCAGGGTGAATTCGGTGTAGCGTTTGCCATTGCCGCAATTCTTATGGCGCTGGCATTGTGCATCAACCTGGCCGCTGCGGCTGTTGCGAGATATTTCCAGAAAAAGAACGCTGTGTAAAGGAGCGAACGATGAATAAGCCTATTGTTGCCGTTAATGACCTGAACCTCTGGTATGGTCAGACACAGGCATTGAAGAATATACATATTGAAATCCCAGAGAAATCCATCACCGCCCTGATCGGCCCCTCCGGCTGCGGTAAATCCACCTTTCTCAAGACCTTGAACCGCATGAATGATCTGATCCCCTCCGTGAAGATCACCGGCGAGGTGATGTACAACGGACAAAGCATCTTTCAGACTGATGTAAACGATCTGCGAAGGGAAGTGGGTATGGTGTTCCAGAAGCCCAATCCCTTCCCCATGAGCATTTACGACAACATCGCCTACGGCCCCCGTACCCACGGGATCACCAACAAAGCACAGTTGGATGACATCGTAGAAAAAGCACTCCGTGGTGCCGCCATTTGGGACGAGGTCAAAGATCGTCTGAAGAAGAACGCCCTTGGTATGTCCGGCGGTCAGCAGCAGCGTCTGTGCATTGCCCGTGCGTTGGCTGTGGAACCCACCGTTTTGCTGATGGACGAGCCTACCTCTGCTCTGGACCCCATTTCCACTTCCCGCATCGAAGATCTGGCAATGGAACTAAAAGAGAAGTACACCATTGTCATCGTCACCCACAATATGCAGCAGGCTGTGCGCATTTCTGACCAAACCGCCTTCTTCCTTCTGGGTGATCTGGTGGAGTACGGCAGTACCGAGGAGATGTTCTCTCAACCCAAGGACAAGCGCACAGAAGATTACATCACCGGCAGATTTGGTTAATGGAGGTTAGGCTATGAGAGACTTTTTTCAGGAACAACTGAAGGAATTGAATCGGGAATTGACCATTATGGGGTCTGCTTGCGAAGAAATCATTGCACTTGCCTCCCGTTCGCTGACCGCTTGGGATGAAGAATTGGCCCAAAACGTCAGCGTGATCGGCGCACAAATCGATGAAAGCGAGCGTACCATCGAGACGATCTGCATGAAGCTTTTGCTGCGGCAGCAGCCGGTAGCCCGTGATCTGCGGCAGATCAGCGCCGCTATGAAGATGATCACGGACATGGAGCGCATCGGTGACCAGGCAGAGGACATTGTGGAGATCGTTCCTTACATGAACGCCCATCCTGACGAAGCGTTCCCCAAAATCCGGGAGATGGCCAAAGCCGCTCAGGCAATGGTCACAGAAGCGGTGGATGCTTATGTGAAACAGGATTTGGAACTGGCAAGAAAGGTAATGGCCCACGACGATGTGGTGGACGATTACTTCACAAAGGTCAAGACCAGCATCATCGATTTGATTGCCACGGAACCGTCACAAGGCGAATATGCGTTGGATCTGCTGATGGTTGCCAAGTATTTTGAACGCATCGGAGATCATTGTACCAATATTGCCGAGTGGGTAGAGTTCTCTGTTACCGGTATCCATAAGGATTGTCAGTAATATATGCGATGTAAAATGTATGTAAACTCGCGGAGAAAACTTGAATTTTACCTCCAAAATCGCTACTATAGTAAAAAACGCAAGGAGGTGTCGCTATGATCTGGTGTGTAGAAGATGATTCCAGCATTCGGGATATTGAAGTATATGCTTTGACTTCTACCGGCTTTGAAGCAACCGGCTTTGAAGACGGCGACAGTTTCTGGAATGCGTTGCAATCCGAGAAGCCGAAATTGGTGATTTTGGACGTCATGCTCCCCGGTAAAGATGGGGTCACGCTGCTGAAGATGATGAAGGCTTCCGAGCAGTTCCGGGATATTCCGGTCATCATGGCAACGGCCAAGGGCAGCGAGTACGACAAGATCCAAAGTCTTGATTTGGGTGCGGATGACTATTTGGTAAAGCCTTTCGGCGTTATGGAGATGGTCAGCCGGGTCAAGGCTGTCCTGCGCCGCTGCAAGCCGACAAAAGAAACACATCAATTGAAAATGAACGGTTTGGTTTTGGATCCGGACGAGCATACCGTTACGATAGACGGTGAACGGGTGATCCTGACCTATAAAGAGTACGAGCTGCTTCATCTGTTCCTTTCACAGCCGGGTATTGCGTTTACAAGAGAACAACTACTCGCCAACGTGTGGAACACGCAATACATTGGAGAAACCCGAACCGTGGATATGCATATTCGTACACTGCGGCAAAAGCTGGGCAATTACGGACATATCATTGAAACGGTTCGTAATGTAGGCTACCGTCTGGAGGCCAGACATGACAAGTAAGATATTTCGCTCCACGGTATTCGTGGCCGTTATCGTGCTGTTTTGCAGTCTGGGTGTTGTGATGGGTGTCTTATACAATCATTTTACGCAAGTCCAGATCGCTCAGCTGAAGGATGAGCTCAGCCTTGCTGTTACTGGGGCAGAGCAATACGGCAACGCATTTCTGGAAAATGTAGAAGCGGATCGCTTTCGTGTCACATGGATCGATTCGGATGGCACCGTGCTGTTCGACACACAGGTAGACCAAAGCACCATGGAAAACCATGCTGATCGTGAAGAGATCCGAGAAGCATTGGAAACAGGCGTTGGCAGTGCGGTTCGCACTTCCTCCACCCTGACGGAACAGACTTATTATGAAGCGCAGAAGCTGCAAGACGGTACGATCCTGCGCATTTCGGCCAATCAGGCGTCTGCATGGGCCTTGATGATCAATATGCTATGGTCAATTGCCCTGATCGCATTGCTGGCCGTTGCGTTGTCTGCGTTTTTGGCCCGCCGGATGGCAACTAAAATTGTAGAGCCGCTGAACAAGCTGGATCTGGAGTATCCGCTGGCCAATGATACTTACGAGGAACTCTCTCCCCTGCTGCGCCGGATCAGCCAGCAGCACCGACAGATCCATGCGCAGATGCAAAAGCTCCAACGAAAGAGCGATGAGTTCATACAGATCACTTCCCATATGCAGGAAGGTCTGGTGGTGCTGGATAAGGAAACCAATATCCGGTCCATCAATTCCGCGGCGATGCAGATCTTCAACACCAGCGTTTCCTGTGTGGGGGGCAGCTTCTTTCAGGTCAATCGCAACAACGCTTTGCGTCAGGCACTGAATGATGCGCTGGACCGAGGTCACGGAAGCGTTATGCTGGAACTGGAGGGCAGAGCTTACCGCTTCGACATGAGCAGTATTCAATCCGATGGAAGTCTACTGGGCGCGGTCATCTTGGCGGTAGATGTGACGCAGGCCCAAAACGCCGAGCAGATGCGCCGGGAGTTCTCCGCCAATGTGTCCCACGAGCTGAAGACCCCCTTGCAAGGCATCATCGGCAGCGCAGAACTTCTGGAAAGCGGCATGGTGAAGCAGGAAGACGTCCCTCGCTTTGTCAGCCATATCCGAAAAGAAGCGTCCCGACTGGTCGCGTTGATCGAAGATATTATCCGCCTGTCTCAGTTGGACGAAGGCGTATCCATGCCTACTGAAACGGTGGATATGCTGGCGCTTGCGGAAGACGTAAAAACCATTCTGGGAAAAAGCGCAGCAGAGAAGAATGTTACTCTATCGGTTACAGGAAACGGTTTTGCGATTCAGGGTGTGCGCAGAATGCTCCACGAAATCGTATACAATCTCTGTGAAAATGCCATCAAGTACAATGTTCCCGGCGGAAGTGTGACGGTTTGCGCACAAAGCAATCGTTTGACGGTCAGCGATACCGGGATCGGCATCCCCCCAGAACACCACGACAGAGTCTTTGAACGGTTCTATCGAGTGGATAAGAGCCATTCCAAAGCTTCCGGGGGTACCGGCCTTGGCCTTTCTATTGTGAAGCACGCCGCCGCCTACCACAAAGCAACCATTCATCTTGACAGCGTCCCTCAAAAGGGCACCACGATCACAATTCAGTTTTAACTCTGACCGCATCCTTGAGGATGCGGTCTTTTGTTTTACATAGATTTTACATAGACTTTTCAAACCCTCTATGGTATTTACAAAGGGCAAAATTTATAATGCAACCTGTCGAAATAAGAAAACGCTTCGCAAAGGAGTAAACTATGACAGCTTACATTTTCAAAATCATCACCCTTCTGGGTGGTCTTGCGCTGTTTCTCTTTGGAATGGATGTAATGGGCAAGGCTTTGGAGCGGCAGGCAGGCGGCAAACTGCAAACCGTTCTGGCTAAAATGAGTAACAATGTTTTTAAGGGCTTCCTGCTGGGTCTGGGTGTCACCGCTGTGATCCAGTCCTCGTCCGCTACGACCGTCATGGTGGTCGGCTTCGTTAACTCTGGCATTATGACACTGAAACAGGCTGTCGGGGTTATCATGGGTTCTAACATCGGCACCACCGTCACCGCGTGGATCCTGTCCCTGTCCGGCTTGGAGGGCGACAGCTTCCTGATCAAATTCTTTAAGCCCTCTACCCTGGCACCGCTGATCGGTATTATCGGTATTGTGTTGTACATGGGAAAATCCGATAAGAAGCGTGGTGTCGGCACCATCATGCTGGGCTTTATGGCTTTGATGACCGGTATGGATCTGATGAGCAGTTCCATGTCGTTCCTGAAAACAGAAGCATGGTTTGCCGATTTGATGATCTCCTTCACGAATCCTATTGTCGGTATTCTCTTTGGTGCTGTACTGACTGCGATCATCCAGTCCTCTTCTGCATCTGTTGGTATTCTGCAAGGACTGTGCAGTACCGGTGCGGTCACCTACGGCGCAGCGATCCCCATCATTTTGGGACAGAATATTGGCACCTGTATTACCGCGATGATGGGTGCTATCGGCGCAAACCGGAATGCCCGCAGAACCGCTATGGTCCATCTGCTGTTCAATGTAGTGGGTGCTGCGATGTTTGCGGTCGTCTTCTATGGACTGGGTATGGTTATCGACTGGAAGTTCTTGGGGGATACAGTAGAAGCCTGGGACATTTCCGTTATCCACACCGGCTTTAACGTGATCGCTACCGCTGTACTGATGCCCATGAACGGTCTGCTGGTTAAGCTGGCCTATGTGCTGGTCCCCCAGGCGGCAGAACCTCAGAAGACCGAACTGCTGGACTCCCGCTTGCTGGCAACTCCCGCAGTTGCTGTTCAGCGTGCCCATGAGATCGCAAGCGAAATGGCCGCAGATGCAGCCAAGGCTATGCACATGGCTATGGGCCTGACCAAGAAGTTTGAATCCGGCGTTTTGGAGCAAGTAGTGGAACTGGAAGACAAGACCGACCGTTATGAGGACGCGCTGAATACCTATCTGGTAAAGCTGTCCGGCATGAATCTGTCTATCCACGATAACCGTATCCTCAACACGCTGCTTTACTCCATTTCTGATATCGAGCGGATGGCTGACCACGCAATGGCTGTAGCCAAGGCTGCACTGGAGATGGAAGAAAAGAACATCGAGTTCTCCAAGCAGGCCAAAGGGGAGCTGGCCGTTCTGGAGCAGGCTGTGTTGGATATCGTGGATCGCACCGTTGCTGCCTACGGCAGTTTTGACCGGGAGCAGGCCGCCAAAATCGAACCTCAGGAGCAGGTTGTTGATGCTCTGGTGCGCGAGGTGAAATCCCGCCATGTCCGCCGTCTGAGAGATGGCCTTTGCACCGTGGAATACGGCTTCGTGCTGGAAGATCTGCTGACTGCCTGCGAGCGCACTGCGGACCACTGCTCCAATGTAGCTGTGGAAATGCTGCAGGTTGCAGAAGGGAAACTGGAGGCTCACGAATATCTGAATGCGCTGAAGGCCGGCGAACTGCACGAGTCTGCCGCGTTCGCGGAACAGTTTGCCCATTATAAAGCGCAATACGCATTCCCAGCGGAACAGTAATCATCCGCTTTGATCGTTGGTAATGATAAACCGGGGAGCAAGACGCCATGCGCCTTGCTCCCCGGTTTGCTTTTCGTGATTAAATTGGAATAACAAGCCTTTCACTCCCACCATTGCTCCGGTATCTGCTATACCTCTGTAAACAAAAGAATGTGGGAAACAAGGTCAGACGATGCCCATTGCCATTTCCACAAGCAGTGCAACGATCACCACCAGCGCGGATATGATAAAGCCGTGGACCATAGGGCGGATACCGGCCTTTCTCATACTGGCAAACGAGGTGTTGAGTCCGATCGCTGCCAAAGCACAAACCATCAGAAACTTGCTGATCGTTTTTGTGCCGGAAACAACTGCTGCCGGGATCGCGAGGAGACTTGCCAAAACGGACATTGCCAAAAATCCCAGAATGAACCAGGGAAAAATCTTTTTGATGGAAAAAGCCGCTTTCAGCTCTGAGCTGTTCCGCTGTTGCTCGAGCGCCTCTTTCCGCTTGATTCGCAGCTGGATAAATGCGAAAGTGATAACCGTGGGAATAATGGCAAGGGTGCGGGTCAGCTTGACCATGGTGGCAAAATCACCTGCCCCCTCGGAAAAAGCATAACCGGTGGCAACGACAGATGAAGTGTCGTTGACCGCTGTGCCTGCCCAAATGCCAAAAGCGGTATCCGACATCCCAAACGCCCTGCCCATAATCGGGAAAAGCACGATCATTGCCATGTCAAACAAAAAGGTCGCGGACATGGCATATGCCACATCGTTGTCGTCAGCCTCAATAGTCGGTGCGATCGCAGCGATCGCGCTGCCCCCGCAGATGCCGGTTCCGGCAGAAATCAGATTGCTGAGTTTCCAGTTTAGCCCAAGCGCCCTGCCGATAAAATATCCACCACCGAAGCAGGTCAGCAGCGTGAATACCATGACAGTCAGAGACAATTTTCCCACGTTCAAAATTGTGGTGATGTTCAGTGACAGGCCCAGCAAAATGATCGCAGCTTTCAAGATCTTTTTGGACGTAAACTTCAGGCCGGAAGCAAATGCCGTCGTGTTTCTCAGAAACCGGTTGATAAGCATACCGATAAACATGGCAATTACCGCCGAACCGATCAAATGGATCGGCAGCAGGCTTTCCAGCCAACAGGCCAGCAATGCAATCGCTGCGGACAACAGAACACCCGGAAAAAGCTTAATAAGATTCATCGTATTTTCTCCTTCTCTTTACAATGCCGCTTGATTATAGTTCCAAATTCCGATAAAATCAAATTATCATTTTTTATCATTGGATAATTCTGACTAATCGGAGGGCGCTATGCTTGACTATCGGATCGATACCTTCCTCATGCTGTGCGAAGAGATGAATTACCGCAGGACGGCTGAAAGATTAAATATGACGCAGCCCGGTGTCACGCAGCATATTCACTACCTGGAGCGGTTCTATGGCACAAAACTGTTTGAGTATGATGGACGCCGGCTTACCAGAACCAAGCAGGCGGAAATGCTGAAAAGACACTTCGACAGCGTTCGCACAGAGGAGCTTTCTTTGAAGGAAAGCTTTATCCACGAGGAAACCGTACGTCTCAAAGTGGGCGCTACCAAAACAATAGGCGAGTATGTGATCGTCCCTGCCATTAAATCCTTCTTATCAAATATGAGTCACCGCTTAGATCTTATCATAGACAATACGGAAACACTGCTGTCCATGCTCTCTGGCAACGAACTGGACTTTGCCATTATAGAGGGTGTATTCAGCAAAGAAACCTATCCTCATCATCTGTTCAAGCGGGAGCGGTTTGTGGGGCTGTGCGGAAAAAATCATCCTTTTGCGGGAAAAACAATTCCCCTGGAAGATCTGTTCCAAGAAAACCTGATCCTTCGGGAAAGAGGTTCCGGAACACGGATGCTGCTGCAGCAGGCCATCTCTGACAGGGGTTATTCCTTGGAGAGCTTTCACAGACATTCTTCGGTCAGCAACTTTTCTGTGATTTGCGAGCTGGTTGCCAACGATGGCGCGATCACCTTTGCATACGAGCCTGTGGCTCGCAGCAGGGATGACCTGGACACATTTACGGTCAAGGATATGCAGATACATGGTGAATTTAATTTTGTATATACGAACGCACAAGTCGCACAAGACAAAATCGAACTCTTTATGCCTGAACACAGGCGCAAAGTGTAACAGACTGCGTTTTTCATCCGTCTCTTGAGTCACAAAGACACTTGCCCCCTGTATGAGCAATCAGCTTGCACGGGGTGTCTTAGGGTACACCACGCCTGTTGCTATGCCTAATCAATGATAAAGCCGATGGACAAGTCATCACGACTTGCCCATCGGTTTTTTCAAAGCGCCTTAAACCGCGCTCTCATTTCATCATCCGCGAGTTCGCCGCGCTCAGACTGCTCCAGGATCCGCATCGCCTTTGCCACGCCGGCGTTCCACTCATTCACGCTGATCTTTTTCCGATTCTTTTTCTGCTTCAGGCGGTTGTACGTCCGGTCATATTCTACACGGGCGGGGCTGCGGTTGGCTTTGCCCTGTACCTCCTTGCGATGGGCACCTACTTTCCGGCAGGTCCGCTCCGTTTCGCCGGGAGCGATGTTGTTGCAGTAGATAGCGTTATAGCCGGAGTCCAGCAAAAAATAGGTCCCACAGTTGTGACAGCGGCGGGGTGCGTTGCCTGCGGCCAGTCCTCGGTAAAACTCCGTCCGCAGGAAAGTCATCAAGCTGTCAAAGGTGGTTTTCTCCGCAATAAAAACCTCGTCCTTATTGGTCTGATGCATCATGGGAACAAAGTCGAGTGCCACGGTAAAACTCTGTGAGAAGTCCTCGCCGAAAACATTTGCAGCAATGGTGAACATATCCGCGTAAAAGTAAGAATACGCATCCGCATAGGCCGCCGCAT
>JAZNTL010000005.1:0-2607 GCA_045591745.1 Lawsonibacter sp.
CCTCCTTCTTTTCTTTCTTCACAGCACCGTAGATGGTGGGACGGATGTACTTATCCAGCAGCCAGGTGGTGCAGTTCATGATCAGGATGGAGTAGCACACGCCCTCGGGGAAGGAACCGAAGCGACGGATGAACACCGTCAGCAGACCGCAGCCGATACCGTAGATCAGCTGACCGGGCTTGGTCACAGGAGAGGTGGCATAGTCGGTAGCCATGAAGATGGCACCCAGCATCAGACCGCCGCCGAACACGCTGTAGAGCATGTACTGGACAGCATCGATGCCGGCGGGAGCTGCCACCAGAGACAGCACCAGCACCGTGCCGATGTAGGCCACGGGGATGTGCCAGGAGATGACCTTGCGGATGATGAGGTAAGCGCCGCCCAGCAGCAGAGCCAGCGCGGAAACTTCACCCATAGCACCGCCGATGTTACCCAGGAACATATCGCCCACGGAGTAATTGGAGGTGAGGATCTCCCACTGCTCCACAGTGCCTTCCTTCATGATCTGCATGGGAGTTGCGGTGGAGACCACCACATCCAGCTTGGCCTTGGGCAGGGAGTAGTTGCCCATGAGGCCGGCATAGGAGGCCACCAGAATGGCACGGCCGCCCAGTGCGGGGTTGAGGAAGTTGCAGCCGATGCCGCCGTAGAGCTGCTTGACCACAACGATGGCGAAGAAGGCGCCGATGACCAGCAGCCACCAGGGCAGGTTGGCCGTGCAGGTCAGAGCCAGCAGCATACCGGTGACGACGGCGGACAGGTCGCCGATCATCTGGTTCTTCTTCATGACCTTACGGTAAGCCCACTCCCAGAACACGCAGGCCACCACGGAGATCACGGTGGTCAGCAGAGCCTTGAAGCCGAAGCTGTAAATAGCCCAGGCCAGGGCGGGCAGCAGGGCGATGATCACATCCAGCATGATGGAGCGGGTGTTCTCATTGCTGCGGATATGGGGGGAGGAGGAAGCGATCAGCTTCAAATTCTTATAATCCGTCATTTCCTTACGCCTCCTTCTTCTCGGCGGCAGCCTTCTCGGCAGCAGCCTTGGCCTGTGCGGCCATTCTGGCATTGTTCACCTGCTGCTTACCCAGGCGGAAAGCGTGGGTCAGAGGCAGACGGGCGGGGCAGGTATAGGTACAAGCGCCGCACTCGATGCAGTCCATACCATGGAGCTGATCGCGGAAGGCCTCGTAGTTGCCCTTCATGAGATACTTATACATAAAGATAGGCTCGAGGCGGATGGGGCAGACGCCAACACACTTGCCGCAGCGGATGCACTGGGGCTCGGCCTCGTACTTCTCCTCGTCACCGGCGAAGGCCAGCATAGCGCCGGTACCCTTACCAACGGTAACGTCAAAGCTGTGCTGAGCAAGACCCATCATGGGGCCGCCCATAATCAGCTTGTAGGTCTCTTCCTTCAGACCGCCGCAAGCATCGAACAGAGCCGTGATGGGGGTACCGATGGGGCACTCCACGTTCTTGGGCTCGATCACGCCGGAGCCGGACACCGTAACGATCTTGTTGACCACAGGCATACCGGTGTAGACAGCGCGGTAGATGGCGCAGGTGGTGTTCAGGTTGAAGATGCAGCAGCCGGCATCAGCGGGGAGCTTGCCGGAGGGCACCTGACGGCCGGAGACGGCCTGCACCAGCTGCTTTTCAGCGCCCTGGGGGTAACGGGTGTGGAGCACGACCACCTGAACGGGGGCATTCAGCTCCTGGATCTTGGCGTTCAGGACATCAGCGGCATTCTGCTTGTTGGCCTCAATACCGATGTAGACCTTGTCAACGCCAAAGCACTTAGCCAGCAGCGTAGCGCCCAGGATGACCTGATCGGGACGCTCCAGGCAGGCGCGGTGGTCGCCCGTGATGTAGGGCTCGCACTCAGCGGCGTTGATGATGACGTAGTCCACCTTGCCAAGACCGGAAGAAATCTTCACATGGGTGGGGAACGTTGCGCCGCCCTGACCAACGATACCGGCGTTCTTCACGATCTCCACCAGTTCCTCGCTCGTCAGATTTTCGGGGTCAGCCACAGGCTTGACCTCTTCGCTCACGGTGTTCTCGAAGTCGTTGTCGATGACAACGCTCATCACCGTACCGCCCATAGAACTGGGACGGGGCTCCACAGCCTTGACCGTGCCGGACACGCTGGCGTGGATGGGTGCGGAAACGAATCCGCCGGGTTCGCCGATCCTCTGTCCAATTTTTACCTTGTCGCCCACTGCAACCAGGGGTTTACAAGGCGCACCGATGTGCATAGACATGGGAATGACCACCTGTGCCGGCGCTGCCAGCTGCTCGATGGCCTTTTCATTGGTTGCGGCCTTCATGTCATTGGGATGAACGCCGCCAAAGAAAGCTTGTGCCATTGTCTTTCACCTCATCTTACTTCACAGGTGGCCCTATGCCACCCCATACTGCGTTTAAGTTTACAACAAAACTTCCGATTTGTCCAGTCCTTTGTCCCGTTTCTTACAGGAATTTGACGATTTATGACCAAATATATCCGTATTGCGGCAGGTCTTGTGTTTTGCCGGAGGCTGTGATACAATATATATAATAAAATGCGAATCATTTCCAAAGAAAGGAAACTATTTTTATGCT
>JAZNTL010000006.1:0-4613 GCA_045591745.1 Lawsonibacter sp.
GTTGGTCCGCAGGGTCCTGCCGGTGAGACCGGTCCCGTTGGTCCGCAGGGTCCTGCCGGTGAAGCTGGACCTATCGGCCCACAAGGGCCTGTCGGTGAGACCGGAGCTGTCGGTCCCCAGGGTCCTGCTGGTGAGACCGGCCCCGTTGGTCCCCAGGGGCCTGCTGGTGAAGCTGGACCTATCGGCCCACAAGGGCCTGCCGGTGAGACTGGACCCACCGGCCCGCAGGGGCCTGCCGGTGGGGTGTTAAATTTCGCGGATTTTTATGCGTTAATGCCGCCCGATAATGCCGCGACGGTTGCTCCGGGTACGGATGTAAGCTTTCCGCAAGATGGCCCGAACAGCGGGTCAGACATTGCCCGAACCGGGCCGAGTTCCTTTAATTTGGCTCAGATCGGCACCTATCAGATCTTGTTCCAGGTGAGTGTAACGGAAGCGGGCCAACTGATATTAACGTTAAACGGTGCGGACTTGGCATATACAGTAGTCGGTCGCGCGACCGGCACATCCCAAATTGTGGGCATGGCCATTGTGACAACCACGTCTGTTAACTCGATTTTGACCGTGAGGAATCCTGCCGGTAATGCGGCCGCGCTCACGATCACGCCCCTTGCGGGAGGAACGAGACCTGTCTCAGCACACCTTGTCATCACGCAAATTCAGTGAGGATCTTGAACGATGAAACATGTAAAACCCGGCCACACGCGTCCCATCGTATGCCTGGACGCAGGCCACGAAGGCCGACAAAACCAAAGTCCTGCCGTACCGGAATACTACGAGTCCGAGATGACCTGGAAGTTCCATCTTCCGCTAAAGGAATCTCTTGAGCATTATGGAATCGAAGTAAAAACCACAAGAGCAACCAAAGAAACGCTGCTGGGAGTCTATGAACGCGGAGCAGCCTCCGAGGGCTGCGACCTCTTTTTGTCCATCCACTCCAATGCTGCCGGTTCGAATGTGAATGAGGACGCAGATCGTGTTATGGTTTATGTACCGCTGGATGGCAGCGGGGATGAAATCGGCCAGATGTTTGTGGATCGGATCAGTCTGATTATGGGCACGCAGCAGCAGGGCCGGATCGAAACCCGAGAAGGCAGCAACGGAGATTATTACGGGGTCATCCGTGGTGCGGTCGCCGTCGGGACGGTGGGCCTGATTTTAGAGCATTCGTTCCACACCAATACGCGATCCACGAACTGGCTGATGAGAGATTCGAATCTGGCCCGTTTGGCAGAGGAAGAAGCCGTTGTCATTGCGGAATATTTTGATGTACTGGGACCAGAGGCGCCCGTTGAACCCGATGTATTATACCGTGTACAGGCAGGCGCATTCCGTATCAGAGCCAATGCTGATGCGCACTTAGCGAAAGTAAAGGCCGCAGGCTTTGACGCATATATCACCTCCTCCAACGAGGATGATGCATTGTTCCGTGTTCAGACGGGTGCCTTCCGTGTGAAAGCCAATGCCGAGGCATATCTGGATGAAGTCAAGGCGGCAGATCTCGATGCGTATATCACTACGCAGGCGATCAAAGGACCTTCGGTCGCGCCAGCGGGCTACACCCTCAAGCAGTTTGTTCTGGATGTCCAGACCGCTGTCGGTGCAGAGGTGGACGGCATGGTCGGTCCGGAAACCCTGGGCAAAGTCCCGACTATCTCCCGGCTGGTCAACCGCACCCATCCCGTTGTTATACCTGTTCAGAAGCGTTTGCACGCGTTGGGCTATATCCAGGTCGGCAAGGCGGATGGTATCGCCGGAAGTGGATTTGAGCGTGCGGTGAAGGCGTTCCAAACGGACAACAACGGCGTAGTGGATGGCGAGATCACAGCAGGAGGCCCGACATGGCGAAAGCTGTTGGGGCTGGATTAAATCCGCTGCAGTTTGTTGTTCAGAGAATAAAAGTGCCCGTTGCAGATTCTTTCGATTCTGCGACGGGCACTTTTGGCGCAGCGGGTGGGATTCGAAACCACGTGCGGTTGCCCGCAAACTGATTTCGAGAGAGGGGAGAGGTACTGTTTCGCTATGTGAAGTGATTTAAAGTTATTTAAAATGCGTTGTTTTAATGAAACTTGATACTTCTTGTTATAGAACAAAGAAGTATTCACATAGCATTCCGCTGAGTGCGGGCACCATTTGTGCACCACAGAGGATATTTTATGAATTTTTAGAAAAGTTGCACGCAAACGTGCAACTTTAGCCACGATCCTCCCATATGTAGAAGGACCGTTTATACCATTAAGGGAGGAAATGAGATATGAGCAAAGAAGCCGTTGGGCAGATGAACACCAAAATCGGCAGCAGTGAGTATTGGTCTAAAGTGAACCGCAATACCATACTTGGCGGTCTGATGGGGGCAAAAACGAGCTATCAGGACACCCTGCGGGAATTAGGTGGGCGTGCACACACGGCCATTGAGGAAATTTATGGAGACTTGTCGAACCTTAACAGCCGGATCCGCTTTCTGGACTCGTCCAACCGAAAGGCCCTTGCAAAACAGGTGGAGGGGCTGTATGATGTTTGTAGGATGACCGGAGTGACCGTGTGGCACAACAGCGAGTGCGTACAGGGGCTGAACCTGAGCATGATGTCACCCTGGACCCGGAACTTTCGGGACGAGCGGGGCATCGAAAAGGCCATCGCCATCATCAACAAGACCCGCTATTCCGAGCGGGAGGTGGTGGACCTGCTGAAAGATGCTTCCAAGTGGGGCATTGACTCCGCTGCCGGACGGGACCCGAAGAAGCGGGTGTTTCTGGAGGCGGTGGCACAGGGGAGCATCAGCAGCCGCTTTCTGGAGGATGTGGCCGAGGAATACCAGAACCAAAGCAGCCGCCAAAGCTACGCGGGCAAGTGTGGTCAGACGGTGGGCAGTCGTTCCTATATGGAGCACATGGAAACGCAGGTCTTTGGCACTGTGGTGTCGGGCTTTGGCAATCCGGACTATGAGCGATTTCTTGGGAATGCCCTGCAGTCCGTTGCCGACCAACTGGAACGGGATCTGGACAATGCCATCCGCGAGAATGATTACATCACCGACCAGACGGCGGACAGCCTGAAAGCGGTGGTCAGTGAACTGGACCACTGTGGAGTCAGCACCGGGTCGTTAAACAGCAAAATCGAAAAGCTGGCGTGGTTTGTTGGGGGAGATCCTTTCAAGATACGCAAGCTGCAGCAGGCATTGAATAAGTTAGGCTATGCGCTTACCGAGGACGGAGTATTCGGGGCAAAGACCCTTCAGGCGGTTAACAGCCTTCACGAGGATCTTGTAGCTGGTGCATTCCCGGCAGTGGCGTGGATTGATCCGCTTCAAAGTAAAAGGACAGGTATCGAGTATCATAAGATATCGCCCACAAAAAAGGGAGTTACTACTGACTATGCATCTTTGCGAGATGTTTCTTCGAGAAGTCGAAATATCAAAGGTGGCAAAAATCGAGGTATCACTGTATTTCGGGCAGACTTTGATGAAGATGGGTTGCTTCATCACATCAATACGGTGAGCGGAGAGCAGTTGGGCGCGGGAGAGTACATTCCA
Organism: Lawsonibacter sp.; assembly: GCA_045591745.1. Classification (GTDB taxonomy): domain Bacteria; phylum Bacillota; class Clostridia; order Oscillospirales; family Oscillospiraceae; genus Lawsonibacter. The sequence continues at coordinate 3,533 of JAZNTL010000006.1, forward strand.
TCTTCCGCTATACAGCGAAAGATCATCGATAAATTCAACCACATGAAAATCAACGAGTCGACTTATCGATGGCTAAAGGATTTTGATGTTCACGCCAAGAAAGTGCGCGTTGGGGGTGGAACAATTCTTGCTGTTACGGGTGTGGTTTTGGAGGCGCTGGAACTGATAGAAGCGATTCATATTGACACACATGATGCAGATGGGAAAATCGGCAAAACAACCTATTCCTCCCTTGCAAGCCTTGGCGGAAGCTGGTCGCTCGGTGCGTTTGCCGCAAAGGGCGGAGCCATGCTTGGTGCATCGATTGGTACTGCGATTTTTCCGGGGGTCGGAACCGCTATCGGCGGTGTGGCTGGCAGTTTAATCTTGGGCATTGCCGGTTCTTACGGCGGCAGCAAACTGGGCGAATTTATAATTGACATTACAATGGTGGAGTGATTTTATGTTTTTTAAAAAATGGTTTGCTTCTGAGCCGTTTGAGCCGGATCTGACTCGGGTCAAGCTTTACAATGGGGACGTTTATGCTTTGTTCGATGATTCCATGCCCGTTTATACACTGCGTGACTGGGACGAGAGTTGGGATCCGGACTTCCACGAGTTGGCGATGGATTGCGCGCTGGCTATTTTAGATGACTACCCTGTCGTGGTCAACTGTCTGCATCCGGGACTCGTGGGCAAGAGTGTGCACGATGAAGAGAATGTAGAAAAATATCTCCGTAGTATTAGAGGGCTGGATTTTGGCTCGCTGTCCAACAGTGCCATTACGCTGACCAATGGTCCGGATCGCAGTTTGGTTGCTTCGTTCGACCATGACGATGATTGGTTTCAGATGTACTTTTATGGCTACAAGCATTTGCCCGACGGAGAAACAAAAAATGGAAACCCCTTTGATCCCGACGTGACACTCTATTTTAAGCATTTGCACACCTGTTTGGTCATTAAAACAAGGAACAGTATTGATGTCTACGCAGACAAAATTCGGGAGATCTGCAAAAAATACGGAAAGACCTTGGTCGTGCAGGAGCTACCCTCCAACGAAACGAAGGAGTCTTAACGTCGGCACTATCGGCAGTCGTTTGGC
>JAZNTL010000007.1:0-22277 GCA_045591745.1 Lawsonibacter sp.
CCGTGCCACCGAGGGCACGGTGCTTTCCCGCATCCCGCCCCGTGTGGCGGTGCGCAAGAACGCGCCCATCGAATTGCCCCACATTATGCTGCTCAGCGACGACCGTGAGGGAACGGTCATGCCCATGCTGGCAGCACAGACGGATAAGATGGAAAAAGTCTACGATTTCGACCTGATGGAAAACGGCGGCCACATCACCGGCTGGAAGCTGAATGAAAAGCAGATGGAGCAGCTGTCTGCCGCTCTTGAAAAGCTGGCCGACCCTGCCGCCTTCCGCGCCAAGTACGGTGTGGGCGAGGACGCGGGTGTCATGCTTTTTGCCGTGGGCGACGGCAACCACTCTCTGGCCACCGCAAAGGAGTGCTACGAGCGGCAGAAGAGGCTTGTGCCCGAAGATCAGTGGGACAGCCTGCCCGCCCGTTACGCGCTGGCTGAGCTGTGCGACCTGCATGACGAGTCCCTGCGGTTCGAGGCCATTCACCGTGTGGTATTCGGTGTTGACCCTGCCGCTCTGCTGTCCGACCTGAAAAATGCCTTCCCCGGTGCTTATGAGGGGCGGGGCGAGGGCCATGTGATTACTTATATTACCCGGGAACTCAAAGGGTATATTACCATTCCCAATCCCACTGCCCAGCTGGCCGTAGGCACCCTTCAGGGCTTCCTTGATCAGTGGATGAAGGAGCATAAGGGTGTGGGTATTGACTACATCCATGGTGAGGATGTGGTAGAAGAACTGTCCCGTCGGGCAGATGCGGTAGGATTCCTGCTGCCCTCCATGAGTAAGGAGGAGCTGTTCCCCACTGTCATTCTGGACGGTGTACTGCCCCGCAAGACCTTTTCCATGGGCCATGCCCATGACAAGCGCTTCTATCTGGAGGCGCGCAAGATTCGCTAATTAGCCTGAGCAATATAATCCGAACCCGTTTCTGAGCGTGTATCCATCGTCATTGCTTCGTTACCGCCTTTTGATGGGCACAAAGCCCATCTGCAAGTCGGCGCCTTGCACTGCCTTCGTATACACACTCAGAAATCTTTGACTCTGCGGGAGCGTATTTTTGTGTCGGGTAAAATTGAATGATGCAGCCGGGCTCTGTGCCCGGCAAAGAACGAAATGAAGTCTGGCGCGAAAATCCGCCTCGCAGAGCGAGTTTGGATTATATCGCTCAGGCTTGGGGAGGTGAGAGCCGTGCTGCCGATTACGGTACACGCACCGGCAAAGCTGAATTTGACGCTGGATGTGCTGGGCCGTCGAGAGGACGGCTACCACGACATGCGCATGGTCATGCAGTCGGTGCAGCTGGGCGATACCCTGACGCTGGAAGCGGGCAAGGGCGACGGGATCCGGGTCAAGAGTAATCTGGGCTTCCTGCCCACCGATGGCCGCAATCTGGCCGCCGCTGCCGCGCTGGCCTTCTGGAAGGAGCAGGGAATCGAGCCCTATCCACTGGATATTACACTGGAAAAGGTCACTCCTGTGTGCGCCGGTCTGGGTGGCGGCAGCAGTGATGCCGCCGCCGTACTGCGTGCTATGAACGAGATCCACGGCACGGGGCTTTCCTTGGAACGGCTGGCTGTCATTGGGCAGAAGGTCGGCTCTGACGTGCCCTATTGTGTGCTGGGATGCACTGCTCTGGCGGAGGGGAAAGGAGAAATACTTACCAGACTTCCGCCCCTGCAAAAGTGCTGGGTGGTGCTGTGCAAGCCGGATTTTTCCGTGTCCACCCCGGCTCTGTTCGCTCAGATCGACTCGGTGCGGCTGCGCCGCCGTCCGGATACGGAGGGGGTGCTCAAAGCACTGGCGGAAGGCGACCTGCCCGGGGTGGCCCGCCGTCTTTATAACGTATTTGAAGACGCGTTGCCCGAGCGCTGCGCGGCCAAGGTCAATCAGGTCAAGCATATCCTCATCCAGCACGGCGCGCTGGGCGCAGCCATGAGCGGCACGGGCTCTGCCGTGTTCGGCCTGTTTGATAAGCAGGAGGAGGTGCAAGATGCTTATGAAGAGCTGCGCGTCCTCTATCCCGAAACTTTTTTGACCCAAACGGTATAAAAAGTAAAAACACCGTCCAAACTGTAGACATCTACGCTTGGACGGTGTTTTTTATGTCTTTTAAACTGAAACGCTGGGAAATTGCTTTGTTGACCGGTTTTGCGGTGGCCTTGCTTATGGGGGCCTATTTGGACCGGGAGCAGGCGGCGCTGGCGGACAGCGTCATCCGCCTGCACGTCATCGCCAACTCAGACAGCCGCGCCGATCAGGATTTGAAATATCAGGTGCGTGACCGCATCCTGACCGAGGCGGCGGCACTCTATCAGCCCGGAGACGATCTGCAGCAGGTGCGCAAAAGCATGGAGGACAACCTGACTTTGCTGGCCGAAGCGGGCCGGGAGGTGGTGGAGGAGCAGGGATACGACTACCCGGTGTCTGCCAAGCTGGAACGCACATGGTTTCCCACCAAAAAGTATACGGATTTCGCCCTCCCGGCGGGCAACTATACTGCTCTGCGCATCGTGGTAGGGGAGGGCAAGGGTGAAAACTGGTGGTGCGTGGCCTTTCCGCCCCTGTGCCTCGGCTCGGTGAGTGAAACGGTGGACGAGGCCGCCGCCGCGGGGAGTTTCACCCCCGAACAAGTCTCCCTCATCACCGGGGAGAGCGGCGGCTACGTGGTCAAATTCAAGGCCATTGAGCTGTGGGAAGAATTTAAGAAGATGTGGGAAGAAACGAAGCCCGGCACATAGTGCCGGGCTTTCAATTTGCTATTATGGAGTGGGTGTCTGCCGCCGCAGCAAGGACAGAGGTGGAACCGCCTTGGGCAGTTGCATTTTGAACTGCATCTGGGGTTTACGCGGCTCGGTGAGGGGATTGCCCTCCATGTCCGTCATTGCAGGTACGGTAAAGGCCACCGCGGGGGTGTCCGGGCCGATGACCTCCATGGCATCGCCAGCGGCAAACTTGTTGCGCAAAGACAGGGTGGCAAGGCCGTCGGGGGTGCAGTCCTCCACCACCGCGCACACCTGCCAGTCCCGGATGTACCGGGCATCCTCGTAAAACTGGCCGGGGTGGCCGAAGTAGAAGCCGGTGGAATAGTGCCGGTGGCTGACCTTTTCCACCTCGCTGCGCCAGACCGGGTCAAGGGGCTGACCGGCCATGGCCGCGTCAATGGCATGGCGGTAGGCGGAGGTGACGATGGCGGCATAGTAGGCGGACTTGGCCCGGCCCTCGATCTTCAGGGAGTCAAGCCCCGCGTCCATCAGCTCCTTCACATGGTCGATCATGCACATGTCCCGGGAGTTCATGATGTACGTGCCCTTTTCATCCTCGAAAACGGGGAAATACTCTCCGGGCCGCTTTTCCTCCATGAGGGCATACTGATAGCGGCAGGGCTGGGCACAGGCTCCACGGTTGGAGTCCCGGCTTGCGTCAGTCATGTAGTTGGACAGCAGGCACCGCCCGGAGTAGGACACGCACATGGCTCCGTGGACGAAGGCCTCGATCTCCAATGTCTTGGGAGTCTTGGCACGAATTTCCCGGATCTCGTCCAGAGACAGCTCGCGGGCAAGGATCACACGACTTGCGCCCAAGTCATGCCATGCCCTTGCCGATTGATAGTTGACAATGCTGGCCTGAGTGGAAATGTGCACCTCTACCTCGGGTGCATAGCGTTTGGCAAGGGATAGCACACCCACGTCGGCGGCAATGACCGCGTCCACACCTGCGTCCTGCAGGAACTCCAGCCACTCGGGCAGGCGGGCCACTTCCTCATTGCGGGGCATGGTGTTGCAGGTCACATGGACGCGCACGCCTTTGCCGTGGGCCAGCTTGACCGCTTCACGCAGCTCCTCCGGGGTAAAATTGCCCGCAAAGGAACGCATGCCAAAGGAGGTGCCCGCCAGATACACCGCATCCGCGCCGTAAGCCAGCGCCATATGCAGACGTTCCATATCCCCGGCAGGAGCCAGCAGTTCGATTTTTTTCTGAGCCATAATGATCTCTCTTTTCAAGCAGAATTCTGCCCGGATGCCCAAGGACATCCGGGCAGAGTGCGTTATTTGTAGAGCTTCTGGGTATGCATCCAGTTGAGCATGCTGTTGTAGTCCCGGAAGAACTTGTGAGTGCCGTTATCACCCAGCGCATAGTAGTAATTGCCGGTCTTGTCCGGATTCAGAGCCGCCTTGATGGAGGCAAGACCGGGGTTGGCGATGGGGGCGGGGGGCAGACCGGGATATTTATAAGTGTTGTAGGGGGAGTCGATGGCCTTGTCCGCCTCGGTGGGGGTCTTTCCGGTGAGGTAGTACAGGGTAGCATCGATCTGCAGGTAGCCGTTGGTGCCCGCAGCGGCATTGGGGTATTCCAGACGGTTGTAGATGACGGAAGCGATCTGGCCCCGGTCCTTACCGGAGGTCTCGCGCTCGATGAGGGAGGCCACAGTCAGATACTCCCGCAGGGAATACTTGCTCTTTGCCACCTGCTCCCGCATTTCCTCGGTATACTGGGCATCAAAGTTCTGCAGCAGCTTGTTGATCACGAACTTGGGGTCGTGGTTGACATAAAATTCGTAGGTGTCGGGGAATAGGAAGCCTTCCAGTCGGTTGGCATCGCCAAGAGGAATGTCCTGCAGGAAGGAGAAACCGTAGTTGTAGTTGGCGGCATAGTCCATCAGATCGTCCACACCGGCCACGCCGTGGGACTCCAGCAGCTGGAAGGTCTGGGCAATGGTGTAGCCCTCGGGGATGGTGACCTCCACCACCACACGGCTGTCGGAGCCCGCGCCCATGCCTGCGATCAAGGAACGGAAGTCCATGCTGGTGTCCAGATTATAAGCGCCCGGACGCAGTTTCTTTTCACCATCGGTGACGGAGGAGAACATGCGGAACAGGAGCTTAGAATCGATTAGGTCATTTTGCTCCAGCAGCTTGGCCACCTTGCCCATCTTGGCCTTGTAGGTGGTTTGGGTGGTGCCGTCCTGCTGGGTCTTTTTCTTGATGGAGAAGTAATCCTCGGACAGGACCACGGTGGCGGTGTGCTCGGGCTTATTCAGGGCCAGCACATCGTTGGCAGCGATCCAGCAAAGGGCGGCCAGCAACACGGAAATGCCGATGACGCACACGATATACAGCATGGCAAATCCGGCGGCACGGCCGGTGTTCCTTCTGCGCCGTCTACGGCGAGGGGCTTGATTTTCCTGAGACATTTCGGTCAGCTCCTAACTTTCATACCGGGGAGGGGAACTCTGGACAGGGTCTCTCCATAGTATGGGATGGTACGGCACCACGGACAAAACAATGTTCGGGTGACTATTTAAATGAGGTGAAGTTACATGTGCTATGGTAACAACGGTTGGGGCGGGAACAGCTGCCTGTGGATCATCATCCTGATCATCATTCTGTTCTGCTGCTGCGGTAACGGCGGCGGATGCGGCAACAACTGCGGTTGCGGCTGTGGCTGCGACAACGACTGCGGCAACAGCTGCTGCTGAGAATAGGCGGGGCTTCGGCCCCGCTTATTTTATGTTCAGCACAGAATTGGGGGTAATGACTATATCCACCGGACGGTCATGGGGCTCAGTGGGCAGCGCATCGTGCAGTAGAACTTGACGGCACAGACCCACGGTAATTCCGGAATAATGCTCCAGCCAGCGGTCGTAGTAACCGCCACCCATGCCCAAGCGGAAGCCCCGGCGGTCATAGCACAGGGCGGGCACAAGGACAAGATCAATGTCCTTTGCATCGATCAGGGGACAACCCTCATCCGGCTCTAAAATGCCAAAAGAGTGCTTGATGGGCGGGCGGTCAGGGCAGTACTGCCGTACCTCCATCTGCCGTCCGGGCAGCATCCGGGGCAGGGCGACCCGCTTGCCGCGCTCCAGTAGAGGGGCGAATAGCCGGGCGGTGTCCGGCTCCATATCTGTACCCCAAAAGAGGAACAGGGTACTGACCCGCTCCACCTGCGGCAGGGAGAGGAAGGCGGAAAACAGTGCATGGTCCTCTGCTTTGCGGTCTGCAGGCGACAGGTTGAGCAGCTGATCACGAATCAGCTGCCGCAATCGGACCTTTTGCTCAGCCGTAGTAATAGACACTTTTGCAGACCTTTTCCGCCTTTTCAGAGCCACGCAGCACTTCGATCAGCTTGAAACCAAAGGTGAAGGCGGAGCCGGCGGCCTCGCCGGTGATGATGTTGCCGTCCACCACAACGGGACAGCCGTGGGTGGTGTCTGCGCCGGTGAGCTGGTCCAGCATGGAGGGATAGCACACGGCCTGCTTGCCCTCCAGATAGCCCAGCTCAGCCAGAATGGTGGGAGCGGCGCAGATGGCGGCCAGCTTGATGCCCTTTTCGTGGGCCGTGCGGATCAAATCCATAGCGGTAGGGGAGGACTCGATGGCATCCACACCGCCCAGTCCGCCGGGCAGGAACACAAGCTCCAGCTCATCCACATTCACATCGGAAATAGCGCAATCAGCCTTGACGGTGATGTTGTGGGCGCCGGTGATCTCCATACCGTCCACACCGGCCATGCAAACGGGGATATTAGCCCGGCGGAGCATGTCAGCGGGAACGAGGGCCTCGGCCTCTTCAAAGCCGGTGCCAAGCAGAATACATACCATAGTAGAACCTCCTGTTATCAACAAACTAAAGGTATAATTACTTTACAGCAAAGGGGAGACCAGCGACCAGATCTGGTCGTGGATCTCTTCAATGGAACGCAGTTTTCCGTCCTTCACGCAGGGAATGACCGTCCAGCCAAGCACCTTGGCCGCCTGCAGAGCGGCGGTGCGGCAGGCGGACAGATAGCCGTCGTCCACCTCGTGAATGTCGGCGGTTGTGTTGGTGGCCTGCTCCCGGCTGCGCAGCAGCTTGACGGCAAAGTCGGTGGGCATGTCCAGATAGAGGACAAGGTCGGCCCGGGGCAGCTCCAGCCGGTCATGCTCAAACTCATCCAGCCAGCGGCAGAAGTCATCCCGCTCGCCCTCGGGCAGTTTGGCAGACTGGTGTACCGCGTTGGAGGTGGTGTAGCGGTCGGCAAGGATCAAACCGCCGTCTTTGTAGTAGTTTCCCCACACCTTCTTCATGGAAGCATAGCGGTCCACCGCGTAGAAAGCGGAGGCGGCATAGGGATTCACGTCCCCGGGGCGAGAGCCGAACTCGCCCGCCAGATACATGCGGATCAGGGCGGAGGAGGGCTCTTTGTACTGAGGAAAGACCAGTTTTTCATAGCTTGTGCCCTGTTTGGCAAGACGGTCACACAGGGTCTTGAACTGGGTGGACTTGCCGGAACCGTCTGTACCCTCGAAAACGATTAATCTGCCGGACATTACGCTTCCTCCTTCATGCCGCCGGTGAGGCGGGCCTTTACAGCCTTCACAAGGATCAGCGGCAGCTTGGCCATGCGGCCGATGCGCTTGGGCTCTTTCTTCAAACGGTAGGCCCATTCCAAATTCAGCTTTTGCCAGCGTTCCGGAGCGCGCTCCACCACACCGGCATATACATCCAGTGAGCCGCCCAGACCCATGGCCAGCTTTGCGCCCAGCTCCGGGCCGTGCTGGGCCATGAACTTCTCCTGTCGGGGTGCGCCCAGACAGACGAACAGCAGGTCGGCGTTGGCCTCTTTGACGGCCTGTACCACGGGCTCGTCCTCTTTAAAGTAACCGTCGTGGGTGCCACAGATGGTCAGGTTGGGGTACTGTTCCTTGATACGCGCTCCTGCCAGCTCTGCCACACCGGGTTTGGCACCCAGCAGGAACACCCGGCCGCCCACCTTGTCCATGTGGGCCAGCATCCCGGCGGAAAACTCGATGCCGGGGACACGGGCCTTCAGGGGTGTGCCCAGCAGCTTGGCAGAAAAGATCACACCAATGCCATCGGGGATGACCAGATCGGCATCGTTGAGGACGCGGCGGAACTCCTCGTCCTTTTCCGCAGCCAGAACAAATTCGGGATTGGGAGTGACCACGTAGTGAAAGCCGGGCTGCTCCATCAGCTCAATACCCCGGGCCACCGCCTCGTCCATAGTTACGTTATCAAAACCCACACCAAGCACGTTGATCTTCATGGGACATGCCTCCTGCAAATATTGTTGGCATAATTATCTAATATCATAGCACATTCAGGGGGAAAAGTCCATACTTTAACGTGCCCCTGCCTTGCTCAAAAGGGAGGAAGCTGGTATAATATAACAAGTAGTTCTATTGCAACAACCAAGGGGGAACAGCCATGAAGCTCATGGTCCTGGACGGCAACTCCATCGTCAACCGCGCCTTCTACGGGGTCAGTCAAAATCTGACCACCCGGGATGGTCAGCCCACCAATGCCATTTTTGGATTTCTGAACATTCTGAACAAGCTGCTGGAGGAGGAGAAGCCGGATGGCCTGTGCGTCACCTTTGACCGCAAGGCTCCCACTTTCCGCCATCTGGCCTATGAGGGCTACAAGGCCCAGCGCAAGGGTATGCCCGAGGAACTGGCCAGCCAGATGCCCATTTTGAAGGAAGTTCTCGCGGCCATGAATATCCCTACCTATGAAATGGACGGCTGGGAGGCGGACGACCTCATTGGCACCATTTCCGTAAAGGACACCGCCGCCGGCTGGGATACGGTGGTGGTTACGGGTGATAAGGACTCCCTGCAGCTCATTACCGACACCACCACCGTCAAGCTGGTGTCCACCCGCATGGGTCACACCACCACCCGGGACATGACCCCGGACAGCTTCCGGGCGGAATACGGCTTTGACCCCATCCACATCATCGACTTGAAGGCACTCATGGGCGACTCATCCGACAACATCCCCGGTGTGAAAGGAGTGGGGGAGAAGACGGCCATGGCCCTTGTCCAGCGCTATCACAGCATTGACGCGCTCTTTGCCGCCATGCCCGCACCGGAGATGGGGCCGGGCGTGCCTGCCAAACCCGGCGTGGTCAAGAAGCTGACCGAGGGCGAGGGGGACGCGCGCATGTCCTATGACCTTGCCACCATCCGCACCGACGCGCCTGTGGACTTTGATCCGGAGAAAAACCTGCGCCGGACACCGGATAATGATAAGCTCTATCAGTTGTTTTTGCGTCTGGAATTTGCCAAGCTGATCGATAAATACGGCCTGAGCGCACCGCAGGGAGCGGGAAGTGTGGTCGATCAAGAGGCCTGCGTGCCTACCTGTATTTCCGAAGTGGTCACCGACCGGAAGCGCATGGAGGAACTGCTGGCAATTTGGCGCAATGGCTGTGAGGTGAATGTCCTTGCAATGCCTGATCTGAACACCGTTTGTGTCCAGTGGCAGGAGTGCGCGGCGGTATTCTTCGCCGATAAGCTGGAATGCTACAACGACTTTTTGAAGGGCCTGTTTGCCGCTGACGTTAAAAAGTCAGGTCACGGCATCAAGAGCCTGTACAGGGCTCTGCTGGCCGAGGGCATCACCCCGGAGGGCTTTGTCTTTGACACGGAGGTGGCCGCCTATCTGCTGGCCCCCACCGACGGCAGCTACGAACTGGAAAAATTGGGCCTGACTTATTACAATCAGCAGTTTCCCAAGGGAGAGGACTATCTGGCGGAGGGTGCTTTCGGGCCGCTGGCTGATCACACCGCACCCACGACGACTCTGGTGTCCCACACTGCCCTCATCGGGGGTCTGCACAAAACCTTGTCCGCGCGTTTGAGCGAGCTTGGCATGGACAAGCTGTATTACGAGATCGAGCTGCCCCTGTGCACCGTGCTGGCCGAGATGGAGCATGAGGGTTTCCTCATTGACCGGGGAGCACTGGTGGCTTTTGGACAGATGCTCTCGGAACGCATCGACAAGGCGCAGACGGCCATTTATGAGCTGGCGGGGGTGCAGTTCAACATCAATTCCACCCAGCAGCTGGGCCACATTCTCTTTGATAAGCTGGGTCTGCACCCGGTGAAAAAGACCAAGACGGGCTATTCCACCAATGCTGAGGTGCTGGATAAGCTGCGCGGCCAGCACGACATCATTGATGAGATTTTGGACTATCGTCAGCTGACTAAGCTAAAATCCACCTATGTGGATGGACTTGGTAAAGTGATCCTGCCTGACGGACGCATCCACACCTCCTTCCAGAATACCGTCACCGCCACCGGGCGGCTTTCGTCGGTGGAGCCCAACCTGCAAAATATCCCCGTGCGCACCGAGCTGGGGGCGCAGCTGCGCAAGATGTTTGTAGCACCTGCGGGTAAGGTGCTGGTGGATGCGGACTACTCCCAAATTGAGCTGCGCCTGTTGGCCTGCATGGCCGGGGACAAGGCTATGATCGACGGCTTTAACTCCGGAGAGGACATCCACACGATCACGGCATCTCAGGTCTTTGGTGTGCCTCAGAATGAGGTGACACCCCTTATGCGCCGCAGCGCCAAGGCAGTGAATTTCGGCATCGTGTACGGTATTTCGCCCTTCTCCCTGTCCCAGGATATCAAGGTGTCCGTAGCGGAGGCAAAGGACTATATGGACCGCTATTTTGCCCACTATGCCGGGGTCAGGACCTATATGGACGCGGTGGTGGAGCAGGCCAAGCAGGCCGGATATGTAGCCACCCTCTTTGGCCGCCGCCGCTGGGTGCCGGAGCTGAAGTCCTCCAACTTCAACACGCGGTCCTTTGGGGAGCGGGTGGCCCTCAATGCACCCATTCAGGGTACGGCTGCCGACATCATCAAGCTGGCTATGATCCGGGTACGCGACCGGCTGAAGGCCGAGGGACTGGAAGGCAAGCTGGTACTTCAGGTCCATGACGAGCTGATCGTGGAGTGTCCCGAGCATGAGGCGCAGACCGTGTGCCGTCTGGTGGAGGAGGAGATGCGGGCGGCAGCTGAACTGGCCGTGCCCCTTCAGGCGGATACCCATGCGGGCAAAAGCTGGGCGGACGCGCATTGAATTGGGATTTATTGGGGCATAGAGGCGGCCTTCGGTATCGCACTAACACGCCTCGCACCCTCCGCGACGGTCAATAACTCCTCCGACTACGGGCAGACTCAGACCGAACAAGTCCGGTCTTGGACTCTGCCCATCCGCTCCGGAGTCTCTTGACCTGGTCCCGGGTGCTCAGACGCATAAATTGACCACTTATTCCCATATAAATACCACTTATCCCGGGGCGCTTGCATTGCAGGCGCCCCTTTGCTACACTGAAACTGACAGAAAGGAGCTGGTCTCGATGAAAAACAAGTGGAACATCCTGCTGCTGACAGTTTATCTCATCAGCGCGCCCATTTGCGTGGCACTTTCCATTACCAACTTGGGCGTATTTGCTTTGGTGCTTCCCGTGCTGCCTGCTTTCTGCTCCCAGCTGCTGCTGTGTCGGGTGAGCGGCAAAACATGGGTGCGCTGTCTGCCTCTTGTGCCGGTGCTACTCCTGCTTTCCATCGCCATGTTCTATCTGGTGCGGGACAGCGGCTGGGATCGGCTGGCGGCTTTGATCTTCGGTTTGGCAAGCATTGCTCCCGCCGTTGGCAACTTCCTTGGTTGGGGCGTATGGTATCTTAACGAACGCAGGGAACAGAAAGCCGAATAAGAGTGGAACGGATAACAGGAAAAAGGAGGTACCGTTTATGTTCGATATTTGGTGGGGAAATATTAACTTGGGCATTGTGGTGCCCCTTGTATCCGCGCCATTTTTGCTGTCGCTTCAGCTTTTGCTTTGCTTTAAGGCAGAAAGCCTGTTTGTTCGCCTGCTTCCTGCAGGGCTGATTGCATCGGTTTGCGGCTGGTTCTGTATTCTGGCATTCAACGATTACGGATGGGATGGCCTTGGCTATACGATCCTTGCCATTGCCGCCGGATTTATGCTGTTTGTGTGTGCGCTCGGCTGGGGCGTATGGGCCCTGTGCCTGTGGCGCAGGAAACGGAAAACGCAATAAGCGAAAACCGCCCTCTCCCGCTTGCAGGAGGGGGCGGTTTGGTGTATGATAAGAAAAATATGGGAAACATCTGTTTAGGAGTGTCTGATATGTATTACGAGATCGTCCCCATGGACCGGGGACATATCCCTCAGATCGTAGAGCTGGAAAAGGCCTGCTTTTCCATGCCGTGGACGGAGAATATGCTGGACGATGCCCTGTACGACCCTCAGGCCAGCTTTATCGTGGCCGAGGACGGCGAGGGCGGTGTGCTGGGCTATGCGGGCCTGCACGCCATTCTGGACGAGGGCTATATTGACAATATAGCGGTGGAGGAGGCGGCCCGCCGCCACGGTGTAGCTTCCGCGCTGCTGGATGTGTTCTGCCGGTTTGCCCAGGTCAATCTGGCCTTTCTGACGCTGGAGGTGCGTGCGTCCAATCAGGCGGCCATTGCGCTGTACGAAAAGCACGGCTTCATTCAGGCGGGCCTGCGCAAGGGCTATTATCAGCATCCCAGAGAGGATGCCATCATCATGACCCGGGAGTTTGGCGATGGAACTGAGAATACTGAGCAAGGCTGAGCTGAAGCGGCTTTACGAAACGGAGATGAAGCGGGCCTTTCCGCCCAGTGAGCTGAAGTCGCTCAAGGCCATGGAGTCCATGCGGGACACCAAACGGTATGAACCGCTTGGTATGTTTGACGGCGAGGAACTGATAGGCTATGCCCTGATGTGGATGGAGCCGGACGTGCCACATGTTCTGCTGGACTATCTGGGTGTCATGGAGGGCAAGCGGGGGAGCGGACTGGGCTCTGCTCTGCTGAAACTGTTGGACCAGCGCTATGCCTGCCGTGGCTCTATTTTCGGCGAGGCGGAGCGGGACAACAGCCCAGACCCCGAGGAGCGCAAGCTCCAGAGCCGCCGTCTGGACTTCTATTTCCGCAACGGACTGCGCTATGCAGGGTATGATTGTGCCCTGTTCGGAGTGCACTACGAGACGCTGATTTTTGGCGGCGAGGATGTGAGCGCAGAGGAACTGATGCAGGCGCACCAGACCATCTACCGCCGTCAGATCCCGGCAAAATTCTATGAACGGTTTGTTCAGATCCCCCTTGCACCGGGGGAAAAGCCCAATCCCACGGTGGAGTGGAGAGAGGAGTGAGCGTGTGAATATCCTTGCCTTTGAATCCTCCTGTGATGAGACAGCGGTGGCTGTTGTACGCGATGGGCGGCAAGTTGTGTCAAGTTGTATCGCTTCACAGATTGAGATGCACGCCGTATACGGCGGTGTGGTGCCGGAGATCGCTTCCCGCAAGCATGTGGAGGCCATCACCGGCCTGACCCGGCAGGCGCTGGAGCAGGCGGGCATGAAAAAAAGCGATATTGACGCGGTTGCTGTGACCTATGCCCCCGGCCTGATCGGTGCGGTGCTGGTGGGGGTCAACTTTGCCAAGGCGGCGGCTTACGGTCTGGGTGTGCCCCTGATCCCCGTTCACCATACCCGGGGCCACATTGCCGCAAATTATATTACCCATCCCGATCTGGAGCCGCCCTTTGTCTGTCTGTGTGTGTCGGGCGGCAATACTATCATTGTGGATGTGAAGTCCTACACTGAAATGTCGGTGCTGGGTGGTACCCGTGACGATGCGGCAGGGGAGTGCTTTGACAAGGTGGGCCGGGTGCTCAACATCGGCTATCCCGGCGGTGCACCCATGGACCGTCTGGGCAAAGACGGTGACCCTACCCGATATGAACTGCCCCGGGCCCATGTGCAGGGCTCGGAGCTGGACATGTCCTTTTCCGGCCTGAAGACGGCAGCCCTCAACCTGCTGCACAACGCGCAGCAGAAGGGAGAGGAACTGGATCTTCCCGATTTTGCCGCCAGCTTTGGACAGGCCATCAGTGATAGTCTGGTGCCCCGGGCCATGGCCGCGGTGGCCATGACCGGCTATGGCAAACTGGCCATCGCGGGCGGTGTGGCGGCCAACAGCCGTATCCGCGCCGACCTGCAGGCGGCCTGTGAGCGGGAAGGGGTCAGCCTTTACATGCCCGAGCTACGCTACTGCGGAGACAACGCGGCCATGATCGGCTGTCAGGGCTATTACGAGTATCTGGCCGGGCATACCGCCGGACAGGATCTGAATGCCTATGCCACCAGAGACATCTCTTTGGGTTGAGGAAAATCATATGGACAAAAAGAAGATACTGCTCATCGGAACGGGAGGCACCATTGCTTCGGAGATGGGTGAGAATGGGCTTGTGCCCGAGCTGACCAGCGACCAGCTGCTGCGCTATATCCCGGATATTTCCCAAATTTGTCAGGTGGAGTGCGTGCAGGTGTTCAGCTTGGACAGCACCAACATTATGCCTCAACACTGGGTGAAGATCGCCAATATCCTTCAGGAGCAATATGATCGTTATGATGGCTTTGTAGTCAGCCACGGTACGGACACCATGGCCTATACCGCCGCGGCACTGAGTTATTTGGTGCAGGGCAGTCCCAAGCCCATCGTACTCACAGGGGCGCAGAAGCCCATTGGCTTTGAGACTACCGACAGCAAGCAGAATCTGCGGGATGCCTTTGCAGTGGCAGCCTCGGATATGGCCGGGGTGATGCTGGTTTTCAACGGCAAGGTCATTCTGGGCACCCGGGCCAGAAAGACCCGCAGCAAAAGCTTTGAGGCCTTTTCCAGCATCAACTACCCGCTGCTGGGCATGGTACAGGACGGGCGGCTCATTCCCTATATCCGTCCGGAGAGCGGGGAACAACCCATATTTTATGACCGGGTCAACAGCAATGTAGCATTGTTGAAGCTGATCCCCGGTCTTGACTGCGGTGCGGCGAAGTGGTTTTTGGAGCACAATGACGCGCTGATCATGGAAAGTTTCGGTGTGGGCGGCCTGCCTGCCTATGAGGCGGGGGACTATTACGAAACGGTAAAGGCCGGACTGGACGCGGGCAAGATCGTGGTCATGACCACCCAGGTGGAAAACGAGGGCAGTGACCTGTCCGTTTATCATGTGGGTACAGCCATCAAGCGCAGCCTGCCGGTGCTGGAGGCCTACGACATGACCACCGAGGCGGTGACCGCCAAGCTTATGTGGATCCTTGGACAGACCCGGGACCCGCGGCAGGTGGCCCGGATGTTTTACAACACCGTGGCAAATGATATTTTGGCATTTAAATAAAACAAGGCCCGACACCGTGGTGTCGTGCCTTGTTTTATTCTGTGGGAAGGATCATGTCAATGCCCTGCTGCAGCAGTTCCCGGGAAAGGGCAGATACCGCATAGACCACCAGTTCTCCTTTTTCATTGATAAAGAAGGTGGTGGGGAAGGCATAGATGCCATAGGTGTTGATGGCATCCAGCTTGGTGTCGTAGTACACAGGGAAGGTATAGCCCATCTCTGCGATGTAGGAGGATGCGGCTTGCTGGGTTTCCTGATAGCCGTCCGTGGCATTGATCATCAGGAACTGTACCTTGCCGCCCAACTCCTTATAGGCTTGCTCAAAGTCCGGCATCTCGCTTTTGCACGGACCGCACCAGCTGGCCCAGAAGTTGAGCACTACGGGTTTTCCCTTGAAGTCAGATAACCGCACGGGGTTGCCCTGCTTGTCGTATACCGTAAAATCGGGAGCCAGAGTTGCGTTGGGGTCGGATTCGGACTCAGGCTGTACCTCGGGCTCGGGCTTGTTGACCTCAGGCTCGGGTTTGACCTCAGGCTCGGGTTTGACCTCAGGCTCAGGTTTGACCTCAGGCTCGGGTTTGACCTCAGGCTCGGGCTGTACCTCAGGCTCGGGTTTGACCTCAGGCTCGGGTTTGACCTCAGGCTCGGGTTTGACCTCAGGCTCGGGTTTGACCTCGGGTTCAGGTTGTACCTCGGGTTCAGGGGTGATCTCTGGCTGAGCTTCTGTCTGGGATTGAGAGACCGAGGGCTGGAGAACGGTAAGGGAATTGGGGGCTTGGCCCTGACTGAGCCGGTCATACAAAAAGTACGCACCGCCCAGCAAAATGATAAAGGCCAGCGCGAGAAGAATGGCAGATTTGTTTTTCATCATTTGTCCTCCTTAATTGAGCAGGCTCAGCAGCCGGCCTATGGTGCCGGTTGCCATGAGAATACCCACAATGATCAGAAAGATTCCGCAAATGAGGTTGATGACTTTGTAATTGTGCTTGATAAAGCCGAAGGTAGACTTCAAACGGTCGATGAGCATGGCACTGAGCAGGAAAGGGATGCCCAAACCCAGTGAGTAAGCCAGCAGCATCAGGATGCCTGTAAGTGCCTGCCCCTGTTGGGAGGCCAGCATGAGCGCTGAACCGAGAAACACGCCCACACAGGGAGTCCAGCCGATGGAGAAGATCATACCAAACAGGACACAGGGGAAAAAGCCGTGGACGGTAGGGTCGACCGCTCGGCTGCTGCCGCGGAACAGGGGGAGTTTGAATATGCCCAGATAGTTCAAACCAAAGAGAATGACGATCAGGCCGGAAATAACGTTGACTGCGCTTTGATGGGTGCGTAGAAACCCACCCAGAGTTCCGGCCAGTGCGCCCATGGCAACAAACACGAGGGTGAATCCGGTTACAAACCCGGTTGCTCCTGCCAGTGTTCTTTTGGTGCTGCGCTCGCCGCCCCCGGCGAAGTAGGATACGTAGATGGGAAGCATAGGTAAGAGACAGGGGGAAATAAAGGTGATGATCCCTTCCAGAAAAGAAATCAAATATTGCATTACAGTTACTCCTTTCTGTCCTTGATGGCAGAGAAACGCATGTACCTTTGGGGCATATTAATAAAAACACAGATAAGAGGTTTGCACTGTGATTTTGTCACCGGTTGAGCACAAGAAAACAAACCCCTCGCTCCGACAGGCAGAACGAGGGGATGGAGCTAGTGACGTGACTTGAACACGCGACCTGCTGATTACGAATCAGCTGCTCTACCAACTGAGCTACACTAGCAAATGCAATGATAACGAGTGGATGATACCACAAATTTTCGTCCGCGTCAATTGCGAAATTATTTGTCCGAAGAACTTCGATATTACAAAATGTATATGGGGCGGGAGATGAGGAGAAAGAAGGCTTTTCTAAAGTTTTGACACCACGCAAAATCAAGGAAAAATGCGCACAGATCCCGTTGAAAATCGGAAAAGAAAAGGATAAAAGGAGTGACATAATTTTTAAAGGGAATGGAAACTACAAAAAGTTATACACATTTTCCACATGGTTTTCCACATGGGGGAAAGCATTGGAAATGAAAGAGAAAAATGAAATATACATTTTATGGAAAACGCTGTAAGTGGACTTTTTATGTTTGAAAATAAGGAAAATAGTTAACATAAAATGAATAAAATTGAAATGTGTGAATAAAAGAAATCGCCGCCGCATTTTTGCTGAAATGCGGCGGCAATTTTGCGGTTAGATAATACGTCTTGCCGTGGTGTAGGTGCGCACCCGATAGGCATCGGACAAGCTGGTGATGGTTACACCCACGCGTTTATTGGACGCGTGCAGGAAGTTGGCGTCACCAATGTAGATGCCCACATGGGTGGCACGGCTCACACCAGTACCCTCGCTGTTGAAAAAGACCAGATCACCCGGCTGGAGGTTTTCCTTGCTGACGGGGACACCGTTTTTCAGCTGCTGGGTAGCGGTGCGGTTGATGGTATAGCCAAAGTGTTTATAGATGTATTTGGTCAGACCGGAACAGTCAAAGGACGTCGGTCCGTTGCCGCCGTAAACATAGGCGCAGCCCAGAAGGGTGCGGGCATAGGCCACGATCTGAGCTTGGAGAGCGGTCATGGAGTCGTCAAGGATCTGTATGTAGTCGGCGCTGACATAGCCGCCCTCGATGCGGTACCAGCCATCCAGCTTTTCCAGAATTTCCACCTGTGCTCCGGAGGACAGGGTGCCAACCTTTTCGTGGGAGGCGTCAGGACCGCTGCGCACATTCAGGGTGGAGGCAGAAACCAAACCGTAGGTTTTTTTGTCCTGCTCAGGCTGCTCAGACGGAGTATCAGGCTGGGCCTGTTCCGGCGGAGTGCTTGGCTGGGAATTTTGTGCCGGCTGCTCCACGGTGATATATTCCTTGGACACATAGCCGGTTATGGGGTCGGCCTGAATATGATACCATTCATCCAGCTCCTCGATGATCTCCACCGGTGCCCCGGAGGACAGGGTGGCAACCTTATCAAAAGAGGTGCCCGGTCCGCTGCGTACATTCAGCGTGGAGGCAGACACAGTGCCGAAAGCGGGCACTTGGGGCTGGGGCTGCTGCGCCGGAGTGCTGTTCGTCGGAGTTTCCGGCAGGGCAGACACATACTTGCTGGATACGTAACCGGTCTGTTGTTCAGCCTGAACACGATACCAGCTGTCGCCTACGGCCTCCAGCACCTCGATCCGGCTGCCGGAGGGCAGGGTGGTGATGCTTTTGGATGTGGTGTTGGCGGCGGAGCGCAGACGCAGTCCATCCTGTGCGGTGACAGTGGCGGGAAAGGCGGCCGCCGCGCCCGTGAGGGTGCTGGCAGTCAGTGCCGCGGCGCACAACCGGACACAAGCGCGTCTGAGCCGGGCGGCGGTTCTCTCTTTTGTGCAGCGCATAGGCGGGATTACTTGGCGCTCAGAGCGCGATCCAACCACACGCAGGCCACATCCATGGCAGCGTACAGGCTGTCCTTTTCGGTCTTTTTCACCACGCGGTCCCGGCTCTTCAGGTCGGGATCGGTGAGCTGGAGTTGAACGGACACCTTGGTGGCCACGTCCAGATCGTCCACCTTCATGGTGGACAGGACCTGAAGCATGATGATATATTTCTCGGCCATGGTGCCGTAATAGATGAGGTTATCCTTGCGGCGCAGGGGGCGACCCTTATAGCTCAGGGGAAGCTTTTCGGAAGCCATAGTGCAATCCTCCTTGTTCATAAAATTTCATTCAAATTTTAACACGATTTACAGGTGCTGTCAAATGGGCATCGCATAGTAAATTCTGGACAGAATCGGAGAAAAGAAAACGGACCCGAAATGCGCTCGAGTCCAAATTACAATACAATATAAAAATAAATAGGAAAAAGGGATTGACACAAAGGGGGATTTTATGTTAAAGTAAAATGCTTTTATATCCCCATGAAAAAAACAGCATGGCCCCACCATGCTGCAAGCGTAGTATAGCATCCCGGGGGATAGATGGCAAGAGCAAATGGGGAATTTCTGACAACAAGTTCGTGTGTTCGCAAAACGTGAAAAGGACGGTCTTTGTCTAAAATGACCGGAAAACGCTCCAAATGCTCCCGCAAAACCCCGGAAAACCCGTTGATCCCAACGTTCAGACTGAAGAAAGCGAGTTGATTTTTAGAATGGTCAAGGACGTGTACTACGGCAAGACGATGCGTAAGAGCTTCGCCCGCTACGAGGAGATCCTGGACATGCCCAACCTGCTGGAGGTGCAGAAGGACTCTTACCAGTGGTTCCTGGAGAAGGGTCTGCGCGATGTGTTCAAGGACGTGGACTGCATCACCGACTATGCCGGCAATCTGGAGTTGTCTTTCATCGACTACTCCATGGACGAGCAGCCCAAGTACGACGTGGAGGAGTGCAAGGCCCGCGACGCTACGTATGCCGCTCCCATCAAGGTGCGCGTGCGTCTGCGCAACAAGGAGACCGAGGAGATCAAAGAGCAGGAGATCTTCATGGGCGACTTCCCCATCATGACCCAGTCCGGCACCTTTGTCATCAATGGTGCCGAGCGTGTCATCGTCTCCCAGATCGTGCGCTCTCCCGGCATGTACTATACCCGTACCGCCGATAAGGCCGAAAACCTCACCTATGCCACCACAGTCATTCCTTACCGTGGCGCCTGGCTGGAGTATGAGACTGACCTGAACGACATGTTCAGCGTGCGTATCGACAAAAACCGCAAGCTGCCCATCACCTGCCTGATCCGTGCTGTGGGTCCCAAGACCGACGCGGAGATCCTGGAGATGTTCGGTGAGGACGAGCGCATCGTGGCCACTCTGGAGAAGGATGCCTGCAAGACCTACGAGGACGCTTTGATGGAGATCTACCGCAAGCTGCGTCCCGGTGAGCCTCCCACGGTGGACTCCTCCGAGACCCTGCTGCGCGGCCTGTTCTTTGATCCCCGCCGCTACGACCTGTCCGAGGTGGGCCGTTACAAGTTCAACAAGAAGATGGCCCTGTGGAACCGTCTGTCCGGCCAGACGCTTGCCGCTCCCGTGGCCGATCCCCGCACTGGCGAGATCATCGCCGAGGCAGGGGAGACCCTGACCCGCGAGCGCGCCAAGCAGCTGGAAGCCTGCGGCGTGAACGAGGCTGTCATTCTGGTGGACGGAAAGAATGTGAAGGTCTTCTCCAACAACATGGTGGACATGAAGAACTTCGTGGACTTCGATCCCGCGCAGTTCGGTGTGGACGAGAAGGTGTCCTTCCCTGTGCTGTGCCAGCTGCTGGACCAGTACTCCGGCGAGGAGCTGCAGCAGGCCATCGTGGAGAACATCGACGCCCTGATCCCCAAGCACATCACCGTTGAGGATATGATGGCCTCCATCAACTACCTCACCTGCCTGGCTCACAACGTGGGCACTCCCGACGATATCGACCATCTGGGCAACCGCCGCCTGCGCTGCGTGGGCGAGCTGATCCAGAACCAGTTCCGCATCGGCTTCAGCCGCATGGAGCGCGTCATCCGTGAGCGCATGACCATTCAGGATCTGGACGTGGTCACCCCCCAGTCTCTGAACAACATCCGGCCCGTTCCCGCCGCCATCAAGGAGTTCTTTGGCTCCAGCCCCCTGTCTCAGTTCATGGACCAGACCAACCCTCTGGCCGAGCTGACCCACAAGCGCCGTCTGTCCGCTCTGGGCCCCGGCGGTCTGAGCCGCGACCGTGCCTCCTTCGACGTGCGAGACGTGCACTACAGCCACTACGGTCGTCTGTGCCCCATCGAGACTCCCGAAGGTCCCAACATCGGCCTGATCTCCTATCTGGCCTCCTATGCCCGCATCAACCGCTACGGCTTTATCGAGACCCCCTACCGCAAGGTGGATAAGGAAACCGGCCGTGTCACCGACGAGATCGAGTACATGACCGCCGATACCGAGGACGAGTTTATCATCGCTCAGGCCACCGAGCCCGTGGATGAGAGCAACTGCTTCACCAATCAGCGCGTTACCTGCCGCCACCGCAACGAGATCGTCTCCGTGGAGCCCAAGCGCGTGGACTACGTTGACGTGTCTCCCAAGATGATGGTGTCCGTGGCTACCGCTATGATCCCCTTCCTGCAGAACGATGACGCTAACCGTGCCCTGATGGGCGCCAACATGCAGCGTCAGGCCGTGCCCCTGCTGCGTCCCGAGGCCCCCATCGTGGCCACCGGTCAGGAGCACAAGAACTGCCTGGACTCCGAGGTTGCCATTCTGGCCGAGGGTCCCGGTGTGGTCACCCGTGTGTCTGCCCGTCACATCACCGTTCAGTACGACAACGGCGAGGTGAAGGAGTACCGCCTGACCAAGTACCTGCGCTCCAACCACACCACCTGCATCAATCAGCGCCCCATCGTGGACGTGGGCCAGCGGGTGGACTATCAGGACGTTCTGGCCGACGGTCCTTCCACCGACCATGGCGAGGTGGCTCTGGGCCGCAACATCCTCATGGGTTTCATGACCTGGGAAGGCTACAACTACGAGGACGCCATCCTGCTCAACGAGCGCATGGTCAAGGACGACGTGTTCACCTCCATCCATATCGAGGAGTACGAGACCGAGTCCCGTGACACTAAGCTGGGCCCCGAGGAGATCACCCGTGACATCCCCAACGTGGGCGAGGATGCCCTGAAGGATCTGGACGAGCGCGGCATCATCCGCATTGGTGCCGAGGTCCATGCCGGCGACATTCTGGTGGGTAAGGTCACCCCCAAGGGCGAGACCGACCTGACCGCTGAGGAGCGCCTGCTGCGCGCCATCTTCGGCGAGAAGGCCCGCGAAGTCCGCGACACCTCTTTGAAGGTGCCTCACGGCGAGTCCGGTATCATCGTTGATGTTAAGGTCTACACCCGTGAGAACGGCGACGAGCTGTCTCCCGGTGTCAATCAGGTGGTTCGCGTCTACATCGCCCAGAAGCGCAAGATCAGCGTGGGCGATAAGATGGCCGGCCGCCACGGTAACAAGGGCGTTGTGTCCCGCATCATGCCTCAGGAGGATATGCCTTTCCTGCCCGACGGTACGCCGCTGGACATCGTGCTGAATCCCCTGGGCGTTCCCTCCCGTATGAACATCGGTCAGGTGCTGGAAGTCCATTTGGGCTACGCGGCCAAGACTCTGGGCTGGAAGGTGGCTACCCCCATCTTCTCCGGCGCCAACGAGTCTGACATTCAGGAGTGCCTGAAGATGGCCGGCCTTGCCCGCGAGGTGGGCCGTGACGAGCCGCTGATC
>JAZNTL010000008.1:0-3550 GCA_045591745.1 Lawsonibacter sp.
GACACCATGCCTCAGTGGGCCGGCTCCAGCTGGTACTTCCTGCGCTATATGGACAACCACAACAACGACGAGCTGGTCAGCAAGGCTGCCGAGAATTACTGGGGTCCCGTAGACTGGTACAACGGCGGCATGGAGCACACCACTCTGCATCTGCTTTACAGCCGTTTCTGGCACAAGTTCCTGTACGACATCGGTGTCGTGTCCACTCCCGAGCCCTATGCCAAGCGCACCTCTCACGGCATGATTCTGGGCGAGGGCGGCATCAAGATGTCCAAGTCCCGCGGTAACGTGGTCAACCCCAACGATGTGATTGATGAGTTTGGTGCGGATACCATGCGCACCTACATCATGTTCATCGGTGACTTCGAGAAGGCCGCCGCCTGGTCCACCAATGCCGTGAAGGGCTGCAAGCGCCTCCTGGACCGCGTGTGGAATCTGGCCACCGATCAGGCTCATGAAGGTGACGAGTATTCCAAGGCCAACGAGTCTGCTATCCACAAGGCCATCAAGAAGGTGTCTGAGGATATCGAGGCCATGAAGTTCAACACCGCCATTGCCACCCTGATGGCCCTGGTCAACGACTTCTATGCCAACGGCGCCAGCCGTGGCGATATGAAGGCTCTGCTGCTGATGCTGTCCCCCTTCGCCCCCCACATGTGCGAGGAACTGTGGGAGATGGCGGGCTACGGCGGCAATGTCTGCCTGCAGGCATGGCCCGAGTATGACGAGTCCAAGACCGTCTCCGCCACCGTTCAGATGGCCGTTCAGGTCAGCGGCAAGGTGAAGGCCAACATCGTTGTCCCCGCCGACAGCAGCGACGAAGAGATCGTTGCCGCTGCTCTGGCCGATCCCAAGGTGGCCAAGCTGGCCGAGGGCATGACTCTGGTCAAGTCCATCGTTGTCAAGGGAAAATTGGTCAGCCTGATCTTCAAGCCCCAGTAAGTTTTGGACAGTATTCATAAAAAATTCAAAACTTATCGCAAAACCGTTCTTGACAAGGTGCAAAATATTGCATATAATAGTCCAGTGATAAAGCCATAATTATGGCCCTTTCATGATGGAGTCAAGCTCCATGATGTCGGAGGGAGGGATATAGTCAATGTCGGAAGTCCGTGTTAGAGAAAATGAATCTCTGGAAAGCGCTCTGAAGCGTTTTAAGCGCAGCTGCGCCAAGTCTGGTGTGCTGGCCGAGGTCCGTAAGCGCGAGCATTACGAGAGCCCCAGCGTGAAGCGCCGCAAGAAGTCCGAAGCTGCCCGCAAGAACCGCAAGAAGTTCTATTAAACAAAAAGAACACCGCAGCAATTGCTGCGGTGTTCTTTTTCATTTGCACTTTCCAATTTTTTGCCCTATAATACATATAGCAAGATCCACCTTATATTTTAGGAGGTCAAACAATGAATATTATTCCGTTCATCATTTCCACCATTATCAACATCGCGCTGGGTGCACTGGCCGGCTGGATCGCCGGCAAAATCATGAAGGATGAGGGCAGCCTGCTGCGCAATATCGTCATCGGTATTGTAGGCGGCTGGCTGGGCGGTTTCCTGCTGGGCCTGCTCGGTCTGGGTCTGGGTTTTATCGGCAGTGTTGCCGGTGCCTGCCTGTTGCTGTGGCTCATTCAGAAACTCAAGAAGTAACCGACATAAAAAATTGCCGTGGCACTGCCACGGCAATTTTTTATTCAGTTCAGGTAGTTGTCCAGCACTTCAGTAAACTGGGCTGCAGGCAGCACCCCCACCTTACGGGCCACTTCCTCCCCATCCTTGAAGAAAATCACGGTAGGGATGGACATGACTCCGTAACGGATGGCCAGTTCCTGTTCCTCATCTACGTTGATCTTACCCACGATGACCTTGCCCTCGTATTCGTCACCCATGGCTTCGATCACAGGCGCCAGCATCTTGCAGGGGCCCCACCAGTCGGCCCAAAAGTCCACCATCAGCAGTTGCCCTGAGGCCAGTGCCTTGTCAAAGCTCTCTTTGTTGAAATGCACAGTCATGTATGTTTCCTCCTTATGTGTTGGTTGATTTGCTGTCCAGATATTCTGCCGCCATTTCCCCGGCTATAAGGCCCTCGCCCACGGCTTTGGACACCTGCCACGGCTTGCCGGTGCAATCTCCGGCGGCGAACACACCCTCCAGATTGGTCTGCATGGCGCGGTTTACCACGATACTTCCGTCCTCTACCGCAAGGCCGGGCAACAGGTCGGCGGGAGCCACTGCCTGACGCAGGATGAACACACCGTCACAGAGGTGCTCCACTCCGTCTACGCGCAGCCCGGTCACCCGGTCCTCCCCCACCACTTCCAGCTTTGTGCCCGACAGGTGAGAAATATCCCCATGCAGCCCGACCGGCCGCTCTTTGCTCACATAGCTCACCCGGCAGCCGATGGAGTGCAGGAAGTTGGCTTCCTCGGGTGCGTCCTTGGTCCGCCCCACCACCATAACATCCCTGCCCCGGTAGAGCATGCCGTCACAGGTGGCGCAGTAGCTTACTCCACGGCCCAAAAGGGTATCTTCCCCCGGATACTTGGCCGCACGGACCACACCGGGCGCAAGCACCAGCGCCCGCCCCTGATACACGTCGCTGCCTACGGTCAGGGCAAAGCTTCCGTTCCAGGCCATCAACGAAACTACACGGCCCGTGACAAACTGCGCGCCCATATCCTCTGCATGCTTTTTCATGGTCTGCAGCAGTTCAAGGCCGGTCATTCCGGGCAGCCCCAGATAATTATCCACCCGCTCGGCCCGAGCCAGCGGACTGTCCTCGATGGGGTTACCAATGACCAGTACGCTCTTGTTCCGGCTTCGGGCGGCAACGGCGGCCGACAGGCCCGCAGGTCCGCAGCCCAATACGATCATATCGTGTTCCATACTGTCTCCTTTGTCATTGTTTGTCTGTTGTTTTCTATTATACCTGCGTTAAGTGAAATTTGGCAAGTAAAAAGCGTCTTTTTGCGTCATTTGACACAAAATCCTCTGGGTTTTCCCGGTGTTTCTGTCCCGGGCTGACAAGCCCTTCTTTCTTTGTAAGAAATCCTTGCATTTCACCCATTTTCTGGTGTAAAATAAATAAGTTATGATATGCTGAATGGTTTCATTCAGAACAGGAGGGTTTTTGATGGCTGAAGAACTGAAGGTCACCGCTGTGACCGCCGCTGAGGGCGAAGTCACCACTCAGAACTTTATCCATGAATTTATCAAGGAGGATCTGGCCCTCGGCGGTCGGTGCGAGGGTATGCAGGTGCACACCCGCTTCCCGCCCGAGCCCAACGGCTACCTCCATATCGGTCACTGCAAGGCACTGATCATTGACTTCGGCTCGGCGGAAAAGTTTGGCGGCATCTGCAACCTGCGCATGGACGACACCAACCCCGCCAAGGAGGATACCGAGTTCGTGGATGCCATTCAGGAGGACATCCACTGGCTGGGCTTTGACTGGGGCGACCGTTTCTTCTACGGCAGCGACTACTTTGAAAAGACCTATGAGCTTGCTGTGGGTCTGATCAAAAAGGGCCTTGCCTATGTGTGCGAGCTGACTCCCGAGCAG
>JAZNTL010000009.1:0-3392 GCA_045591745.1 Lawsonibacter sp.
TGAGGAACTGCCCCTGCTGTTTGACCGCTTCCACAAGGCAGACCACTCCCGCAGTCAGGACCCGGAGGGAGTGGGCCTTGGCCTTTACATCGTCAAGACGATTTTGGGCAATCTGAAAGAAGATATTACCGTGACCAGTGAAGATGGAGTGACCACATTTACCTTTACATTGTCACTGGCGTAAGGAGAGCATATTATGGGTCAACAACTGTGGCAGGGCGGAGCGTGGGAGCAGCCCGCGCAGCCGGTGCAGCCGCTGATTTTACCGCAGGTCAAGGAACGTCCGCGCCGCAGCAGGCGCAAGGGCTGGATCATATTTGCAATCAGTCTGGGACTGATCGCAGCGATGACGATTGCGGCGGTGTTTATGCCCTATATGCAGATACAAGTGATGCTGCCCAGCTGGGAGGATATGCCTCAAAGCCAAGCCGAGGAGGATGGGGAGACTACCATTCCCCGGGGTGGCATCGGGAGCAATGTGCGGCTGGAGCTGCAGCCTGTGGGAGAGCAGGTGCTTGCACAACAGGAAATTTACGAGCGCTGTAAATCCTGCGTCGTTTATATTCAGGCCCGCTACCCATCCGGGCGGGGAAGCGCCGGCAGCGGTGTGGTTATGACTGCGGACGGCTATATCATCACCAATGCCCATGTGATTGCCGGAACGCAGCAGGCACAGGTGGTCTTTCAGGACAACACGGTCATGGAGGCTGTTTTGGTGGGCACTCATGCGGACTATGATCTGGCGGTACTGAAGGTAGATGGAATAGACCTGCCCTGTGCCCAATTTGCAAGCTCTGCGGACCTGAGGGTAGGTGACTCGGTAGTGGCACTGGGTAATCCGTTGGGAAGCAGACTGCGGGGCACCATGACGGAGGGTATCGTCTCTGCCATTGACCGCAGTGTGGATATGGATGGGGTGACCATGTCCCTGATCCAGACCACGGCGGCACTCAATCCGGGTAATTCCGGCGGTGCGCTGATCAACGACCGGGGACAGGTGGTGGGCATTACCACCATGAAAATGATGTCCCGGTACGATACCATTGAGGGACTGGGCTTTGCCGTCCCTACCCGCCTTGCCAAGAGGATCGTGGATCAGCTGATCGCGCAGGGAGAGGCAAAAACTCCTGCGCTGGGTATCATTGTGATGTTTGATTACGACAAATACGGCGGCCTGTGCGTAACGGGTGTAAATAAAAACAGCGACGCATGGGCCAAAGGCCTGCGGCCGGACGACGTGATCGTGGCGGTCAACGGTGTGCCCGTAACGGACGACAGCGTGCTTGTGGTCGCCAAAGAAGAACTGGGCGTGGGCGGAAGCCTGAAACTCACCGTGGAGCGGGAGGACGAGTGTCTGGAGTTTGAAATTGAACTGATGGACGCAAAGCGGTTTGAAGAAACGGAAAACTGAACAAAAAATCCCTCGCGTCCGCAGGACGCGAGGGATTTTGCTTACTGGGGCAGAGGGAACTGGGCCATATAGGATCGGTACAGACGGTCAAAGTCCTGATTGTTCTTTTTGACCGAGCCGAGATACTGGTGGGTGTCGTAGCAGTCATGCTGCAGCTGGATGACTGCGGCGGCGATGTTGGAGCAGTGGTCAGACACGCGGCGGTAATCGCTGAGCAGGTCGGTGAATACCAGACCGTGCTCTACGCTGCACGTGCCCTCCTGCAGGCGCTGAATGTGCCGGGCGCGCAGGGTGTCGCTGAGATAGTCCACCACCTGCTCCAGCGGCTCTACCTGCAGGGCCTGCACGGGGTCGTCCGCGTCAAAGCACTGCTCGGTGATGGACAGCACTTCACGCACAGCGTCGGTAATGACCCGGAACTCGGCCTGACCCTGTTCGGAGAAGCGGATGTCCTTTTCGGCCATGCTCCGGGCGGTGATGGCGATGGACAGGGCGTGGTCGCTGATACGCTCAATGTCGCTGATGGAGTGCAGCAGCTTGGAGATCTCGTGGCTATCCTCGGCGGAGATGCGCTGGCTGGACAGTTGGACCAGATAGGTGCCCAGCCGGTCCTCGTAAACGTCCACCATCTTTTCGTTCTCGGCGACCAGTGCCGCGTCCTCCTCCCTGAAGTCGGAAACGGTGTCCATGGCCTTGAGCATGGACTCACGGGCCAGAGCGGTCATATCCATGGTCAGCAGCTTGCACTGGCGGATGGCGATGGAGGGGGTGACCATAAGGCGCTCGTCCAGCAGCTGGAACTGGTCCTGCTTGTCCTTCTCATCCCGGATGGTCAGGTAGGCCAGCTTCTCCAGCAGGCGGGACAGGGGCAGCATGACTACGGTGCAGGTCAGGTTGAATACAGTGTGCACCTGAGCAATACCCAGCTCGTCAATGGGCAGGGAATAGAAGGGGAACTGAACAAGGGCATGCAGCGCATAGAAGCCCAGCAGGAACACGGAGGTGCCGATAATATTAAAGTACAGGTGGACGGCTGCGGCCCGGCGGGCGTTGCGGTTGGTACCGACAGAGGAGAGCATGGCGGTGACGCAGGTGCCGATGTTCTGGCCCAGAATGATGGGGATGGCACTGCTGTACGTGACCGTGCCCGTGGAGGCCAGAGCCTGCAGGATGCCTACCGAGGCGGAAGAAGACTGGATGATGGCGGTCAGCGCCGCACCGGCCAGCACACCCAGAACGGGGTTGGAGAACATGGTCAGTATATTGGCAAATTCCGGTACATGCTTCAGACCGGATACCGCGTCCGACATGCCGTCCATGCCGGTCATCAGGATGGCGAAGCCCAGCAGGATGGTGCCGATGTCCTTCTTTTTGCTGTTCTTGGCGGACATATAGAGGATCACACCGATGAGAGCCAGAACCGGGGAGAAGGAGGTGGGCTTGAGCAGCTTCATAAGGATGCTGTCACCCTCAATGGCGTTCAGGCTGAGCAGCCAGGAGGTGACGGTGGTGCCAACATTGGCGCCCATGATGATGCCAATGGCCTGACGCAGGGTCATCACGCCGGAGTTGACAAAGCCGACTACCATAACGGTGGTGGCAGAGGAGGACTGGATGACTGCGGTGACGACCACACCCAGCAGGAAACCCTTGATCGGGTTGGAGGTCAATTTTTCAAGAATGGTTTTCAGCTTGCTGCCGGCGCTGCGTTCCAGGCCCTGACCCATAATGTTCATGCCGAACAGGAACAGGGCCAGGCCGCCCACAAGGGACAATACGTCAAATAAATTCATTTTGGGATACCTCTTTGCTTTCTTCTTTTTTTACTTCTTATCTTTCACACTTATTATTTAAGCAAAACCGGCATGACAAAATCAAGGTAAATTCTGTTTGAGATTTTCTGGGGGAATGGATATTCCAACTGTAAAAGTTGCATAAAAATTAGATATGGTGTGGGTTCCCCCCTGGTGTTTTTTTTTGT
>JAZNTL010000010.1:0-2475 GCA_045591745.1 Lawsonibacter sp.
TGTCTCTGCTTATGCTTAGGGTTTTCGCAAATTACCATGACTTTGCCCTTGCGCTTGATGACTTTGCACTTCTCGCACATGGGCTTCACGGACGGTCTTACTTTCATTGTGATAACCTCCTAATGAATGCCTTATGGCCCCATCGTCGTCGCGGGCTTCATATCCCTCACTTCCGCCACAGGCGAAAGCTCGCTCATTACGCCGCTCCTCCTCTCCAAACGCGACTCACTTTGTTGGACTCGCGTTTGGTGTCCGCCCTGCGGGCGGATGGCTTTGCTCGGGTCCGGTGGCGCAAGGTCCTCCAGAAAACCGTTGACGGCGTGGTCGTTTATTACTTACTACGCCAGGTGATGCGACCTCTGGTCAGGTCGTAAGGGGACATTTGAACTGTCACCTTATCTCCGGGCAGGATGCGGATGAAGTTCATGCGCAGCTTACCGGAGATGTGAGCCAGGATAATGTGGCCGTTGCCAATGTCCACGTGGAACGTGGTGTTGGGCAGGGACTCGGTCACAACGCCCTCCAGCTCGATCATATCATCTTTTGCCAAGATCAGTTACCTCCCTTGAAGGCGGCCAGAACGATTCGTATCGCTCTGTCAGACACCGTTTCCTTGTTTTGCAGTTTACGGATGACCGGGTGATCGAATTCGCCCCGGTCCAGCGGTTGGACGTGACCCAGCTTTTTGAGCTTGGGTCGATCGGCCTTTCGTTGTTTTCCGTTGGCCAGAAGCATGCGGCCCGTTTCCGGGTCTGCTCCCAACACACAGAACAATTCATCCTTGTCGTGCCCGGCTGTGGACCGGACGATCCAACCGGTACAGTCAGTCATGGGCAAGCTCCTCAACTGTGGTGAGTACCTCAGCCTCCCCCTCGGTGATGAGGATGGAGTTTTCGTAGTGGGCGGACAGGGAGCCATCCTTCGTTTTGACGGTCCAGCCGTCCTTTAACACGTAGATGGCCTTGTCTCCCGCGTTCACCATGGGTTCCACCGCCAAAGTCATGCCCGGCTGAAGCCGGTGGCCGTGACCTGCGGGCCCGTAGTTGGGGATCTCCGGAGATTCGTGGAGCTTTGCACCCACACCGTGTCCCACATACTCGCGCACAACGCTGCAGCCGTTTGCTTCCACATACTGCTGCACCGCGTGGGAGATGTCGGACACCCGATAGCCCGGACGGGCAAATTTGATGCCCTCCCAGAAGCTTTGCTCCGTGACGGCGATGAGCCGCAGCGCCTCATCGCTGACCTTTCCACAGGGGAAGGTGGCGGCACAGTCGCCGTGGAAGCCGTCGATGAACGCGCCAACGTCAACGCTGACGATGTCGCCTTCCTGAAGCACTCTGGAACCGGGGATGCCATGAATGACCTCGTCATTCACAGAGATACAGGCACAGCCGGGAAAACCGCCGTAGCCCAGAAAGGAGGGCTTGGCACCGCAGCTTTTGATAAAGTCGCGCACGGCTTTGTCGATCTCTTTTGTTGTGACACCCGGCTTGACCATGGAGCCTGCCAGTTCTCTTGCCCGGGCGGTGATCCGTCCGGCCTTGCGCATGGCCTCGATCTCTCGGGGAGACTTGAGCGAAATCATCTCGATGCCTCTCACAGCCCCATGACCTCCATGATCGCGGCGGTGATGCTGTCGACGGGGCCGCTTCCGGCCACCTTGCGCAGCAAGCCGCGCTTGCCGTAATAGTCCTTCAAGGGTTCGGTCTGCTCGTGGTACACCTCAAGGCGGTGATGGACCGTCTCAGGGGTGTCGTCCTCGCGCAGGACCAGCTCGCCTCCACAGGAATCGCAGATGCCCTCCTGCTTGGGCGGCACAGTCTTGACATGATAGGTCGCTCCGCAGTCGGGGCAGGTACGCCGTCCGCTCATGCGCTCCTCGATGTCCTGATCGGCCACCTCAAGGGAGACAACATGGTCGAACTCAATGCCTGCCTGTGTCAGAGCTTCCGCCTGAGCCAGCGTGCGGGGCACGCCGTCCAGGATGTATCCCTGTTGACAGTCGCTTTGGGCCAGCCGCTCGGACAGGATCTGTATAATCAGTTCGTCCGGAGCAAACTTGCCCGCGTCCAGCAGGGATTTTACCTGCAACCCCACGTCAGTGCCATCCTTGATGGCCTGACGTAGGATGTTGCCGGTTGAAATAGTCGGGATACCCAGCCGTTTGCTCAACAGTGCGGCTTGGGTGCCTTTGCCGGCGCCGGGGGCGCCCAGCAGGATCAGCTTCGCTCCCATGCGGTACTCCTCTTACTCCAGGAAGCCCTTGTAATGACGCATGAGCATCTGAGCCTCCAGAGCCTTGACAGTCTCCAGAGCAACGCCCACCACGATGATGACCGAAGTGCCGCCGATGGCCAGAGAACCGATACCGATAATATTAGCGGTAACGATGGGGGCCAGGGCGATCACAGCCAGGTACAGGGCACCGAACAGAGTGATCTTGTTGAGGACCTTGGTGATGAAGTCGGCGGT
>JAZNTL010000011.1:0-6949 GCA_045591745.1 Lawsonibacter sp.
GTCAGGTACATACCGGGGTGCCAAGCGCCCCGTGGATCCGGGACCGGGCCACGGTGGACACCATTATGCTGGACGTGCTGGTAGCTCTGACCCCTGCGCTGGTCATGGGCGCGTTCCTGTTCGGGTTCCGGGTGCTGGTGCTTGCGGCCATTTCCGTGCTGTCGTGCATGGGCTTTGAGGCTTTGTACTGTAAGATTACAAAGAAGCCTGTTTGCATCAAAGACCTGTCTGCCTGTGTGACCGGTCTGCTGCTGGCCATGACCCTGCCCGTTACCGCGCCCTACTGGGCTCCGGTGCTGGGCGGTGCCTTTGCCATCGTGGTGGTCAAGCAGTTTTACGGCGGGATCGGCAAGAATTACATGAATCCGGCCCTGGCCGGGCGTATGCTGCTGCTGCCCTTCCCGGGCATGATGACCACGTGGGTGGACGCGCTGGACCGCCAGGCGGTGGTGGGCGTGGATGCGGTAAGCACCCCCACACCCATGGCCTATCTCCATCTGGGCAAGCTGCCCGATTTGACTCTGTCTCAGCTGCTGCTGGGCCAGCACGGCGGTGCCATGGGTGAAGTAGCATCTTTCATGCTTTTGCTGGGTGGCGCATATCTGCTGTGCCGCCGCGTGATCTCGTGGCGCATCCCCGTCTGCTTTTTGGGTACGGTGGCTGTGCTTGCCTTTGCCTTCCCCAAGGGGAACGAACCGGTGGACTGGGCAGTGTGCAATCTGTTTAGCGGCGGACTGATGCTGGGCGCTATCTTTATGGCTACGGATTATACCACTTCTCCCGTGACACCTCGGGGACAGCTCCTGTACGGTATTGGATGTGGCTGCCTGACGATGGTGCTGCGCAGCTACGGCTCCTATCCCGATGCTGTGGGCTTCTCCATTCTGACCATGAACTGCTGTGTGTGGCTACTGGACCGGGTGGGCCTGCCCCGGCGGGTCGGAGTCAGGCCGCTGACTGAGACCAGACTGTGGGCACTTGGTTTGCTCAATCGTTTGAGTAAGCTGCGGCCCACCATGCCCCAGCGCAGAGAGAAAGCGGCCCGGGGAACCATGCCCGGAGAACGGGATCTGGACCGGATCCGCAGCTGGAGCAAAAACGCCGCTGCAATGACGGCGGTGATCATCGTTACAGCAATTTGCATTGGCGGAGTGAACCGTGCCACCGGCCGCATCATTGCGGTACGGGAAAACCGGGAACAGCAGGAGCTGCTGGAAAAGGTCATGCCTGCCGCCCGGGTGGTTACAGAGACTCCGTATATGGCAGAGGATGCCCTGAGTATTTTGGCCGGCTATAACGAAAACGAACTGATCGGCTACTGCGTGGAAGTGGAAGTGCAGGGCTTTGGCGGTGTGGTCACCATGGTGGTGGGTGTGGATGTGAATGGTGAGGTCACCGGTGTGACCGTTACCGGACACAGTGAGCATGCCGGCATCGGAGGACAGGCGCTGGAGCAGGACTATCTTGGCCAATATGTGGGGCTGTCGGGTACGGTACGTGACGAGGGCCGCAACAGTGTGGATGCCATTTCCGGAGCAACGGATACTTGCCGGGCCATCACGGCCGGCGTCAACAAGGGCCTGTATATCGCCTCCCGACTGGATGCCGGTGAAGTGGAATACATGGATGGTCAGGTGTAAGGAGGGGATGAGAACATGCTGCAAGTAATTGGGTTGGTGCTCATCGCTATTCTGGCTGAAAACATGGTGCTGGTGCGCTGTCTGGGCATGGACTGGCCCAAACGAAAGGACATGACGGAGGACAGGGCCTGGCATATCGGAGTCAGTATTACACTGGTGATGGTGGTCACGGCGCTGATCTCCTGGCTGGTGAATGTATGTATCCTGCGCTTTTTTGGGGTGGAGCACTTCCGGGTGCTGGCCTACACCCTGTCGGTGCTGATGGCGGTGGGCCTGCTGCGGCAACTGCTGCGCCTGTTCTTCCCGGTGCTGTACCGACATTTGAACGAGGACCTGTCCCAGACAGTGTATAACTGCGCGGTGCTGGGTGTAGCCTTTATCATTACCCTGCGCAACTACTCCCTGCCTCAGACGCTGCTTTATGCGCTGGCCAGCGGAGTTGGCATTTTGGGTGTGCTGGTCATCTTTACCGGCATGCAGGACCAGGCCAGCTTTGACAATTGTCCCAAAGTGTTTCGGGGATTACCCATCCAGCTGATCACCGCCGGACTGATGGCGCTGGCACTCATGGGCTTCTATGGTTTGAACGTGAACTGAAAAAAGAACGCGGATGATTAACATCCGCGTTCTTTTTTCGTTAGTGGGTGCCGTTGCCTTCCAGACGGAAAGAGGCGCACTCGGTGCCCTCGCAGTCGGTCACGTTGCCACAGCAGCAACCCACCTGGATCTCAGGCAGGGAGCAGTAGTTCTGGGTCTTGCTGTGATAGGCACAATTGGTAACGGTACACTTGATGCTGTCGTTGTTCTTCATGCTTCACACCTCCGCATGAAAGTATGCCCCGAGGGATGAGCAGCTATACATTTTGGGGCAGCGGAAAAGGCAAAGGGAGCACCCAACTGCATAGAGTATATCGGAGGTGATTTTGTGGATTTGAAAAACAACCGCATAACCGTTGGCGAATTGTTGGACAACGAACGCTCCCGGGCGGTGTTCCAGCGCCGATTCGGTAAGTGGATGAAGCATCCAATGGTGGCCGCCGGGCGCTCGCTGACGCTGGCTCAGCTGATGGAGCTGGCAAAGGTATACCTGCCCCAAAAGGTCATTCAGGATACATGGAATGAATTGAAAAATTTATAAAAACCGCCCCTGTGCCAGACGGCATAGGGGCGGTTCATCTTATTTATACGTTAAATCGGAACAGGATAATATCTCCATCCTGCACCACATACTCCTTGCCTTCGGAGCGGATCAGGCCCTTTTCACGGGCGGCGGCCATGGTGCCGCAGGCCATCAGGTCCTCGTAGGAAACTACCTCAGCCCGGATGAAGCCGCGCTCAAAGTCGGAGTGGATCTTGCCGGCGGCCTGAGGCGCCTTGGTGCCCCGGGTGATGGTCCAGGCGCGACACTCGTCCTCACCACTGGTCAGGTAGGAGATCAGGCCAAGCAGGGTATAGCTGGCCTTGACCAGTCGGTCCAGACCGCTTTCGGTAATGCCCAAATCGTCCAGGAACATCTTCTTTTCCTCTGCGTCCAGCTCAGCGATCTCCGCTTCCAGCTTGGCGCATACGGGAACCACCTGTGCACCCTGCTGGGCGGCACGCTCCTCCACCTGCTTGTAGTAGGAAACAGACTGGGGATCGGCAAAGCCGTCTTCGTCCAGATTGGCGGCATAGATCACGGGCTTCAGAGACAGCAGCTCGCAGTCGGGATATTCGGCGGCGATGTCCACCGGCTCATAAGTGCGGGCGGACTTGCCATCATTGAGCCAGTCCCGCAGACCCTCGAAGTCGGCGGCCTCCTGCAGGAACTTTTTGTCACCCTTGGCGGCCTTCTTAGCCTTGTCAATGCGGCGCTCTACCATTTCAAGGTCGGCCATGACTAGTTCCAGGTCAATGGTGTCGATGTCACGGATGGGGTCGGTGGAGCCCTCCACGTGGATAACGTTGTCATCGTCAAAGCAGCGCACCACATGCACGATGGCATCGGTCATGCGGATGTTGCCCAAAAACTTGTTGCCCAGACCCTCACCCCGGCTGGCGCCCTTCACCAGACCGGCGATATCAACGAACTCGATGACGGCGGGAGTGGTCTTTTTGGGGTTATACATTTCGGTCAGCTTGTCCAGACGATAGTCGGGCACGGCCACCATGCCCACGTTGGGGTCGATGGTGCAGAAGGGGTAGTTGGCACTCTCCGCGCCGGCATTGGTAATGGCATTGAACAGGGTGCTTTTGCCCACATTGGGCAGGCCCACGATACCTAATTTCATAAAAGCAGCTCTCCTTGCTGTTATTTTCAACACAACATTTTATCACCCCAAACGCAAAAGCGCAAGAGGCAGCAACCCGGCATCGGAAGTATTTTGTTTTATAGGGTTGCATCAGGGCGAAATCTTGCTATAATGTGGATAACGTTTTGATATTAGAAAGCAGAGGCCCGATCATGAAACATTCATCTGTCAACACAGCCCGGCTGTCCATCATCATTGCCATGCTGATTTTCGGCACCATCGGCATCTTTGTGCGGCATGTGCCGCTGCCCTCCAGCGTCATCGCGCTGGCGCGCGGTATCATTGGTGCTGTGTTTTTGCTGGGTTTCAGTTTTCTGCGCAAATCACCCTTGAATGGGGCAGCCATCCGGAGCAATCTGGGCATGCTGGTTTTGTCTGGAGCCTTTATTGGCTTTAACTGGATCCTGCTGTTTGAGGCCTATCGCTACACTACCGTGGCCACCGCTACCCTGTGCTACTATCTGGCACCGGTGTTTGTTATTGTAGCATCCCCCATCCTGTTTAAAGAAGCACTTACCCTGCGTAAAGGCATCTGCGTAGGTGTGGCTCTGGTGGGTATGGTGTTCGTATCCGGTGTACTGGAGACGGAGATTTCCGGTTCCGGCGAAATCGTGGGTATCCTGTTCGGCGTGGGTGCGG
Source organism: Lawsonibacter sp. (assembly GCA_045591745.1). Lineage (GTDB taxonomy): Bacteria > Bacillota > Clostridia > Oscillospirales > Oscillospiraceae > Lawsonibacter. Next base: position 4,571 of record JAZNTL010000011.1, read on the forward strand.
CGGTGCTGTATGCCTGCGTGGTGCTTATGAACAAAAAGCTGACGGAAGTTCCGGGCTTTGAACGTACCATCGTGCAGCTGGGCGCGGCAGCACTGTCCCTGTTGCCTTATGTACTTGTGACCGAATGGGGAAAGGAAATGAATTGGTCCGGTCCGGTGGTCCCTGTGCTGCTGGTGCTGGGTATCGTACATACAGGCATTGCTTACGTGCTGTATTTTGGAGGAATCAAGGAACTGCCCGCCCAGACCTCGGCCTTGCTGAGTTATATCGACCCGGTATCCGCCATTATCCTGTCCGCAGTGTTTTTGCGAGAGGGGCTGACGGTCAGCGGTCTGGTGGGCGCGGTGTTGGTGCTGGGTTCCACACTGCTTAGTGAGATATCCCTGCCTCATAAAGAGTAATAAGAAACCCACCTTGCCGATGGCAAGGCGGGGTTTCGCTTATATCAGTTTGCCGAAAATCATGCCGTCCCGCACTTGCTCCAACAGTATATCCCGCACCTGATTGTGCAGGTTTTCGCCATTGATGGCCACGGGGATATAGTTGGGAGTGTGGCCCCACCACAGGCCGTCCCGTTCTTCCTCAAAAAGGACGGGAAGAGGCTGGCCGATAAACTGTGCCAGATAATCCTGTTCCATCTGTGCGGCCACCTGCGCGGCCTGATGAGCCCGTTCTTCCTTCACAGCGTTGAGTACCTGTCCGGGCATGCTGGCTGCAGGGGTGCCGGGGCGCTTGGAATAGGGGAACACGTGCATGGCGGAAAAGGCGCACTTGCGGATAAATTCCAGTGTCTGCTCAAATTCCTCTTGCGTCTCGCCGGGAAAACCCACGATCAAATCTGTGGTAATGGCAGGTCGGTCAAAGTATCGGTGCAGAAGGTGCACAGACTCCAGATAGCGGGCGGTGTCGTACTTGCGATTCATTCGCTTGAGCACGCTGTCGCAGCCCGACTGCATGGAAAGGTGGAAGTGGGGGCACAGATTGGACAGCTTTGCTGCCCGGGCACAGAATTCCTCCGTGATGGTTCTGGGCTCCAGCGAGCCCAGTCGGATGCGGCAGTCGGGGGCGGTGGCGCACACGGCCTCCAAAAGATCAATGAGAGAGGTGCCGTTGCGCAGATCCTGTCCCCACGAAGAAATTTCAATGCCGGTGAGCACGATCTCCCGGTAGCCCTGCTCCTGCAGGTCGCCCACCTGCCGTGCCGCTTCGGTCAGGGGAAGGGAGCGGATGCGCCCTCTGGCATAGGGGATGATGCAGTAGGTGCAGAAGTTAACGCAGCCGTCCTCCACCTTCAGCATGGCCCGGGTGCGGCCTTCCAGCCCGCCGGCGGGCAGTACCTCGAAGTCCAGACGCTTCATGGCGTCGTCCAGTGCGTTGATGGGCTTTCGTTCCCGGAAGGTTTGCTCAGCCAGCTCTACAAAGCCCAGCCGGTCGCCCGTTCCGGCCACCAGATCAATGCCCAGCTTGTCCATATCCTCGGGATGGGTCTGGGGGTAACAGCCGCACACGGCAATGACAGCGTCCGGAGCGGTCTTTCTGGCCCGGCGGATGACCTGCCGGGACTTTTTATCGCTGACGGCGGTGACGGTGCAGGTGTTGATCACGTACAGGTCTGCCTCACCCTCGAAATCCACCAGGGTGTGCCCGCGCCGGACGAACAGCTGCTCCAAAGCCTGAGTCTCGTACTGGTTGTCCTTGCAGCCCAGCGTGTAAAAAGCGATTTTCATGGGATCAGGTATTTGCCACGCCGTGCTCGGGGACGATGGCAAGGACCACCAGCTCTTCGTCGGTGTCGTTGATGAGGCTGTGCTCGTGGCCCATGGGGCAGTAGTGGCAGTCGCCGGGCTGCAGGGGCAGGTATTCCCCATCGTAAAGCACCTTGCCCCGGCCGGACAGGACGAAGAGCATTTCGCTGTTTCCTTCGTGGGTGTGCAGACCGATGGAACAGCCCGGCTCCAGCAGACCCCGGAGAATTTTGTTGTGGTCGTCGTTGAACATTTTGGCGATCATGCGACCTTCGCCACCTTTGAAGTGTTCCAGAACGGTGTCGTTCATCGTATCAAAACAGATCTGCATGGGACATACCTCCGAAGAAAGGATGATAGAACCATTATAAAATAAAGGATCGGTCCGGTCAAGGGAAAAGGAGCAGGGCGAAAAAAGACGGATTTTAGGTTGACGCAGCGGTAAAAGAACGGTAAAATGAAACAAAGCCCTGAGATGGGACACATGAGATTGGAGGGTTTCACCATGACAACAGACCAGCAGACAAACAGCCGACGCAGCGATGTGATCCGCTGTGAGTTTTGTGGGGAGGACTACTCCGTTACGTACCGGAAGTGCCCCTTCTGCGATGATATGGAATACAGCACCCAGCGC
>JAZNTL010000012.1:0-3444 GCA_045591745.1 Lawsonibacter sp.
GAAGTGCTGGTCATTGCCGATGACAGTGCCGACCCCAAGTTTGTGGCTGCTGATCTGCTCAGTCAGGCGGAGCACGACCGCATGGCCTCTGCCGTGCTGCTGACGGACAGCGAGGCCCTTGCCCAGGCGGTGGACGGGGAGATCGTCCGCCAGACGGGCTATCTGGAGCGCTCCGAGATCATGGAGGCCTCCCTGCGGGACTTTGGCTGCGCCATTGTGTGCAGCGATTTAGCAGGATGTGTGGCCCTTGCCAATGAGATTGCCCCGGAGCATTTGGAGATCGTCACCCGCGATCCCCGGGCGCTGCTGCCGAATATTAAAAATGCCGGTGCGGTATTTCTTGGCAGCTGGTCGCCGGAGCCTTTGGGCGACTATCTGGCCGGCCCGGATCACGTGCTGCCCACCAGCGGCACGGCCCGGTTTTTCTCGCCCCTGTCGGTGGACAGCTTTTTAAAGACCATGAGTGTTATTGAATTTGACCAAAAATCTCTTGCCCCCATCAAGGACAAGATCATCACGCTGGCGCAAAGCGAAAAGCTGACCGCCCACGCAAATTCCATCCAAGTTCGATTTGAGTAAGGAGGAAAGTACCATGCGTACTGCTTCTATCACAAGAACAACAAAGGAAACCGACATTACGCTGGAACTGTCTCTGGACGGCGGTCAGGTAGAGGTGTCCACCGGCATCGGCTTCTTTGACCATATGCTCACCGCCCTTGCCTTTTATGCCGGTTGGGGTATGAAGCTGACGGTAAAGGGCGACCTGCAGGTGGACGGCCACCACACGGTGGAGGACACCGGCATCGTGCTGGGTCAGGCCCTTCGCGAGGCACTGGGCGACAAAAAGGGTATCCGCCGCTTCGGCAGTGCCTACGTGCCCATGGACGAAGCTCTGTGCTTTACAGCGCTGGATTTCTCCAACCGACCCTATCTGGTTTTTGACGCGGATATGCCTCAGCCCATGATTGGGGATTACGACGCCTGTCTGACGCTGGAGTTCATGCGTGCCCTGTCCTTTAACGCGGGTATTACTCTGCACCAGAAGTGTCACTACGGGGTGAATGCCCACCACATCACCGAGGGCCTTTATAAGTCTTTTGGTCTTGCCATCAAGGACGCAGTCAAAGTAGAGGGCAGTGGTGTGGTGTCCACCAAGGGAGTGCTGTAACATGGGCTATACCGCCATTATCGACTACGGTGTTGGCAACCTGAAAAGCGTGTCCAATGCCTTCGCCTACGTAGGTGTGGATACCCGCATTACCAGTGACGCAAGGGAAATTGAACTGGCGGATGCCATCCTGCTGCCCGGTGTGGGCGCATTTCCTGACGCGGCAGACAAGCTGCGTGCTCCCGGCCTTGACAAAGTAGTGGTGGAGCAGGGAAGAAACAAGCCTGTGCTGGGTATCTGCCTTGGCATGCAGCTGTTGCTGGAGCGGGGAACAGAGGTGCGGCACTGTGAAGGCCTTGGTGTCATTCAGGGTGCGTGTGACCGCATTCCCACCCGCCTCAAGCTGCCCCACATCGGTTGGAACAGCCTGCGCTTTCCCAATTCTTCGCCCCTGTTTGCAGGTATTGACGAGGGGGCATGTGTCTATTTCGTTCACTCTTTCAGCGCCCAGAACTGCGCACCTGAACAGGTTATTGCCACCACCGACCACGGCTGTGACATTATTGCCGCGGTCAACAGCGGCAACTTCTTCGGCTGTCAGTTCCATCCGGAAAAGAGTGGCGAGGTGGGCCTGCAGATCCTAAAGAATTTTGGAGCGATGAACAAATGATCATTTTACCTGCCATCGACCTGAAAGACGGAAAGGTCGTGCGCCTGTTCAAGGGCGAATTTGATACCGTCCATCAGGTGGCCGATGACCCCATCGCCACTGCACAAGCCTTTTATGATGCCGGGGCCCGGTACATCCATATGGTGGATCTGGACGGAGCAAAAGACGGTATTCGTAAAAACGCGGATATCGTGCGCGCGGTGGCTCAAAGTGTGGGCCTGAAGGTGGAGCTGGGGGGCGGAATCCGCTCCATGGCTGATTTGGAAGATGTGTTCGCCCTGGGTGTGTACCGGGCGGTCATCGGCTCTGCCGCGGTGAGTCATCCTGAGTTTGTGAAGCAGGCCGCTGCCCAATACGGCGAGCGCATCGCCGTGGGCATCGACACCAAAAACGGCCGGGTCAAAACTGCCGGCTGGATAGAGGATTCCGGCCTTGACTATCTGGAGTTTGCCCGTCAGATGCAGAAAATTGGTGTAAAGACGATTATCTTTACAGATATTGAAACAGACGGAACTTTGCAGGGGCCTGCCTTTGAAAAGTTGGCTGCGCTGCAAAAGAGTGTAGATTGTAATATCATCGCCTCCGGCGGTGTGTCCAACAACGGGGACATTCAAAAGCTGGCCGGGATGGGGCTGTACGGCGCCATCATCGGCAAAGCCTATTACGCAGGGACCATCGACCTTGCACAGGCTGCCGCCGACGCTGGAGTACAGCAGTGAAAATTGCGGTTCTGGGCTTCAGCGGGTCCGGCAAGTCCACGCTGGCCCGGCGGTTAGGGGAGCGGCTGACTTTGCCGGTACTCCATCTGGACACCGTGTTCTGGCTGCCCGGCTGGCAGGAGCGTGACCGGGATGAGTGTATTTCCATGGTAGGCCATTTTATGGAGCAGGATAACTGGCTCATCGAGGGCGTGTATTCCAAATTCCATTTTGACGCGCGCATGGAGCAGGCGGACAGGATCATACTGGTGACTCTGCCCCGGCTGAACTGCCTGTTTCGGACTCTGTGCCGCTACCACACCTACCGGGGGATCAGTCGTCCGGACATGACCGAGGGCTGCCCGGAAAAATTCGATTTGAACTTTGCGTACTGGGTGTTTTGGAAGGGCAGGACAGGCCCGCGTCGCCAGCTGTTAAAGGATGTGGCCGCCCGCTACCCGGAAAAGGTAACGATTTTGTGTTCTCAGCGGGAGATAGACCGTTTTTTGGAGGGAGTCCAATGTTAGCCAAGCGAATCATCCCCTGTCTGGATGTCCGAGACGGACGTGTGGTCAAGGGGGTCAATTTTGTCAATATCCGGGACGCAGGCGACCCGGTGGAACTGGCCACCTATTATTCTCAGCAGGGTGCGGACGAAATCGTCTTTTTGGACATTACCGCCACCAGCGATGCCCGGGACACCGTGGCCGATGTGGTGGAGCGCACTGCCGCCCGGGTGTTTGTCCCACTGACCGTGGGTGGCGGCATCCGCACACTGGATGACTTTCAGCGGCTGCTGCGGGCGGGCGCGGATAAGATTTCCGTCAACTCCGCGGCGGTGAAGGACCCCACCCTTATTTCAAGGGCCGCCGAGCGCTTTGGCAGCCAGTGCGTGGTGGTGGCCATTGATGCCCGCCGTCGGGCAGACGGTAGCTTTGAGGTCTATACCGCCGGTGGCCGCAATCCCA
>JAZNTL010000013.1:0-2158 GCA_045591745.1 Lawsonibacter sp.
GGAGGGGGGGATCAGCAGACCGGAGGGGGCAGAGGCGGCGTTGGTGGCAGCGGTCAGAGCGGGATCGTAACCGGCCTCCTCGGCACCGTCGCGGATCATGGAGCCGACGGCGGCGGCAGGGGCGGAGGCGGGGCCGGAGATGGCACCGAACAGGGCGTTGGTGCCGACATTGGTGACCAGCAGAGCGCCGGGCAGCTTGCCCAGGATAGCCATAACGAAGTTGACCAGACGCTTGGCGATGCCGCCCTGGTTCATGATGTTACCGGCCAGAATAAAGAAGGGAATTGCGGTCAGGGAGAACTTGGACATACCAACGAAGGTACGCTGTGCAGCGGTCAGCACCGCAACGTCCAGATCGATGCAGGTCAGGATGGCAGCCAGAGAGGAGATTCCGATGCCATAAGAGATGGGCACGCCCAGAAACAGCAGGACGAGCATAACCGCCAGAATGATAAACAAACCTTGAAGTGCCATTGCTTATGCCTCCTTTTTTGCTTCGGCCTCAGCCTTGGCCAGAGCAGCGGCAGCCTCATCCAGGGCGGCCTCGCTCTCGCCCTTGGCGATGGCGATGATATTCAGGATGGAGTAGACGACCATCACCACGCCGCAGACAGGCATGACCCAGTAGAAGGTGCCGACGGCCAGACCCCACAGAGAGGAGGTCTGCTGGCCCATGGCCAGGCTGGAGACGGTAGTGCCGCCGTAGACCAGGATGATGGCAGAGAACAGCAGAGCCACGACCTCAGCGAAGATCAGCAGGATCTTCTTAGCGGTGGGCTTCATCATGTCGACGATAATGGGAATGTTCATGTGGCCGCGCTCGCCGGTGCACAGAGCGGCACCGAACATGGTGGCCCAGCCGAACATATAGCCGACCAGCTCCTCAGACCAGGTGGAGGGGGAGTTGAAGATGTAACGAACGATGACCTGATAGGTGGTCAGGACAGTCATGACGATCAGGCTCAGACCGGCCAGACCGTTCAGACACTTGTTGAGGATATTTCTCAATGCTTTCATTGTCGATCCTCCTTACTCAGTTGCGGCAGAGTACTGTGCGTTGTACTCCTGGATCATGTCGTAGATGGGCTGCAGCTCGGCATTGCCGGCCAGGACGGACTCATGCAGGGGCATAACGGCCTGCTGGAAGGGAGCGGTGTCGGGGTACAGGAAGTTGACGCCCTGCTCATTCAAAGCCTTTTCCTTGGCCTCCTCGACAGCGCCGGTCCACTCCTGACGCTGGACGGTGTTGATGATCTTGAAGCCCACGTCAAAGATGGCACGCTCCTCGGCGGACAGGCCCTCCAGGAAGGACCTGTTGCACAGAACCAGGGCGGGGATCATCTGGTGCATATCATAGGAATAGTACTTGCAGATGTCGCCATGACCGTTGGAGGTCAGAGCCAGCTCGTTGTTCTCTGCGCCGTCCAGGATCTTCTGCTGCAGAGCGGTATAGACATCGCCGAAGCCCATGGGGGTGGCAGTGCCGCCCAGCAGCTCCATCATGGAAACGTTGGTGGGAGACTGCTGCACGCGGATCTTCAAGCCCTTCAGGTCAGCGGGGCTGTTGATGGGCTTGTTGACGGTGTAGAAGTTACGGGTACCTGCATCCAGCCAGGTAACGCAGATGAAGCCGGCGTCCTCGGTGGCCAGGAAGATGGGGTCCGTGACCGCGGGATCGTCCATGGCGGCGTGGTAGGCCTCAGCGGAGCTGAACAGGTAGGGCAGGTTGAACAGGGAGTAGTTGGCGGAGAAGGTCTCCATGATGGAGTTGGATGCCACGACGATGTCGATGGCGCCGGTCTGGGTCAGCTGGACCATCTCGGTCTGGGAGCCCAGCAGCTCAGAGGGGTAAACCTCCACCACATACTTGTCGCCCAGCTTCTCGTTGATGAACTCAGCGAAAGCGGTCAGACCGATGTGGGTGGGGTGGGTGGTGGCCTGGTTGTGGCCGATTCGGATAATCCGTCTGCCGTCACCGTTGCCGCCGCAGCAGGCGAGCATGCCGACGCTCAGCACGAGGACAAGCAGCAGGGCTATCCATCTTGCTTTTTTCATAAAAAACATTCCTCCTTGCAAAAGTTTTTTGCACAAATATCATAACAAAATTGAACATTCTGTGAAATCGGATTATTTTAAGAAAAACAGCACTAAATTGTCG
>JAZNTL010000014.1:0-16298 GCA_045591745.1 Lawsonibacter sp.
TGGAATTTCTTTCCCGATGAATCCAGAGAAACTGTCAGAGAAAAACTGAGTGGTTTTGCATTGAAATACCGAACCAAACATCCCGACAAAAATCTGAAAGTTCTGTTTTGGCCTAAAAAGTTTTTAGAAGGCTTTAATGGCCTGCAATATTACGACCCCCATTTTGGAGAAGCCTTTTATAACGATTCGTTCAATGATACTGTTGATTACAATGACCTTCTTTCTAAAATCAAATGCAAAACTCTGTTTATGAAAGCAAACACAACGATTGGTGAAAATGGTTTGTTGCAAGGTGCATTGTCTGATGAAGATTTGCAGAGAGTCAATGCCTTGATTGAAAATATGAAAATCCAGCAATTTGATTGTGGGCACGGTATTCATACAGAAAAGGCAAACCAGTTTGTGGAAGCAATAATTTCAATTTGACCAATTCCAATTTGTTGAATTGCGAAATAAAACTCCTGCTCCACCAAACGGAGCAGGAGTTTCTGCGTCAAAATAGGTTGTTATAACAAGGCTCTTGACCATCAAGATAATTTTCAACTATATCAAAAAGGGAAAACAGCGGCTGCTCTCCAGAGCAGCCGCTGTTTTCGTTAGAGTGAAAACACCTGCCGGGCGATGTCCACACCCTGCTTGGCATCCCGGGCATAGAAGTCTGCGCCGATTTGTTTGGCATAGTCCTCGGTGAGCACCGCTCCGCCCACCATGATTTTGCAGGAAAGACCTTCCCTGCGCAGCAGGGAAATGGTGTCCTCCATGGCTTTCAGAGTGGTGGTCATCAGGGCGGACAGTCCCACCAGAGCCGCACCGTGTTCCTTTGCGGCCTGCACAACCGTCTCCGGGGCAACGTCCTTGCCCAAGTCGATGACGATATAGCCGTAGTTCTCCAGTAGCACCTTGACGATGTTCTTGCCGATGTCGTGGATGTCACCCTTGACGGTGGCAAGAACGATGGTGCTTTTTTCGTCTGCGGCGGTCTTATCGGTGGACATATGCGCGCGCAGCACCTCGAAGGCGGCCTGAGCCGCCCCGGCGGATTGGATGAGTTGGGGCAGGAAGCTCCGACCCGCCTCAAAGTCCGCGCCCACCGCGTCCAGCGCGGGGACGAGGATGGTATTGATGATGTCCATGGGGTCAGCGCCGCTTTCCAGCAGAGCGCGGGTGGCGGCGGGGGCCTCTCCCTTCAGACCCGCCCGGACGATTTCATTCAGCGCCCGCGTGCCAACGGCAGGGGCAGGAGCTGCCGCAGGCGCATCGGCATAGGCGGCGATAAATTCCCGGGCATCGGTGTCCACATTCATCAGCAGATGATAGCTGCGCACCGCCGCCATCATGCTGTCCACGTTGGGGTTGATGATAGGCAGGTCCAGACCGTATACCATGGCCATGGTCAGGAAATTCTGGTTGACCACAGGGCGGGCGGGCAGGCCGAAGGAGATATTGGATACACCCAGCACCGTTTTCAGACCCAGCTGCTCTTTGACCATGCGCAGGGCAGACAGGGTCTGCTGTGCCCCCTCCTGCTCGGCGGAGGCGGTGAGGGTGAGACAGTCGATGTATACGTCCTCTTTGCGGATGCCGCATGCCAGTGCCGCATCCAGAATGCGCCGGGCGATGGTGAGGCGCGCTTCAGCGGTCTTTGGGATGCCCTTTTCGTCCAGCGTCAGGCCTACCACTGCCGCACCGTACTTTTTCACAAGGGGGAGAATGCGGTCCAGCACCGCCTGCTCGCCGTTGACCGAGTTGACAATGGCCTTGCCGCAGTAAATGCGCAGTGCCTGCTCCAGCACGGCGGGGTCGGTGGAGTCCAACTGCAGGGGTGCGTCGGTGATGCCCTGCAGGGCCTTGACCGTGCGCACCATCATGGCCTGTTCGTCAATGTCGGGCAGGCCCACGTTCACGTCCAGAATGTCCGCGCCCGCCTGCGTCTGGGCCAGCGCCTGACCCAGCATAAAGTCCACATCGCCCCGGCGCAGCGCCTCTTTCATCAGCTTTTTGCCGGTGGGGTTGATGCGCTCGCCAATGACACGGACCCGGTCAATGGGAACCACTGTGGTGGGGGAGCAGACGGCGGCGGGGACAGTGCGGGGAATATTCATGACAGAGCGTTTGTCCAATTCCTGCTTGAGCAGGGCGATATACTCCGGGGTGGTGCCGCAGCAGCCGCCAAAGAGTTTGATACCCATGTCAGCAAGGGCAGCAAGGCTTTGGGCAAATTCGGCCGGGGTAATGTCGTAGCCGCCTCCTGCCGGGTCGGGTAGGCCCGCATTGGGTTTGAGGATGATGGGCAGGGTGGACCACTTGAGCAGTTCTTCTGCCAAGGGCGGCATCTCACGAGGACCGAGAGAGCAGTTCACACCGATGGCATCCGCCCCCATACCCTCCAGCGTCAGCGCGGCGGAGGCGGGGGAGTGGCCCAGGAAGGTGCGGCAGCGGGCCTCATAGGTCATGGTGACCATCACGGGCAGGTCGCAGGTTTCCTTGGCGGCCAGCAGGGCGGCCCGGGCCTCCTGCAGGTCGGTGATGGTCTCAATAAAAATCAGGTCTACCCCGGCATTTACACCGGCGGGGATGGTCTCTTTGAAAATATCCACCGCCTGCTCGAAGGCCAGCGTTCCGGTGGGTTCCAGCAGCTGGCCGATGGGTCCAATGTCCAGTGCCACCAGAGCCCGGCCGTCTGCGGCCTTGCGGGCCACGGCCACGGAAGCGGAAACTACCTCGTCTACCGCCTTGTCCGTGCGGGCCAGCTTTTCCCGATTGGCGCCGAAGGTGTTGGTGTTGATGATTTGTGCTCCGGCATCCACATAAGCGCGATGGATGTCAAAGAGCCAGTCCGGGTGCTCCAGCGCGGCCAGCTCCGGGTGCTCGCCGGGCTTGAGACCTCTGGCTTGGAGCATGGTGCCCATGCCGCCGTCCAGCAGGATGGGGCGGTCGCCACGCAGTAATTCACGAAATTCCACAGTGTCCACCTGACTTTCGGTACTGGCAGCTGTTATGAGCAGGACAGCTCAAGCAGCTGCGCTTGTGGGTATCAATGGGATGGTCGGCCACACCGAGAATGGCGGTCACCGACTTGCGGGGGGTGAGCAGATGGCTGGCGGTGGCGCACAGCCCGATGGCTCGGGGCGCGTCCAGCAATGCCAGCAGGGGGGTGTTGACCTCCAATGGCAGGTCGCCGTAGCCGGGGCTGAAACGATAGGGGAAGTAACAGCCGGGGAACAGGGCTTGCAGTTCATGCTCAATTTGGTCGCACAGCTGCTCTGCCAGCGCGCTGGCGCAGCAGTCCAGAGCCAGCGCACGGGCCATGTCGGTACACTCCGCCCGGCGGATGAGGGTATCTGCCTGTGCTCCCAGTGTGGCACACAGCACGCAGGCTTGGGTACAGCCGGACAGATGGTCACGCAGAGCCTGTCCGGGGAGCGCAAGTCTGTTGTCAAGCCGCACACCGTCTTCCTCAAAGGATAGGCCAAAGATGCCATAGATCCATCGGGGCTGCGCGGCGCTTAACAGCTGTCGGACGCAGTCATCTACCAACGCACGCAGGGTGTCGTCCGCCGCTTCCGGGGGGGTGCCCATATAGCGCAGCACCTCGTCAATGTCCGGCAGGGTCAGAGTGATGGGAGTCATACGGCGCGGATTGAGGAGATGCTGTGGCTGATCTCCTTTGCCACGGCGGGGTTGTTCATGGTATACAGGTGGATGCCGTCCACGCCCGCCGCCATCAGGTCGGCGATCTGGTCGATGGCATAGGCGATGCCTGCCTGACGCAGGGCCTCAGGATGGTCACCGTAACGGGCCAGAATGCGGGACAGCTTTTTGGGGATACTGGCCCCGCACAGGGACACCATGCGCTCGATGGAGCCGCGGTTGAGCACGGGCATGATGCCTGCCTCAATGGGAACGGTGATGCCCGCCATGCGGCAGTGCTCCAAAAAGCGGAAGAAGTCCTCATTGTCAAAGAACAGCTGGCTGACCAGATGCTGGGCACCCGCGTCCACCTTCTGTTTCAAGTAACGGATGTCGCTGACCATGTCGGCACTTTCGGGATGGCCCTCGGGATAGCAGGCGGCAGACACACCGAAGTCGCCACGGCGCAGGATAAAGGAGACCAGCTCGTCCGCATGGAGAAAGTCGGTCTTGGGGGGCAGGTCGGGGTTGCGGTCGCCACGCAGGGCCAGCACGTTCTCTACGCCCTCTTCCTTCAGCCCTGCCAGCAGGGCGGTCACCTCGCCCTTGGTGGCATTGACGCAGGTGAGATGGGCCATGGCGGGGATGTGATACTTGTTCTGAATGATGGAGGCGATCTCCCGGGTGGACTGGTTTACCTGAGAGCCTCCCGCCCCAAAGGTGACGCTGATGAAGTCGGGCTTAATATCCTTGAGTCCGTCCAGTGTTTTATAAATGCTGTCTACAGGGCTGGTCTTTTTGGGAGGGAACACCTCGCAGGAAAAGACGGGACGGCCCTGACCAAATAAGTCTTTGATTTTCATGGTATGACCTTCTTTCTTTAGATGTCCAGTTCCAAAAGGACAGGACAGTGGTCACTGCCCTCTACCTCAGACAGGATTTCGGCGCGCTTGATCTTATCCCGCAGGCGGTCGGAGACGATAAAGTAGTCGATGCGCCATCCAGCGTTGTTTTTCCGGGCATTGAAGCGGTAGGACCACCAGGAGTAGGCACCCTCCTTGTCCGGGTAGAGGTAACGGAAGGTGTCGGTAAAGCCGGAAGAGAGCAGGGTGGTCATCTTTTCCCGCTCCTGGTCGGAAAAGCCCGCGTTCATGCGGTTGGTCTTGGGGTTTTTCAGGTCGATCTCCTCATGGGCCACATTCAGGTCGCCGCAGTAGACGACAGGTTTGTGCTTGTCCAGCGAGACGAGATAGTCTCTTAAATCATCCTCCCACACCATGCGGTAGTCCAGACGCTTCAGACCATCCTGGGAATTGGGGGTATAACAGCACACAAGGTAGAACTGCTCATATTCCAGCGTAATGAGCCGCCCCTCGTGGTCGTGGATATCCTTGTCCATGCCGTAGGCCACGGCGATAGGGGTGTGGGGGGTAAATACGGCGGTGCCGGAATAGCCCTTCTTTTCCGCGCTGTTCCAGTATTCCAGATAGCCGCCCAAGTCGGGCTGGGCCTGACCCTGTTCCATTTTCGTTTCCTGCAGGGACAGAAAGTCCGGTTTCTGGGCGGCGAAGAAGTCTTCAAAGCCCTTTTTCATACAGGCACGCAGGCCGTTGACGTTCCAGGAGATGAATTTCACAAAACATTCCCCCATTTTTTAGTGATTTTATTATACTCTTTTTCCGGAGCAATGCAAGAAGCGATTGCATTTCCCGAAAAGGACGATTATAATAATGTGGTATTTCTCAAATCGGAGGGCACTGCTATGTCCAAAAAAACATATATTCCGGAGGGATACGTCCCTTCTCTTGACCTGTACCAGACCCAAAAGGCCATCGGTATGCTCAAGCGCCTGTTCGAGGACAGCCTGTCCGGGGCACTGCGCCTGCATCGTGTGTCCGCACCCCTGTTCGTGGCATCTTCTTCCGGCCTAAACGACAATCTGAATGGTGTGGAGCGCCCTGTCAGCTTTGACATCAACGGTGTGGACGACATGGGCGAGGTGGTTCATTCTCTGGCCAAATGGAAGCGGCTTGCCCTCAAGCGCTATCAGTTCCATGCGGGCGAGGGCCTGTATACCGACATGAATGCCATTCGCCGGGATGAGGACTTGGACAACATCCACTCTGCCTATGTGGACCAGTGGGACTGGGAGAAGATCATCGAGGAAGAAGACCGTACTGTGGATTACCTGCAGGATACGGTGCGCTCCATCGTCAAGGCCCTGTGCACCACCCAGAGCTTTTTGAAGTCCGTGTTTCCCCAGTTGGCCTGCGTGCCCGACATCAATCCTCAGGTGACCTTCGTTACCTCACAGGAGCTGGAGGACCGCTGGCCCGACTATACCGGCAAGGAGCGGGAGAATGCCATTGTGGCCGAGAAAGGCACTGTGTTTATTATTGGTATCGGCGGCAAGCTCAAATCCGGTAAGCCTCACGATGGCCGTGCCCCTGACTATGACGACTGGGCTTTGAACGGCGACCTGTTGGTATGGGACAATGTAAACGGTCAGGCCATGGAGCTGTCCTCCATGGGTATCCGGGTCAGCCCGGAGTCTCTGGACCGCCAGCTGACGCTGGCCGGCTGTGATGACCGCCGGGAGCTGCCTTTCCACAAGATGCTTCTCAACGGAGAACTGCCTCTGACCATGGGCGGCGGTATCGGCCAGTCTCGTGTGTCCATGCTGCTGCTGGGCAAGGCTCACATCGGCGAGGTACAGGTGTCCCTGTGGGATGAGGATACTGTGGAACTGTGCACCAAGGCGGGCGTTCCTCTGCTTTGATCAACCAATTTCCGCGGCTCATTCGAGACGCGGAAATTTTTTTGAAAAAATTAAAAAAACCTCTTTACAAAGCGGCAGGGGTATGGTATTATCATTTTGCAAACAATAATCATTATCAACAAGGAGGCCGATATGGAACGCACCACAAGATACAGTAAAAAGCGGGAAGCCATCCTTACGGCGCTCCGGGCGACCAAGAGCCACCCCACCGCGGAATGGCTCTACCAGACCCTCAAGCCCGAGCATCAGGACCTGAGTTTGGGAACGGTTTACCGCAACCTGACTCTCTTCCGGGAGCAGGGCCTGATCCGCAGCGTGGGTGTTGTGGATGGGCACGAACGGTTTGATGCCGACACCAGCGACCACACCCACTTTGTTTGCACCGGCTGCCACGCGGTCATCGATATCCCTTCCGTCACGGCGGGGAAGCAGGTGGAAGCGCAGGTCAGCCAGCGGTACGGGTTCCGGGTGGCGCACCACGACCTGACCGTCTTTGGAACTTGTGCCGAATGTATGCAAAAAGAAATGAAATCTTAAACAACAAAATTTTAGGAGGAAATGAAAATGAAGAAGTTTGTATGCTCTGTTTGCGGTTATGTCCACGAGGGTGACAGTGCTCCCGAGCGCTGCCCTGTCTGTAAGGTCCCTGCTGAGAAGTTCAACGAGGTGGTCGGCGAGATGAAGCTGGCTGCCGAGCACGAGTACGGCGTCTATGCCAAGACCGTGAAGAACAACCCTGACATCTCCGAGGAAGATAAGAAGTACATCTTTGAGCAGCTGATGGCCAACTTCAACGGCGAGTGCTCCGAGGTGGGCATGTACCTGTGCATGGCCCGCATTGCCCATCGCGAGGGTTATCCCGAGGTGGGTCTGTATTGGGAGAAGGCCGCTTGGGAAGAGGCTGAGCACGCTGCCAAGTTTGCCGAGCTGCTGGGCGAGGACCTGGAGCCCATGATGAAGGCCACCACCAAGGACAACCTGAAGTGGCGCGTGGACTGCGAGTACGGTGCCACCCAGGGCAAGTTCGATCTGGCCGCCTGCGCCAAGAAGAACGGTTTGGATGCCATCCATGACACCGTCCACGAGATGGCCCGGGACGAGGCCCGCCATGGCCGCGGTCTGGAAGGTTTGCTTAAAAGATATTTTTAAGTAAGCCATAACCGGATCAAAGCCCAGCTAAGCGGGTTTGATCCGGAAAGGACGAGCAACGAAGCGTGCGGATATTCGCTGTAAGGCGGATGTAGCAAAGCGGAGTTTGCGAGGACGCGCTGAAGCGTTACTTCGGTTAATGGAATTATAATGGCGCCTGTCCCGTGACGGGCGCCATTCTTTTCAACTGTGACAACAGGGAATAATTTCCGACGCAGGAAGCAAACTAACGTGGAACATATCAGTTGTGAGGTGTGAGCATGGACGCGAAAGCGATGTATAACCTGACCTATGGCCTGTATCTGCTCACCGCCCGGGAGGACGGCAAGGACAACGGCTGTATCATCAACACCGCCATTCAAGCGGCCAGCGACCCGGTTCGGGTGCTGGTGTGTGTGATCAAGAACAACCATACCTGCGGTATGATCCAAAGAAGCGGGCAGTTCAATGTATCTGCCATCACGGACGATGCCGCGTTTGCGCTGTTCCAGCGCTTTGGCATGCAGTCGGGCCGGGATGTGGACAAGTTCGACGGCTTTAACGCAGTCAACCGGGCGCAGAATGGGCTGTACTATCTCACCGGCAATGCCAACATGTACCTGTCGGCCAAAGTGACCGAGCAGCATGATCTGGGTAGTCACATGCTCTTTGTGGGCGAGGTGGTCGATGCCGCTGTGCTCAGTGACCGAGCTCCCTGCACCTATGCCTACTATCAGGGCAGCATTAAGCCAAAGCCTCAGAAGGCACAAAAGAAGCAGTGGGTGTGCCGCATCTGTGGTCACATCTACGAGGGAGATCAAGTACCTGATGACTATATCTGCCCCTTGTGCAGCCACGGGAAAGAGGATTTTGAATTGGCAGGGGAGCAGATACCCAAAACACGCAAGTGGGTGTGTACCGTCTGCGGCTATGTCCACGAGGGAGATGAGCCTCCGGCGGAGTGTCCCATCTGCCATGTGCCTGCAGAAAAATTCAAAGAACAAGTTTAAAAGGAGTGTTTGTTATGAAATATATTTGCGACGTTTGCGGCTGGGTCTATGACGAGGAAGAGACCGGCGTGAAGTGGGAAGATCTGCCCGACGATTTTAAGTGTGAGCTGTGCGGTGTGGGCAAGGATCAGTTCAGCCCCGAGAAGTAAAGAAATCTGTGGATAAACGTGCCGTGCGCCGAATGGCGCAGGGCACTTTGCCGGCTCACAAAAAGACATGGGTATGGTAGCATTATGGCAATATAAATCATGTTTGGAGGGAACTGTTATGAAGATCCAGACCCTGGACACCAAGAACCTGTGCCAGAGCGCCAAGAACGGCGGCTGCGGCGAGTGCCAGACTTCCTGCCAGTCTGCCTGCAAGACCAGCTGTGGCATCGCCAATCAGCAGTGCGAGAGCAATAAGTAAGCAATTTTGCTGGATTAAAATGCCGCCGTTTGGCGGCATTTTTTCTGGTTTTATAAGGAGTCGTTGATATGATCCATTGTTATAAGCTGGGCGGCCTGAATATTGTGCTGGACATCTATTCCGGCAGTGTCCATGTGGTGGACGAGGTGGCCTACGACATGATCGGCATGTACGAAAACAGCAGCCGGGAGCAGATCGTGGCCGCCATGCTGGACAAGTACCCCGAAACCACCCGGGAAGAGCTTGAGGAGGGCTGTGAGCAGATCGAACAGCTCAAACAGGCAGGTGTGCTGTTTGCACCGGATACCTTCAAGCCCATTGCCGGCCAGCTGAAGGAAAAAACGTCCGGAGTGGTCAAGGCCCTGTGTCTGCACGTGGCCCATACCTGCAACCTGAATTGCTCCTACTGCTTTGCAAGTCAGGGAAAGTACCACGGAGACCGGGCGGTCATGAGCTACGAGGTGGGCAAGCAGGCTCTGGATTTCCTCATCGAAAACTCCAAAGGCCGCCGCAACCTTGAGGTGGACTTTTTCGGCGGCGAGCCGCTGATGAACTTTGATGTGGTCAAGCAGCTGGTGGCCTATGCCCGCAGCCGGGAAAAGGAGTGCGGAAAGAATTTTCGCTTCACTCTGACCACCAACGGTGTGCTCATTGACGATGACGTGATCGATTTTGCCAACCGGGAGATGAGCAACGTGGTGCTCAGTCTGGACGGCCGGAAAGAGGTACATGACCGCTTCCGGGTGGACCATGCGGGCAACGGCAGCTGGGAGCGCATCGTCCCCAAGTTCCAGCAGCTGGTCAAGGCCAGAGAAGGCAAAAGTTATTACATGCGCGGTACCTTTACCCACGCCAATCCCGACTTTTTGAAGGACATTGAAACCATGCTGGATCTGGGCTTTACCGAACTGAGCATGGAGCCGGTGGTGTGTGCTCCCGATGATCCCTCCGCTTTGACGGCGGAGGACCTGCCCATCGTGCTGGACCAGTACGAAAAGTTGGCTCAGCTCATGCTGGAGCGGCACCGACAGGGCAAACCATTCACATTCTATCACTACATGATCGACCTGAAGGGCGGCCCCTGCATCTACAAGCGGGTGTCGGGCTGTGGGTCCGGAACCGAGTACATGGCGGTCACTCCCTGGGGCGACCTGTACCCCTGCCACCAGTTCGTGGGGGAGGAGGCCTTTAAGCTGGGCGATGTGTTCCACGGGGTGACCAACCCGTCTGTCCAGCAGGAGTTTGCCGCCTGCAACGTATACTCCCGACCTGAGTGCGCCGACTGCTGGGCCAAGCTGTATTGCTCCGGCGGCTGCGCCGCCAACGCTTACCACGCCACCGGTGCCATTACCGGGGTCTATGCCTATGGCTGCGACTTGTTCCGTAAGCGGATGGAGTGTGCCATCATGCTGGAGGCGGCCAAGTCGCTGGACAATCAGTGATGGATACCCCAATTTGTGATTTCGTCCGTGCTTACGCACGGTCTGGGGTGCAGCGGCTGCATATGCCGGGACATAAAGGGGCTGGCCCTCTGGGAGTGGAGGCCCTTGACATTACCGAGGTAGAGGGTGCGGACGAGTTATACCGCAGCAGTGGTATTATCCGCCGCAGTCAGGAGAATGCGGCAGGCCTGTTTGGTGCGGCAAGAACCCTTTACAGTACCGAAGGGTCCTCGCTTTCCATCCGTGCCATGGTCTATCTGGCATCCTTGCATGCCCGTGCCAAGGGGCAGGAGCCCCGTATCGCGGCGGCCCGCAATGCCCATCGGGTATTTATGTCCGCAGCCGCCCTTCTGGACGTGGAGGTGGAATGGCTCTTTCCCGAACAGTGGGAGGGGCTGGTATCCTGCTCCATCACGGAAAAGGGACTGGAGGAATACCTGACCGGGGCGGAGGAGCTGCCTGCGGCGGTGTATATCACCAGTCCGGACTATCTGGGCAACGTGGCGGATATCCGTGCCCTGAGCCGGGTGTGCCGGAAATTTGGTGTGCTGCTGCTGGTGGACAATGCCCACGGAGCCTACCTGCGCTTTTTGCCGGAGGACATGCACCCTCTGACGCTGGGAGCGGACATGTGCTGCGACTCCGCCCACAAGACCCTGCCGGTACTTACCGGCGGCGCTTACTTGCATTTGAGCCGAAACCTGCCGGAATGGCTGGTACAGCACGCGCAAACGGCGATGGAACTGTTTGCGTCCACCAGCCCCTCTTACCTGATTTTGCAGTCGTTGGACGCGGCCAATCGTTATCTGGCCGGAGACTATCCCCAACGGCTGGCCCGATTCGTCCGGAGATTGGATGAACTGAAGGAGCGGCTGGTGCGGGCGGGATTTGCGCTGGTCGGAAACGAGCCGCTGAAGCTGACCGTTGCGGCCGGGAGCTTGGGGTATACGGGAACACAGCTGGCCGGCTTGCTGAGTGACAGGAAACTGGTATGTGAGTTTTCCGACCCGGACTATGTGGTCCTTATGTTCACACCGGAAAATGATGTGCAAGGCTTGGAATGGTTGGAGCGGGTGCTGCTGGACATCCCGAAAAGAGAGCCTGTTTCAGCTTCTCTGCCACCCATGTGCAAACCGGAGCGGTATTGTACCCCCCGGCAGGTAATGCTGTGCGTTGGCGAGGAACGGGATGTGAAGGATTGTCTGGGCATGGTGCTGGTCAGCCCCATGGTCAGCTGCCCTCCCGCCGTACCCATTGTGGTGTGCGGCGAAGTGGTCGATCGGGCAGCCATCGACTTGATGCTTTACTACGGAGTAAAACGCTGCCGGGTGACGGCAAAAGAGAATATATAAAACAGCGGGGACTCAACAGAGTCCCCGCTGTTCGTTTGCGGCAGATCAGAGAATGTCGTCCAATGCGTGCAGGAACAGGTCACGATAGATGTCGTAGCCCTCCTGATTGAAGTGGACGTTGTCCTCCACAAAAATATCGGTGCGGATCTTATCGTAGTCACCGGCATCTTCAGGGTTCTCATAGAAGCCGGGCCAGTCCACCTGAGAGATGTAGGTGCAGTCATCGTGTTTGTCGCAGTAGTCTTTGAGCATGCGGTTGTACTGGAAGGCGTTGGACTGCCAGACCTTGTTCTTGATGTAGCGCTTGCCGGGAGTGGCATCGCACAGGTACAGCTTCACACCGGGGAAGTCCTCGCGGGCCCAGGCGCACATGCGGGTGAGCAGATAGACGATCTCGGTGGGGCTGTAACCAAAGCCGGTGTCGTTGGGGAAGAAGCGCAGCACGATGGCGCGGGGCTCCCAGGGCTTGACCAGACGGTGGTAGTAGTACAGGCCCTCCTCGGCGGTGGAGCCGCCAAAGCCGTGGTTGATGGCGGCGGGGGAGCCGCCCTTCATGCGGATGTCCTCCTCCAGAGGGCGATGGCCAAAGGAGGGCTTCCAGCGGGTGAAGCCGGAGGAACCGTAGAACAGGATCATGCCTTTTTGGATGGGCTGGGCCTCGTATTTCTGCACAGAGGTTTCTTCAAAGCGGCGCAGGGTATAATAGTCGCCCTTGTCGGCGCGGACTTTCATTTCAAACATAATAAGGCCCTCCTTTGTTGACTTAAAACAGGCGGTACAGGCACACACCTGCGCCGCCTGCAGTTTGTTATGAAGTTACTTGGCGGCAGCGGCGGCATCCAGCTTCTTGTTGCGGAAGTACAGGACAAGATCGGTACCGACCATAAGGAAGTTGAGCACATAAAAGAACAGAATGTACCACTTGCCGGCGAAGTCGGCCATATAAGCCTCGTTCATCAGCTTGCCGATGATGCCGGCCACGTAGCCGAACTCGATCAGGCACAGGAAGCCCAGGCTCTTGCCCTTGGCAGTGCGGGCCTTATAGGATTTCATCACGTTCATGGGCCAGGATGCACCAAAGCTGACGATCATAACGATCTCAAGAAGTTCATGCAGTTCGATCATTGTTATCTCTCCTTTCAAGATAAGAATATAGTACCATCATTTTACTATATTGCAAACAATGAAATAATGTAATGCACTATACGTTGAAAGTGATAGTAACGCGTGGTAAAATAAAATGTAATTTGTTGGTTAAAGGAGTCATGGTACATGGAACTGCTGCAATTGACCTATTTCTGCGATGCTGCGTCTACCCAGAACTTTTCCAGAACAGCCAAGCAGTTCAATGTGCCGCCCTCCAACATTTCTCAGAGCGTAAAGCGTCTGGAGGAGGAACTTGGGGTGGAACTGTTTACCCGCCGGGCAAACCGTGTCACTCTGAACAGCAGGGGAGAGGCCTTTTACCGGGAGGTCAGCGCGGCTCTGGATATGCTTCGCCATGCCAGAAACAAGGCCCGGGGAATTGTGGAGGAAAGTGTGCTTCGTTTGGGGATACACATCAGCCGTCGTGTGGTGATGCAGACGGTGGCTGAGTTCCGCAGCTGCTGGCCCAATATCGACATCGTGACGGAACACGGGGACTATACCCGGAGTGAGGACTTTGATGTGGTCATCTCTGATGAAAATTTTGAGGACGGGGAGTTTGTTAAGGTTTGCTCCTTCCGGGAGCAGATCGTTCTGGCGGCCAAAAAGGGAATGTTCGCCTCCGGGGTGCGGCTGCAGGCAGAGGACTTGAGGGACAAGCCTTTTATTACCACCGGTGAAAATCACAGCATGCACAATATTACCTGCCGTATCTGCCGGGAATTGGGGTTCAAACCCCGCATTGCCTTGCAGGGAGAAGACCCGGAATATATCCGTCAATGCGTGGAACTGGGACTTGGGGTGGCCTTTGCGCCTACGGTGTCGTGGCGGGGTCAGTTTTCTTCGGAAGTGGAGTTGCACCCCGTTGGGGAGCAAAGTCGGGACATCTGCATTTACAAGCGCAAAAGCCCCTGTCAGCGTGAATATGCAGATGCGTTTTGCCATATGCTGATAGACAACTATGAAAAGGAAACGGCGCAAAGATAATGCTTGCCTGATGGTCCTGCACATGTTAAAATTTTGGTAAGAAAAGAAAAAAGGAAGCGTTATGCCATGGACGAACAGAAACGAGTTTCCCACTACCATATCGGTATGCGCAATGTGAAGACCGCCATTGCCGCGACTTTGTGCGCCCTGCTGTACCTGCCCTTTCACCGCAGCCCTGCCTTTGCCTGCATTGGCGCGATTTTCGGGCTGGGTACGGATATGGGCCACTCTTGGCTCAGCGGCGGCAACCGCTTTTTCGGTACCATCATCGGCGGCCTGATCGGTATGGCCATGTTCCGTATTCATATCTGCTTCTATCCCGACGGCAGCACGAACCTGATGCTGGCGCCTCTGCTGTTTTTGGGTGTGATGCTGCTCATTGTGGCCTGCCGAGTCTTCAAGTGGCCGGGGGGAATCCAGCCCGGCGGTGTGGTGCTTTGCATCATCCTGTTCAACACCCCGGTGGAAACTTATATTTCCTACTCTCTCAACCGCATGTTTGACACCGGTGTGGGCTTTGCCGTGGCCCTGCTGGTCAATTTGCTGCTGCCCCGGGAACGAGTGGTGCGCTGGCTGGAAGCGGCCCACATGAGAAAACCGAATCAATAAAAAAACGCACCGCATCGCGGTGCGTTTTTTTATTTGCTTTGCAACAGGATCAAGTTGGGCTTTCCGATATAATTCAGCTTGTATTTCTCCACCCACTCCTGGGCTTTTTTCAGAGAGACGGAGTCATACGCACCCGCCGCATCATGGGAGTCAAAACCGAAGGTGACGGGAGATTGTTCCTCTCCGGCCAGCTTCCAGAACCGCTCCTGAGGATAGTGCCGTCCGGCCCGCATGCCCAAGAAGTTGATTTCCAGAGGGATATTCTTCTCCCGGGCGGCCACGCACAGCTTGCGCATTTCCTGTTCGTACACGGCTTCGTCCCCGGTGAAGTTGAACAGGTCCGGATGGGCTACGTAAGAGAATACACCGGTGTCCATAGCGGCCAGTACGTTGGTCACATATTCCTTCAGCAGGTCGGCATTGTCGGTGGGGATGGCCACATAGTAGCCGTCGGGCCACTCGTCGCCGCTGAAGTGCTGGCCCAAAACCAGGTACTCGCAGCCGTAGGACAGGGCCTTGGCATACATATCCTCGAAATAGCTTGGATAGTACTCCATCTCAAAGCCCAGCACCAGTTCGAGCTTTCCACGGTACTTGTCCCGCAGTGCGTTCAGAGTGTCAAAATAGTCCTGCGCCTGCGCCGTAGGCACCCGGTAATAGGACTCGTGTCCGTCGGGGAAGGTATAGGGCATGTGGTCGGAAAAGCCCATGTGGGTGATGCCGCCCTCTATGGCGCGCAGGATATACTCCTCCTCCGTGCCGGAGGCATGTCCGCATCGGGCGGTATGTGCGTGGTAGTTATAGGTCATGGAAACCAGTCCTTGTTCTTGTTTATGATTGTGCAAGCGCGGATCATGCCTGTCAGTTCTTTTTCGGCAATCAGCGCGGTTTTGCCTGCTTTCCCGGTTAACGGGCAGGAACGATCTCGACCCAGTAGCCGTCCGGATCGCTGATGAAGTAGATGCCCATGGCCTTGTTTTCATAGCAGATACAGCCCATCTGTTCGTGGAGTGCATGTGCGGCATCCATGTCGTCTACCATAAAGGCCAGATGTATCTCGTTATCACCCAGATTATAGGGGCGATCCCAGTCCCGAAGCCATGTCAGCTCCAGCTGATGAGTGCTTCCCGCCTTATCGCCCAGAAAAACCAGCACGAAACTGCCGTCGGGCGCTTCCTTGCGGCGCACCGGCTCCAGCTCCAGCGCTTGCTTATAAAAGGCCAGAGACTTGTCCAGATCACGGACGTTGAAATTGTTGTGGGCAAAGGAAAAGGTCATAAAAACAGCCTCCTTTTGTCATAGTATGTTTAGTATAGCAGGTAAGTTCGTCTGTGACAAGAAAAACGTGCTCATTCCTGCGAAAACAGGCTTGACAAAGGCCTTTGCGTATGCTATTATTTCATGGCTGACACGGAACAGGGTCATCCATGCGGGTGTAGTTCAATGGTAGAATCCCAGCCTTCCAAGCTGGTCGCGTGGGTTCGATTCCCATCACCCGCTCCACACATGAGCCGCTTTGCTCGTGTGAGCCGAGCGAACACGAGCTTAGCGGATCAGCGTGCCTTGTGTATACGCGCCTGTAGCTCAGGTGGATAGAGCAACTGCCTTCTAAGCAGTGGGTCAGGGGTTCGAGTCCCTTCAGGCGTGCCATTCCCCTTGAGAGCACAAAAGCGTGCCATCTCTGTTGTCACGAAATATGGTGGGTGTAGCTCAGTTGGTTAGAGCACCGGATTGTGGTTCCGGGTGTCGAGGGTTCGAGTCCCTTTACCCACCCCATTAAGACCTCAGGGCAGAAGGGTCGGAGCGT
>JAZNTL010000015.1:0-13218 GCA_045591745.1 Lawsonibacter sp.
CTGTAGTTCTCGCCCTTGCCGCCCTCGAAGGGCTTGCCGTCCATGAAGCCCTCAAAGTCGATGACAGCAGTGTCACCCTTCTTGGCCTTGCGCTTGACGGCGGACAGGCTGGTGGCGCGGTCGATGTAAGGCTTCAGTTCGGCCTCGATATCCTTCTCGGTGACCTTGACGGCATCCTTGGGAGCAGTCAGGCCCTTATAGGCACCCAGCTTGACCTCAGGACGGACGGAAACCAGAGCCTTAAAGGTCAGGCCCTCCTTGCCCACGGAGACGATCTCCATCTTGGGATAGCCGACCTCGTCCAGCTTCTGCTCGGCAACGGCCTCGGCATAAGCGGAGGGATAGACCTCGTTGATGGCATCTTCATAGAACACGCCGGTGCCGTACAGGCTCTCCACGATCTTGCGGGGGGCCTTGCCCTTGCGGAAGCCGGGCACGTTGATGCTGGCACGGTTCTTCAGGTAAGCCTTCTGGACCGCAGCCTCGAACTCCTCGGCGCCGACCTCGATAACAAGCTCGACAGTGCTCTTTTCCTTTTTCTCTACGCTGGTGACCTTCATGTTTTTCTTCCTCCTGTGGGCGAATTTCACGCCGCTTTATTTGCGCGAAACGCGCCTTTTTGCTTTATCCAATTTATTTTAGCAGATTTCTTTTCATTTTTCCATATGTATTTCACTATTTTTACCGCTTAATCGCAAATTTTTTCCGGCTGAAAGCCCAAAAAATCCGCAGCGACCAGTTTATAGTCGATATTTCCCTGCCTTCCCTGAATGGCAAACCGATGGGATGGACCATGCAAATGACCGTAACAGCAGGTGCTCACACCGTAGGTTTCCATCAAGTCGATAATCTCTTGGCAACGAAAGCCCTGACACAGGGGCGGATAGTGGAAAAAGCAGATCTTCTCCCGCTCCCCCGCCGCTTTCAGCGACGCTTCCAGCCGGATCAGTTCCCGGTTAAAGATCTTCTGGCTGTGCTCTCCCCGCTCCTCCTCGTAAAACCAGCCCCGAGTGCCGCACAGGGCAATATCACCGTACAGGGCGCAGTTGTTGTGCAGCAGCGAGAAGGTATCGAAACCGTTTTCGGAAAAGAAGGCTGTCATCTTGGCTGCGGTGGTCCACCAGTAGTCGTGATTGCCCTTCATGAGCAGCTTTTTGCCCGGCAGAGCGTTGAGAAAGGCAAAATCCTCCCGGGACTCCGCCAGCGACATGCCCCAGGACAAGTCGCCGCACAGCACCACGGTGTCCTCCGGCTGAACCCGTTCAAACCCTTTGACCAGCTTGTCCACGTATCCGTCCCAGCTGCCGCCGAAGACCTCCATGGATTTGTTGCTGTTCAGGGACAGATGGGTATCGCCAATGGTATACAGCGCCATATCAGTCCAACATCCCCAGCACCATGTCCACCATCTTTTCCTTGGTCACGGACTGGTCAAAGCGGATGGTCTTATCCTTCAAGGAGGCCAGAGGCTTGGGTGCGTTCAGGCCGGTGGCTTCGCTCAGCTGGTCCAGTACGCCCAAACCGGAAGCGATTTCCTTGTGTCCCAGTGCTCCCAGCACGTTGTCACAGAACTTGAAGGGGCTTGCGGTGGACACCACCAGCGCCGCCGTTTCATCCCCCGTCTCCTTACGATAGCGGGCCAGCACATCAAAGGCCACGGCGGTGTGTGGGTCAATGAGGTAGTCGTATTTGTCGTATACCTCTCCAATGACCCGCTGGGTGTTGGCATCGTCACAGCAGCCGGCGGCAAACAGGCTGCGGATGCGGCCTGCCACCTTGTCGCTGACCTGATAACGGCCGGACTCAGCCAGTTGCTCCATATAGCCGCGCACCTCTTCATCGCTCTGGGTCACCGCGAACAGCAGGCGCTCCAAATTGCTGGAGATAAGGATGTCCATAGAGGGAGACATGGTGTTGTAGAAGGTGCGGTTGCGGTCATAAATACCGGTAGTCAGGAAATCGGTCAGCACGTTATTACTGTTGGACGCGCAGATCAGCTTACCGATGGGCACGCCCATCTCCTTGGCATAGTAAGCAGCCAGAATGTTGCCGAAGTTGCCGGTGGGCACGCAGATATTCAGCAGATCTCCCATCTCCAGCTTTTCATCGCGCACCATGTCGCAGTAAGCGGAGATGTAGTAGACGATTTGGGGCAGCACGCGGCCCCAGTTGATGGAGTTGGCAGAGGACAGAAAATAGCCACGGTTGGCCAGCTCCTCACGCAGTTCTTCATCAGAAAAGAGCTTCTTTACTCCGGTTTGGGCATCGTCAAAGTTGCCATAGACGGAGCACACACCAACGTTGCCGCCCTCCTGGGTGTTCATCTGCAGCTCCTGAATGGCAGACACACCATCCTTGGGATAGAACACCAGAATACGGGTGTTCTCCACATCCTTGAAGCCTTCCAGCGCACCCTTGCCGGTATCGCCGGAGGTGGCCACCAAAATGCAAACAGTCTTGGTCTCCTGAGTTTTCTTCAGGGACGCGGTCAGCAGGTGGGGCAGCATCTGCAGCGCCATGTCCTTAAATGCGCAGGTAGGGCCATGCCACAGCTCCAGACAGTGCAAGCCGTCCTCCAGCGTGTGCACGGGGGCCACGGCAGGTGTATCGAACTTGTCCGGACCATAGGCCTTGGTGGAAAAAACGGCAAGCTCACTGGCGGAAAAGTCCTCCAGAAACAGGCTCATAACGTACACGGCCCGCTGCTGATAGGACATCTTGCACAGGTCGTTCAGCGCATTTTTGGGCAGGCGGGGCAGATAGGCCGGGGTCAGCAGACCGCCGTCACGGGCCAGTCCCTGCGCAATAGCCTGAGCCGCTGTATGACCGTATTCTTTGTTTCTTGTGCTTATGTACTGCATAATTACTCACGATCCTCACGTATATTGGGGCTTCTAAGCCCATAGTTGCCTTGAACTTTTATTATGGCAGTAAAATGCCTGCCGGTCAAGCTGTTGTGTTGAAAAACTATTCAAATGCATTCTCCAAAACGATCAGCTTGGGCCGCTTTGTCTGTATCCCCTCCGGAGCATAGATCTCCACCACGTCAAAGCGGGGCTGGAGCTGTGTGGGGTGTTCCACCAGATACAGCTGAGCCGTAGTACGGATGCGCTCCTGCTTGCGACGGTCCACAAATTCACGAGCTTGGGCGATCCGGTCATTTCTGCGCAGCTTCACTTCGGTAAAGGAGATATACTTTCCATTTTCTGCAATCAGGTCAATCTCCCCAAAGCGGCACTGCCACCCGGCAGCCACCACACGGTAACCTCTGCGTCTGAGTTCTTCCGCTGCCAGTGCCTCACCCCAGCGGCCAAGCAGCCTGCCCTCTCTCCCGCTCACAGGTTTTTCAGGAAGGTGCGGCGATGAATGGGGCTTGGCCCATACTGCCGCAGCAGATCATAGTGCAGCTTGGTACCGTAGCCCTTGTGCTGCTCAAACTGATACTGGGGATAATCCTTTGCCGCCTCCACCATCCAGTGGTCACGGCTGACCTTGGCAAGAACAGAGGCCGCCGCAATGCTGGCACTGCGGCTGTCACCCTTGACGATCAGCTCATGGGGTGTGATGATGGCAGCTGTTTTTCCCTTATCTCGATTGCCGTCGATCAAGGCAAAATCCGCTGGCACAGCCAACGCGTCAATGGTCAGCTGCATGGCCTTCATTCGAGCACTGAGGATGTCGGTGCGGTCGATCTCCTCCGCCTCCACCCGGGCAACTGCCCACGCAATAGCCTGTTCCTTGATGATGGGAAACAGATGTTCCCGTTTCTTTTCCGTCAGCTTCTTGGAGTCGTTCAGACCGGGGATATCCACCCCTAACGGCAGGATGACCGCAGCGGCATACACAGGTCCGGCCAGCGGACCGGCTCCCGCCTCGTCACAACCACACACGGACATCAGTCCGCGCCGGGCACATTCCCGTTCAAATTCCCACATATCCTGCTCAGGCATGGTCGGTTTCCTCCCTGATCAAGTCCTCCGGTAACTCGAGTGTAAAGCGTCCTAACTTTCCACCACGGTATTCATCCAGCAGCACCCGCGCCATGCGTTCCGTATCAAACTCGCCGCCGGAAATACGCATGCCGCGGCGGTTGGCCGCCGCCTGCAGCAGGCGATAGCCGTAGGCGATCTCATTTTCCTCGTCCTCGCGCTCTGGAAGCTCGTTAAGCTTGTAGGCGGTCATCAGCGCTTGCGGATAGCGCCGCCCCATAAAGGCCATCAGATGGCAGCCCAGCGTCTCCACATCCATGATGTCATCCTTCACCGCACCGGTAAAGGCCAGATGCAGACCGGTTTGTTCGTCCTCAAACTTGGGCCACAGGATGCCGGGTGTATCCAGCAAATCCAGCGAAGCATCTACGTTGACCCACTGCTTGCCCCGGGTCACACCGGGGCGATCCCCAGCCTTGGCGGACTTTCGCTTGGCCACTTTGTTGATGAAGGTGGACTTACCTACGTTGGGTACACCCACCACCATGGCACGGACCGGGCGGCCCACCTGTCCCTTTTCCCGCCAGCGGGCAATGGTATCTTTCAGCGCGGTCTGGATGACCTGAGAAAAGCGGTTTACACCCGTTCCGGTTTTGGCATCCGTATCCAACACAGTACAGCCTTTTGACTGAAAGAACTCTGCCCAGACGCGGTTCATGCCTGCGTCCGCCTGATCGCAGCGGTTGAGCACCACCAACCGGGGCTTTGTGCCCACGATCTGGTCAATATCCGGGTTGCGGCTGGAAATGGGAATACGCGCATCGATAATCTCCACCACCATGTCCACCAGCTTCAAATCCGCCTCGATCTGCCGCCGGGTCTTGGTCATGTGGCCGGGATACCACTGGATATTCATGGGCAACCCACCTCTTCCTTTTTATTAAGTTATTGTACCACAAGATATGGTATTTTCCAACGGGAATTTACACGAAAAGAGCAGCAAAAAAGCAGCACCTTTCGGTGCTGCTTTTTCGAGCAAATTTTACAGCTTCTCCTGCAGCTTGGCAGCCTTACCAACGCGGGAGCGCAGGTAGTACAGCTTGGCGCGGCGCACCTTACCGTGACGGACGACCTCGATCTTCTCCAGAGAAGGAGCGTGGATGGGGAACACCTTCTCAACGCCCACGCCGTAGGACAGGCGGCGGACGGTGATGGACTCCTCGATACCGCCATGCTTCTTGGCGATGACAGTGCCCTCAAAGACCTGGATACGCTCGCGAGCGCCTTCCTTGACCTTGATGTGCACACGGACGGTGTCACCCACAGCGGCCACGGGGGGCTCAGCCTTCAGGTGCTTCTGGGTAAAAGCCTGCAACAAATCCATAATAATTTCCTCCTGTTTTTTATAGGCGTTCATACCGGCTTTTTCGTGCCGCGCAGCTCTGGCCGACACACCGCAGAGGATCACCCGTTATTCAGACCCAGTTATGTTACCACAGGAAGATTGGAAATGCAAGCACTTTTTTCAAAAAATCTCCCCAATTTCTATGGAATTCGTTTTTTTCTTTTCCTGTTGGCAGGAAGTGAGACTCCATCTACGAGTATAGTATCCTCTCCAAAGCGACGCACCGACTGCCAGGGGATGACCACGTCCTCCTCCCTGCCCAGCAAACCAAACAGGCGCAGTCGTCCGGGGATGATCAGCGCACTCACTTGTCCGCTGTCCAGTTCCACCTCCAAATCACCCACATAACCAAATCGGCAACCATCACCGATGCTGATGACCTCCTTCAGCCGCAGCTGCCCCATTCTCGTGTCCATATTCATCCCCTCTTCTCACGCAAAAGTTTTCCTCATGCATCTTATGCGCCGGATAATCTTTCTTATGCAAAAATACGGTCTGCGCCTTTGCGCAGACCGTATTTTCATTCTATCGCGTTCAAAGCCTGTTCCAGCTCCTCTTGGGTGCAGCAGGTATTGAGCACCTGCAAAAGGGCGTTGGCAGACATGTGCTCCGGCAGGCTCATCGCCCGCAGCAGCTTGCCCCGGCGCAGGGCACTGTCCGCGCCGCCGGAAAGCCCCATTGCCATCAGATCCGCCTTGGTCAGCTGAAGGGTTTGCAGCGCTGCCTCCCCTTCTTCCAGAACGGTTGCTCCAGCCCGGTGAAGGGCCGCCAACAGAATATCAGGTGTCATTCCTTCCACCCCCAGCTTTCCTTCCTTGCCCGGAGCGGCCTTGCGCCGTTCCTTGCCCATAACATCGGGCACGTAGGCATGTTTGAGGCAGTCAGCGGGTATGGCGCTTTTCAGCCGGTTTCGGATGACAAAGCCCGCCCCGTCCGGGTCGGTAAAGACGATCAGTCCACGCTGCCGGGCTACCCGGCGCAGCAAGGCCATCTGCTCGTCATTTTTAAAAATGCCAAAGCCGGCCGTCTCCAAAATCAGCGTATCCACCAGCTGGGACAGGGTGTTTTTATCGTATCGGCCCTCCACCACGATAGCTTCCCGAATACGCAGCATCAGCACTCTCCCCCATCACTTCTTCTTTGTCGGTGTGGCAAGCGCCAGCAGCAGGTCCGTCAAAACTTCACGCTCGTCCCGATTATCAGACTTCAGCGACAGGTCCGCCTGCGCGCACAGGGTCACCGCCTTGCGGCACCACGGCAGGGAAAAGCGACGGGCACTGTCCATCAATTTCTGGGCGGGATAGGGCTTAAGTCCCCACTGCTGAGCCAAATCACCTGCCGTCCCGTGCCGCTCCAGTATCAATCGGGCGCTATATAGCTGGCGCAGATTTTTCCCAAGCGTAAACAGGATCAGCACGGCCGGTTCCTGCATCTGCAGCAGTTCCCCAAGCACCCGGGCCGCCCGGTCAAAATCACCCACACCGATGGCATTGGTCATTTCAAATGCCACCGCATCCAGCTGCGGTGTGGCCACAGCCTCGATATCCTCCCGGGTGATGCGGCTGCCCCGGGCATAGGCGCCCACCTTTTCGATCTCACCAATCAGACCGTTCATCAGATCGCCGCACAGGAAGATGAGATACCGCGCCTGCTCAGAGTCAATTTCTTTCCCCAGAGCCTTAAATCTACGATGGACCCAATCCACCAGGTCACCTTGCTCCTGCCGGGCAAACTCCACCACGCTGCCGTGTTCCTTTATACTCAAAGCCAGCTTGGTGCGCGCGTCCATCTTATAGTCGATCAGGTCGTATAGAAACACCACACAGCAGTAGTCGGGCAACTGGGCAAACAGGGCCGTCAGCGCCTCCTTGTCTTTGTCACTCCCTTTGGACAGGTCGTAGTCGGTGATCAGTACCAGCGTGCGCTCACTGATCATGGGAAGGGCATCCACCGTCTGCTCCAGCAGTTCAGGAGTAAAGTCCTTGCCGGAGATGGTATGCAGGTTAAATTCCGTCATTCCCTCTCCCACCAACCGCTCCTTCATACGGCCCAAATAGAAATCGCGCAGGTATACCTCTTCTCCGTGCAGCACGTACAGCCGGCCCAGTGTGCCGGCTGACAGGTCTTTTTTCAGTTGCAGGTAGGCGGAGTTATCCGCGTTCTTTTTGACCGCCATAGCGTTCCTCCTATTCAGATCACGATCGGGCAGTGATGGTCACTGTGCCGTTCAGATCTGTTCGATACAATTGCGCTCCCACCGACAGGAACCGGTCCATGGCTTCCTGCGTGGGGTGTCCGTAAGAATTGTCCGCTCCCACGGAAAACACCGCCACATCCGGACACACCGTGTCCAGCAAAAGCTGCGAGTTGGAATATTTTGAGCCGTGGTGTCCTGCCACCATCAGTTCCACGTCGGGAAGCCACGTATGTTCCACCAGCTTTTTCTCCACCGAAGTGCCCATATCCCCGGTGAGAAGCACATCGTAATCTCCGGCAGAACACAGCACGGTCAACCCAAGCTCATTGGTGTCCTCCGCCCGACCCAGCGGGGCGAAAATAGTAAATGAGGCATCTTCCCCAAGGTCCAACCGGGTATCCTCACGGATAAACCGCACATCCACCTGCTCCCGCTGGGCACGCTGGAGAATGTCCCGGCGCAAAGAGGAATCCTCCTGCACATCGGGAAGGGCAATTTCTTTCACGTCAATTCGATCCAAAAGCTCCGGTATTCCGTTGGCATGGTCGGCATGATAGTGACTGACCACCAGCAGGTCAAGGTCAGAGCGGCCCAGCGCCTGTATGCAGTCAGCGGCAATATCACCCGCGTTTTCATAGCTGTCACCGCCACAGTCCACCATGGCAAGATGGGTGCCCGAACGAATGAGTACGCATTGCCCCTGCCCCACATCCAGCACCCGCACACTCATATCCCCGGCGTGGAAGTCCAGATTGGTCAGCAGCACCGCAACCGCCAGCAGGGTCGCGGCAGCCGCCGAAGGAATACGCAGTCTCTTTTTCCCTTTCAACAGCAGCGCCACCGTCAGTACGGCATACACAAACAGCAACCAAATCAGATAATAGCCGTTTGCAGCAGGTATGGACGCAAGAGGGATCTTGCCCAGAAATTCAATCATCATATTCAAATACCGTACCACCACAGTCACGGGCTGCGCCGCAAAAAGCGCAGCCGTTGGAAATATCAGTCCCAGCGAGCCCACCGCGATACCACCGGCAAATACCACAGTGATTGCCCACAGGGTCAGCAGATTGGACAGTGGCGCAATGAGCGACACCCGACCGAAATAAAAAGCAGTCAGCGGTGTGGTAAACACCAGCGCACCAAGGGTGGTAGCTATGGTGGACACCACAAAACGTACTAAACCGTTCCACAGCGGCCGAAAAAGATTTTTGCCCGCCTTTTTCAGTCGAAACACAGAGAGCATGCGTTCCTGCAATCCACTGGAAAACAGCAGGATGCCGGCCACCGCTGTGAAAGACAGCTGTAAACTCACGCTGGCAGCACAAAATGGATTATGGACCAGCAAAATAAACAGCGCAAAGGCCAGAGAAGTAAAGCTGTCCCGCTGTCTGCCCACCAAAGGGGCAAGCTGCAGCATGGCCACCATGACCGCCGCACGAACTACCGAAGGAGTACTTCCGGCCATGAGGGTAAACAAAAAGAGAATCGGCAGGGACACCAGTGCGCAGCGGCGGCTTCCTCTTCCCAGCATCAGGGCAAGAAATCCGGCCAGACAGGCCAGATGCATACCTGACACCGCCACCGTATGGGCAAGGCCGGTGCGCTGTAAGGATGAGGTAAAGCTGTCACTCAAGCCGTCCCGGTTGCCGGTGACCACCGCCTTGACCAACGGGGCCACGTCCTCGGGAAAGGCTCGGTCAATACTCTGCTTCAAATGATGAGCCAAAACCGCAGGAATACAGGTCAGCGGCAGTCGTTGGGGCCGTTGAACGCTCAGCTCCCCATATCCTTTTGCGGTCAGAAATATCCCCTTTGCAGTGTAATAGGTAATTTCCTGCCCATGGTAAGTGTGGGTAGCGAGGGTACAGTGGGCAACGGTGGAAATCTCGTCTCCGGGCCGGAGCTGCAGATACGACTCGTCACCATAAAGCACAGTCAGCGCGCTCCCTCGCTCCAGACAGGTACGGACCAAAACGCTTGCACCGTAGTCTGTGGGCTGTGGGTACTGGGTAACGACTGCCGTCAACCTCACCGTTTGATCGTCCAGCTGACGGGCCGGATCCAGAAACAGCCGGTCATAACCACAGCTCCATAGCAGCCCCACCGTAAGGCCCGCACAGCACAAAAGCGCCCGCCGACGGACGCGATTCGGACAAAGTCCTTTTAAAAAACGTAGCCCCAAAACCAAGGTCCCGCAAAGTCCAGCTAATGGAAGCAACAAATCCCCTGGCAATACCAGCACCGCGCCAAAGACCGCCAGCCCATAACCTGAACAGAAAATAGCAAGTTTGCGCATGATAAAATATCAGAACAGACTAATTCGGTCCTCATGGCTGCCTCGGGGCAGCACTCCCATACGGTGCAAAATGGGCAACATACTGTTGAACAGGATGTAAAGCAACAGGGCTTTGGGTATTATGGTGGCCATATTCTTGATAAAACTGGGCACAAACCAACTCCAGAAGGCAGCGCCCCGGATCATCACGTTCCAGACCGAGCCAAGCACCGCGTTGACCAGCAGATTGACCAGCGCATTGGCAATCACGATGCTGACCACGGTGACCCGGCGGCGGTAGAAGCACAGGGCATAGATCAGCACGCCCAGCATGGTGGACAGAGTATATCCAAAGAAAA
Source organism: Lawsonibacter sp. (assembly GCA_045591745.1). Classification (GTDB taxonomy): domain Bacteria; phylum Bacillota; class Clostridia; order Oscillospirales; family Oscillospiraceae; genus Lawsonibacter. The sequence continues at coordinate 10,169 of JAZNTL010000015.1, forward strand.
ACTCGCCGCTGGGCTGCAGGATAAAGCCCAAAATGTCCTCCACAAAGCCGTATACCAGTCCCAATACCGGGCCGCACACCATGGCGCACAAAGCACGGGCCAAGAATCCAAAGGACAGCTTGGTGTGGAAGATTGGGATACTGGGTACCAGCGACAGAGCGCGGGCCATAGCTACCATTAAGGCCGCGAAGACCAACAGCCGGGTGTTGTGCAGGTTGGCACTGTCCAAGTGGACTGCACTTCCAAACCCCATAAAATAGTCCAGCACAGCATACAGCAAAATCGCCACACCGATCAGACCCAGCGACCAGATACCCACAGTTCCCCACGGGTCCGAAGTCCATTTGTCCTGCAGCCAGACTGCAAGGGGCTGATCCCCCTTTTTGTTCCACACCGCGGCAAATTGGACTGCCACAAAGAACAGCCCTGCCGCCAGCTGCCACAGCAGGGCGCGCCGCTTGTTTTCGCCGTGTCGTTCCATAGAAAAAGCCTCCTTCTGTATCTCGGCAGTCCAACACCGTTGGGGTCGCCGCACAGAGGAGGTTTCTCCGGTATGCGGCAGTGGGAGCCAGACCGTGCACTGCAAGCGTCCGCTTTTCGTCCGAAGGGCAGTCCCTGTCCCTTTGGCACTCAGCCGTGTGTCCACGGCAACACGCACGATCCTAATCTGCCTATGTCTTTTTCAGTGTACCTCTTTTCGACCAAAATTGCAAGAGCGAACAGCCGGTTTGCCCACGGCATAGACTAGTCAGAGAGGTGATGTCAATGTCACGTCCCTGCACACCGGGAAATGACTCCCGTGCCCTTGCAATAGCAGCAGTCCTCACCGCCGATGCGCTGACACACGATCGGACGGCGGAGGAGATTGGCCGGATGGCCGCCTTCTTTACGGTATTAGGTGACACTATGGCACTGTTGGCCTTTGACCCAAAGCTGCAAAAATGTCAGGAACAGTTCAACCAATGAACGCACGAATTTCCTCCATGCGCTCGGCAGCCTGCTGATAGCCGTCTGCCCACAGCAGGCGCAGTTTTTCCACGTCCCGTTCCGTCCGGGCCACCCCTCTGGTAGTCTCCGGGGCAACGACAAGCATTTTCCCTTCACGCTCCAGTTGGAACAGTCGTTCCCGACATTCATTATACCGCTGGGCACGCTGACGCATAGCATGGCAGAAATTGGGCCACTGCCGGTATTTACGCTCCACCAGCCGCAGCATTCCGTCCGGCTTGCGTACATAATCTCTGGGCTTGGTCAGCACCACGATGACTCTGTCGCAGCCCTGCTCCAGCGCCCGTTCAAAGGGAATCCCATCCGCTATCCCTCCGTCCAGATAGGGCTGGTCGTTGATACGAAAGACAGGAAACATCAGCGGCAGGGCACAGCTGGCCTGAAGCAGTAGACTGCTGCCTTCCGCGTCCCGGGGCACAGTCAAATAGTCGGCTGTACCGGTATTCAAATTGGTGACCACCGCCTCCATTGTTCCGGGCCATGCAGCAAAGGTGTCGTAATCAAAAGGCACCAGTTCTTGCGGGATATGCCGAAAGGTAAAGTCCAGTCCGAAATAGCTGCGGTTGTCTCGGCGCAGCAGGTTGCCCATGCCCATGTAGCGCTTATCCGGGGCAAACCGGGTCGCCACCTCCAGATTGCGTCCTTGCTGCCCGGAAATATAGCTGACACCGTAGGCCGCACCTGCGGACACACCGATCACATAATCGGTCATAACTCCGCCTGCCAGCAGGCCATCGCACACCCCCGCAGAAAAAATCGTGCGCAGAGCGCCACCTTCCAGAACAAGCCCGGTCTTCATACCGCCACCTCCAAAAGTTTCTACACCTTTATTCTAATCCATTTTGTGAAAATGGCAACAATAAAATCCACCCGTTTCCCTGCAAACTCCATTTGACTTTTCTGCTGGCTGTGATACTATACTTATAATCTATTTCCCCCCAGGAGGCTTTTATATGGCTCTTTATCAAAGTGTGGAACAGCTCATGGGCAACACCCCCCTGCTGGAGCTGCGCAACTATTCCGCGGCCCACGGTCTGAAGGCCCGTCTGCTGGCCAAGCTGGAGTTCCTCAATCCCGCCGGCAGCGCCAAGGACCGGGTGGGCCGCTCCATGCTGGACGACGCGGAAAAGCGCGGTCTGCTCAAACCCGGCAGCGTCATCATCGAGCCCACCTCGGGCAACACCGGCATCGGCCTTGCCTGCGTAGCCGCCGCCCGGGGCTACCGGGTCATTCTGACCATGCCCGACACCATGAGTCAGGAGCGGCGCACCATGCTGCAGGCCTTTGGAGCTGAATTGGTGCTCACCCCCGGCGCGCTGGGTATGCAGGGCGCAGTGGACAAAGCCAACGAGCTGGCCGCCTCCCTGCCCGGCAGCTTTATCCCCGGTCAGTTCGACAATCCCGCCAATCCTGCCGCCCACTATGCCACCACTGGTCCAGAGATTTGGAAAGACACGGACGGTAACGTGGATGTGTTTGTAGCCGGTGTAGGCACCGGCGGAACTATCTCCGGCACCGGCCGCTATCTAAAGGAGCAAAGCAGTTCTATTGAGGTGGTTGCGGTGGAGCCCGCCGGCTCTCCCCTACTATCCGGCGGCCAGGCTGGGCCCCATGGCATTCAGGGCATCGGTGCTAACTTCATCCCTTCCGCGCTGGACCGCACCGTCTACGACCGTGTGATGCCCGTAGCGGATGAGGACGCTTATGCCGCAGGGAGAGAACTTGCAAAGCGGGAGGGTGTGCTGTGCGGCATCTCCTCCGGCGCGGCCCTGTGGGCCGCCACACAGCTGGCCAAGAAACCGGAATACGAGGGCAAGACCATCGTAGTCCTCCTCCCCGACTCCGGCGACCGATACTTCTCCACCCCCATGTTTCAAGAATAAAGAAAGGCCCTGCGGCTTATGAACAGGTCCATTAAAAACGGACAATAGACAAAAAGCCCCCTAATGTAGGAAAATGAAAGTACTACATTAGGGGGCGTTATTATGTCAGGAAAGAAAGGCATGAAGAAGTATCCAATAGGAACCCGGGAATTGGTAACG
>JAZNTL010000016.1:0-9632 GCA_045591745.1 Lawsonibacter sp.
CCCCCGGGCCTGTACGTGGCCGGCGCCTGCGCCAGCAAGTCCACCCGTCAGGTGACCCCCCCCGCCGGCGACGGTGCCATCGCCGCCATGGGCGCCTGCCGCTGGCTGGACGCCCAGTAACCGCATACAAAAAGCGCCCCGCCCCGGGGGGGCCGCGCTCTTTTGCGTTCAGGACAGCTGGAACTGTCCGGTATACAGCTTGTGGTATCTGCCCTGCTGCTCCAGCAGCGCTTCATGGTCGCCTTTTTCCTCGATGCGGCCGCCCTCGATGACCACGATGCAGTTGGAATTGCGCACCGTGGACAGGCGGTGGGCGATGACGAACACCGTCCTGCCCTCCATGAGCGTGTCCATACCCTTGGCAATGAGGGCCTCAGTGCGGGTGTCAATGGAGGAGGTGGCCTCGTCCAAGATCATCACCGGGGGATCGGCTACCGCCGCCCGGGCGATGGCCAGCAGCTGGCGCTGGCCCTGTGAGAGATTCGCTCCGTCCCCGGTGACCATGGTGCCGTACCCCTCCGGCAGGCGGCGGATAAAGGAGTGGGCGTTGGCGCTCTTGGCGGCAGCGATGCACTCCTCATCGGTGGCGTCCAGCCGTCCGTAGCGGATGTTGTCCATAATGGTGCCGGTAAACAGGTGGGTGTCCTGAAGCACCGCGCCAAGAGAGCGGCGCAGGTCATCCTTGCAGATGGCCTTGACGTTGATGCCGTCATAGGTGATCATGCCGCCCTCGATCTCGTAAAAGCGGTTGATGAGGTTGGTGATGGTAGTCTTGCCAGCGCCGGTAGAGCCCACAAAGGCGATCTTCTGACCGGGGTTGGCGTACACCGTCACATCGTGGAGCACCCGCTTGCCGGGCACATAGGAGAAGTCCACATGATGAAAGCGCACCGCGCCCTTCAGCTCGGTCAGGTAGTAGTCCTCCCCGGGCACGTTGCGCACGCTGCCCCGGATACGGTGCAGGGTCATATTCCCCTCGCTGTCCACGTATTTCCACGCCCAGCCGTGTCCGGCAAGCGCCGCAGGCTCCATCTGGGTCAGCGCACCGTCCGGCTCCACCCGGACCCAGATGCCCTGCTTCGAGTCCTCATGGGGCGGCAGCAGGTGCAGTCCATCCGCATCCCGGACCGCCTGCCCCAGCTCGAAAAGGGCATCATTTTCTCCAACCAGCACGGGCACAAGGGCCATATTCCCGTTTCTGGGCACCTTCCACGCCCAGACGCGGGTTCGGCCCGCACCCTCATAAACGGACAGCGTTCCGTTGGCGTCCTTCTCCGCCCGGGTCAGGGTGACCTGCCCCTCGTCCTGCTCGGGCTGGGTGTCCATGACCTCGAAAATGCGCTCCGCGCCTGCCAGAGCGGACAGGATGGTGGTCATCTGCTGGGAGATCTGGTTCAGGGGCTGACCCACCTGCTTGGAGTAGTTCAGATACACCACCAGACCACCCAGATCAAAGCCCTGCAATACGGACAGCAGGCCACCGAAGGCGGCGGTAAGGGCGTAGCTGACGTTCATCAGGTTGCCCGACACGGGCATGATCATAATGGAGTAGAAATGAGCCTTGCGGGCCGCGTCCCGGTAGTCGGTGTTGAGCCCGGCAAACTGCTGCTTGGCCTTCTCCTCGTGGGTAAAGGCCTTGACCACCTTCAGCCCCTCGATGACCTCCTGAATGTCGCCGTTCATGGCGCCCAGGGTCTTTTGCTGGGCCTGATAATATTTGCGGCTGCGGCCGCCCAGCACCTTGAACAGCTGCATCATCACCACCAGCAGAAGGCCGGTGACCAAAAACAGCTTCCAGTTGATGACCAGCATGAGGGTCACCAGTCCCACGAACATAAGGATGCTGGAAAGCAGCGACACAAGGCTCTGCTCCAATGCCATCTGCACATTATCCGCGTCGTTGGTAAAGCGGCTCATCAGCTCCCCGTGGGGATGCTTGTCAAAATAGCTCAGGGGCAGCTCCTGCAGCTTGTCGAACAGGTCGCGGCGCAGCTGTTTGACCCCCTTCTGGGCAATGCGCACCATGGCCGCCGCCTGAAAGTAAGTGGCCAGACCACCCAGCAGATAGACCCCCACCAGCTTGGCAATGGCAAAGGCCAGTCCCCTGAAGTCGGTACAGCCCGACCAGATGAAGTTGTTGATGATGTCCCGCTGGAGATAGGTTCCCCCCAAATTGGTAAACACCGAGGCCAGCAGACACAAAAGCACGAACAGCAGGGTCAGCTTGCTCTTGGCCACATAGCCGGCAAGGCGGGCAATGGTGCGGCCCATGTGCTTGGGCTTCTGGAAGCCGCCTTTGCCCCCCGGCCCACGATTTGGTCCTGCCATTATTCACCCACCCCTTCCTGCTGCGACTGGTAGATCTCCTGATAGATGGCGTTGGTGGCCAGCAGCTCGTCGTGCGTGCCCCGGCCGGCGATGTGGTCATCGTCCAGAATGAGGATCTCGTCGGCATAGCGCACCGAGGAGATGCGCTGGGCGATGATGATAACGGTGGTGTCCTTCAAATTGCGGGCAAAGGAATCCCGGATGGCCGCCTCGGTGGCCGAGTCCACGGCGGAGGTGGAGTCATCCAGAATGAGGATGGCGGGCTTTCGCAGCATGGCCCGGGCAATGCACAGGCGCTGCTTCTGGCCGCCGGACACGTTGGTGCCCCCCTGGGTGAGCACGGTGTCAAAGCCCTCGGGGAAGGACATGATGAAGTCGTAGGCCTGGGCGTCCTTGGCCGCCTGGATCATCTCCTCCTCGGTGGCATCGTCCCGGCCCCACATCAGGTTTTCCCGGATGGTGCCGGTAAAGAGCACGTTGTTCTGAAGGACCATACCGATGCGTCCGCGCAATTCTTCCAGAGGATAGTCCCGCACGTCCACATCGTCCACCAGCACCGCGCCCCCGGTCACATCGTAGAATCGGGGGATCAGATTGACCAGCGAGGACTTGCCCGTGCCCGTGCCGCCCACGATGGCCACGAACTTGCCCGGCTCTACGGTGAAATTGATGCCGTGGAGCACATCGTCACCCGCACCACCGGTAATATAGCGGAAGTTCACGTCCCGGAACTCCACCTTGCCCCGGGCGGGCGGCAGAACCTTTTCCCGGGCATCCTCCTTGTCCCGGACGGTGGGCTGGGTCTCCAGCACTTCTTTGATGCGCTTGGCGCAGGCCTGAGACCGGCTCAGGTTGAGCAGGGTCATGGCCACCATCATCACACTCATAAGCACCTGAGCCACATAGTTGAGCACCGCCTGCAGATCGCCCAGCAGAAAGCCGCTCTCCATGACCATCCGGCCGCCCAGATACAGCACGCCCACAGTGGCGGCGTTCATGGCAAGGGTCATGATGGGCATGATGGCGATGATGCGCGTGCCCACGGTCAGGCCGGCCTGCATCAGCTCTTCATTGGCCTTGTCAAACTTTTCCCGCTCATGGTCCTCCCGCACAAAGGCCTTGACCACCCGGATGCCCACCAGATTTTCCTGCAGGGTGTTGTTCACCCCATCGATTTTCTTCTGCAGGATGCCAAACAGCCGGAACCCCATGCGCATCACAAGTCCGATGGCCACCGCCATCACGGGGATGATGACCAGCAGGATGCAGGCCAGCCGTGCGTTGATGGTAAAGCTGATGCACAGGGCGAACAACAGCATGGCCGGTGCCCGGAACAGCATGCGCAGGCCCATATTGAGCATCATGGTCATGGCGTTCACGTCGTTGGTCATGCGGGTAATGAGGGAGGCGGAGGAGAAGCGGTCAATATCCGCAAAGGAAAACTCCTGCACCTTGTCAAACAGGGCCTGCCGCAGGTTGGCGCCAAAGCCTTGGCTGGCAAAGGTGGCGTATTTGGCGGACAGCACACCGCAGGCCATGGCCGCCAGAGAAATGACCACCATCAGCGCCCCCAGCTTAAAGATGTAAGTGGTATCCCCGGCGGGAATGGCCACGTCCACGATTTCAGACATGACCAGGGGCAAAAGCAGCTCCAGCACCACTTCCAACAGAATAAGAATGGGTGACTTGACGGCGTCCTTCTTCAGCCCCTTCAGATGGGTCAAAAACAGAGAAAGCAACTTGTGTCTACCTCCTTTGTGGCAGGGTATGCCAATGTTCCCATTATAGTCCCTCCCTCATGAAAATCCAGTCAATCCCGGCGCAATTTAAAAAATGTTTACAACTACTGCGCCTTGTGCAATTTTTAGAACATTCGTTTGACTTTTGTTCCGGAGTATGTTATACTTTTTTCAAACATATGTTTCTATCGATTCAGAAAGGGGTCGTTTTATGAAAAAACTCACCGCCAGACAGCAGCAGATCTACGATTACATCCTGTCCTTCACCGCCGAAAAGGGCTATCCCCCCTCGGTGCGCGAGATCGGAGACGCGCTGGATCTGAAGTCTCCCTCCACCGTCCACTTCCACCTGAAGGGTCTGGAGGAGGCGGGCATGATCAACAAGGCAGAGGGCAAGACCCGTGCCATCTCCGTCCCCGGCCGCGCCGTGGCGGAGGAGCTGGATGCCCATGCCAATCAGGTCCCCGTCATCGGCAGTGTGGCCGCCGGCTCCCCCATTCTGGCCCAGGAGTGCATCGAGGACTACCTCACCTTTGACACCGAGGGGCTGGAGGGCGAGCACTTCGCCCTTCGGGTGCGGGGCGAGTCTATGCTGAATGCCGGTATCCTGCCCGACGATCTGGTGGTCGTCCACCGCCAACAGGACGCCCGCAACGGTGAGATCGTGGTGGCCCTGTTCGAGGACGAGGCCACGGTCAAGACCCTCAGCCGTCAGAACGGCCACACCTGGCTCCTGCCGGAAAACCCGGCTTATGAGCCCATCGACGGCACCCATGCCCAGATCATCGGCAAGGTGGTTGCCGTGGTGCGCCGCTACTGATGGAGTTTCTTTCCTTTCCCACCCCCTTGGGGGATATAGCACTTGGGGAAGAGAACGGCGCCATCGTGCGCCTTTACCTGCCCAACGTGCCCACCCCGCGGCTCATGCCCCACGAAACGCCCCTTCTAATCGAAGGCCGCAGACAGATTTCGGAGTATCTGACCGGGGAACGGCGGTTTTTTGCCCTGCCCCTGGCCCCACAGGGCACCCCCTTTCAACACAGAGTCTGGTCCGCTCTTCGGGACATCCCTTACGGGCAGACCCGCTCCTACAGGGACATTGCCCTTGCGTCAGGCTGTCCAAGGGGTTTTCGGGCTGTCGGTTCGGCTTGCAACCGCAACCCCATTCCCATCCTGATCCCCTGTCACCGGGTGATGGGCGTGTCGGGCGCACTCACCGGCTATGCCGGGGGCTTGGAGCTCAAACGGGCCCTGCTCCGATTGGAAGGGCATATTTTGTAAGCAATCGGCTGACATATTCGTGTCAGCCGTTTTTGCAATACCCCCATTCCGCATTTGCTATTGACTGTAAACCCGCTTGACGGCTTATTCTAAAAGCCGAAAGGAGGCTTTCCTATGACCATAAAGGAAATCGAACTGGCCACCGGCCTGCCCCGCGCCAGTGTACGCTTTTACGAAAGCGAAGGACTCATCTCCCCCACACGGGGCGAAAACGGCTACCGCAGTTATTCCCAGTCCGATCTGGACGCCCTGCTGAAGATCAAGCTTCTGCGCAGTCTGGATATTCCGCTGGAAGATATTAAGGCCCTGCAAGCCGACCGGCAGTCGCTGAACAGCGTACTGGATTGCGCCGTGTCCCGTCTGGAGCAGGATTCCACCCGGTTGAGCCAGGCACTGGAGCTGTGCCGCACCCTGCGTCAGGAGCAGGTCAGCTACGCCGCCCTGAACCCCCGCCCCTATTTGCAGCAGCTGGCCACCCCCTCTTCTTCGGAAGAGCCCACCTACGACCGCCTGCCCAATGCCACCTGCCCCTTCCGCCGCTTCTTTGCCCGTGATCTGGACACGACCATCTGGGCGGCGGCCTTTCTGCTGTTCTGCCAGCTGGTGCTGCGGGTCAACATCCTCAGCGGCCACCCCGCCCTGCAAATTTTCCGCTGGTTCGTACCGCTGACGCTGGGGTTGCTCACCGAGCCGCTGATGCTCCATTTCTTCTGCACCACACCCGGCAAGTTTCTCTTCGGCTTGAAAATCACCCGGGGTGACGGAAGCCCCCTGAGTTTAAAGGAAGCCTTTACCCGCACCTGGTCCGTTGCCATTTTTGGCGTGGGTCTGTATATCCCGGTCGTCAGTTTCATTGTCATGTGCGTGGCTTGGTACCGTCTGCGCCGGGGTGATACCCTCAGCTGGGACTACGGCCGGGATGTGGCCTATTGGGACTCCACCCGCCCCGACGAGCATTACTGGGACTTTCCCAAGCACGTGGGCAAGGGCGCCCTTGCCATCGTGCTGTACCTGTGCCTGCTGGTGCTGCCCGGTCTGTCCCACCGTGCTTCCGCCCGCCCCGTCCATCAGGGCGACCTGACGGTGGCCCAATTTGTGGAGAATTTCAACGATTTTCAGCGGTTCAAGCTGCGGGACGGTGACACTCTGAACTATATCCTCCGGGAAACCGGCAGCTTTTCCAAAAACGTTGTGCCCGGAGGCGGATTTGTCTTTGAGGTGGGCAGCGATCCTGTTCCGTTCACCTTCCACACGGACGAGGAGGGAATCCTGACCGCCATCACCTTTGAACAGCACATGGAGGGCGATCAGCTGGCTACCATCCCATACGGCCGGATGTCCGCCGCCCTGTGGTCGTTCCTGTACGGACGGGAGGGCATCGAACAACAGGAGCTGGCCCTTATCCACGACGAGATCGGGCGGGGCGAATACCGCCTGCTCCCCTCCGGCGAGCCGGGTTCTCCCTCCACCCTGTCCTTCCAGTATGAATTGCCCGGAGCAACGGTGTCGTTTACGCTGACCTGCTCGGGCTATCTGGCCGCCTCCTCCGGCATGCTTCTGTCTCAGGAGGGCGCAGACACCCAGTACCATATGTCCTTCTCCCTTGCCCTAAACGATTAAGCACCAAAAACAGCCGTCAAAGACGGCTGTTTTTTGGCTGTTCCGGCATTGACACCTTTGTGCCGCTTTCGTATAATAAAGTAACCTCACTATGGTGGGGATTTTATCCTATTAACCATGTATTGAAAGGGGATCCATCTCATGAGCAACGAACGTGTCTACAACTTTTCTGCCGGCCCCTCCATGCTCCCGCTGTCTGTACTCCAGCGCGCGGGCGCGGAGATCACCAACTACGGCGGCTCAGGCATGTCAGTAATGGAGATGAGTCACCGATCTAAAGCCTTTCAGTCCATTTTCGATGACACGCAGGAGAAATTCCGTCGCCTGATGGGTGTGCCCGATGGCTATAAGGTCCTGTTCCTGCAGGCCGGCGCCAGCGGCCAATTCGCCATGATTCCGCTGAACCTGATGAGCCTGACCGGCAAGGCAGACTATGCCGTCACCGGCAACTTCTCCCAGATCGCCGCCAAGGAGGCCACCAAATACGGTCAGGTAAACATCGCCGCCGACACCTCTGACTGCAACCACACCCGCATCCCTACCCACTCCGAGCTGGAGCTGGATGCGGTTGCTTCCTACTTCTACTACTGCGCCAACAACACCATCTTCGGCACCGAGTGGCAGTATGTTCCCGAGACCGGTAATGTGCCTCTGGTGTGCGACATGTCCTCCGACATCATGTCCCGTCCCGTGGACGTGTCCAAGTACGGTATCATCTATGCCGGTGCCCAGAAGAACATGGCTCCCGCCGGCCTGACCGTGGTCATCATCCGGGAGGATCTGGCCGGTCACGAGCTGCCCTACACCCCCATCATGATGAACTACAAGACCATGATCGACAAGGACTCCATGTATAACACCCCTCCCTGCTGGTGCATCTACATGCTGGGCCTGATGATGGACTGGGTAGAAGAACAAGGCGGTGTCACCGGCATCGAAAAGGCCAAAAAGGCCAAGGCCGCCATGCTCTATGACACGCTGGACAACTCCAAGCTGTTTACCTGCCCCGCCCTGCCCGGCTCCCGCTCCGATATGAACGTGGCCTTCCGCACCGGCAACGCCGAGCTGGATGCCAAGTTCGTCTCTGAGGCCACCGCCGCCGGCTTTGTCAACCTGAAGGGTCACCGTCTTGTGGGCGGTATGCGCGCCTCCATCTACAATGCCGTGCCCACAGAGGGTGTGGAGAAGCTGTGCGACTTTATTAAGGACTTTGATAAAAACAACTAAATCATAAAGTCTCCCCTGTGTAAGGGGAGGTGTCATTTGCACCGCAAATGACGGAGGGGTTGTCCAGCTACGATCCCCCACCGCCCTGCGGGCGGAGTCCCCTTTACACAAGGGGGCCAGTTCATCCTAATTTGAGGTGTTTATTATGTACCGCATTAAGACTTTGAATAAAATTTCCTCCGCCGGCCTGCATCATCTGGACAAAAGCCGTTTTCAGGTGGGCAGTGAGGTAGAAAACGAGGACGGCATTCTGGTGCGCTCCGCCCAGATGCACGACTACGAATTCCCCGACGCCCTGCGTGCCATCGCCCGCGCCGGCGCCGGCACCAACAACATTCCCATCGACCGTTGCTCCGAGGCGGGCATCGTGGTCTTTAACACCCCCGGTGCCAATGCCAATGCCGTAAAGGAACTGGTGCTGGCCGCCCTGCTCATCTCCTCCCGGGACATTCTGGGCGGTGCGGAGTGGGTGCAGGAGCAGGTCCACACCCCCAACGTAGACCTTGCCTCTGCCGTGGAAAAGAACAAGTCCGCCTTCACCGGTCCCGAGCTTCGCCACAAGGTGCTGGGTGTCATCGGTCTGGGTGCCATCGGCGCACTGGTTGCCAACGATGCTCTGAAGCTGGGCATGGACGTGTACGGCTATGACCCCTACCTGTCTGTGGAGGCCGCTCTGCGCCTTGACCGCCACGTCCACGTAGTCAAGGACATGAACGAGCTGCTGAAGGTGTCCGACTACATTACTATCCACGTGCCCTACCTGCCTTCCACCAAGGACCTGATCAACGAGGAGGCCATCTCCAAGATGAAGGGCGACGTGCGTGTGCTCAATCTGGCCCGTGGTGAGCTGGTGTGCGACGACGATATGATCGCCGCGCTGGAGTCCGGCCGTGTTGCCAAGTATGTCACCGACTTTCCCAACGAAAAGATCGCCGCGGTGAAGAACGTCATTGCCCTGCCCCATCTGGGCGCCTCCACCCCCGAGAGTGAGGAAAACTGCGCCGTCATGGCTGTGCGTGAGCTGGAGGATTATCTGGTCAACGGCAACATCCGCAACAGCGTCAACCTGCCCAATCTGGTGCAGGAGTGGAGCGGCATCTCCCGTCTGTGCCTCATCCACAAGAACGTGCCCGCCATGCTGACCAACATCATGACCACCCTGTCCGACGACGGCATCAATGTGGAAAACATGACCAACAAGTCCAAGAAGGACTACGCCTATACCATAGTGGACGTGAACACCCGCATCACCGACGAGGAAGTCGGATCGTAGCCATGTCGTTCTGTGAGCCAAGAAGTTGGTGAGTTTAATTGTCTTCCTAAGACCGCTTGGCCTCCGACTTCTGTCCGACGACGGCATCAATGTGGAAAACATGACCAACAAGTCCAAGAAGGACTACGCCTATACCATAGTGGACGTGAACACCCGCATCACCG
>JAZNTL010000017.1:0-3164 GCA_045591745.1 Lawsonibacter sp.
GGCGGGCCTACCCAGCATAGCGGCGGCGCGCTGAGAAACGTACTTGTGGGAGGTACCGTGGAAGCCATAGCGGCGGACGGCGTCCTTCTCATAGTACTCATAGGGCAGAGCGTAAGTATAAGCGACCTCGGGCATGGTCTGGTGGAAGGCGGTGTCGAACACGGCGACCATGGGGGTGCCGGGCATCAGATCCTGGCAGGCCTTGATGCCGATGATGTTGGCGGGATTGTGCAGGGGGGCCAGAGGATTGCACTCCTCGATGGCGGCCATGACCTCCTCAGTGATGAGCACGGACTTGGCGAACTTTTCGCCGCCGTGGGCCACGCGGTGACCCCCCGCGTCGATCTCCTTCATGGAGCCGATGACACCGTTGTCCTTGTCCACCAGAGCGTTTAGCACAGCCTGAATGGCCTCGGAATGGGTGGGCATAGCCACGTCGGCTTCCTTGATGGCCTGCTTGCCGTCGGGCTTGTAGGTGAACTTGCCGTCGATGCCGATGCGCTCGCACAGGCCCTTGGCCAGCACCTGCTGGGTCTCGGGATTGAGCAGCTGATACTTCAGGGAGGAGCTGCCGGCGTTGATGACCAGAATATTCATGGTAGTTTTCTCTCCTTCAAAGCGATGTTTTTGTTGCCTCGGCGCGAGGAATATATTAAACTAATTCTATACCATTTTAATCCTTTTGCGCCAAAAGAACAAGCCCATAACGGGCAGTTTTGCGAAGAAATTTTCTGCGGGAGGCATTTTGTATGAAAATTGCCGGAATCGTAGCCGAATATAACCCCTTCCACACCGGTCATGCCCATCAGATCGCCCAAACAAGGGCGCGGCTGGGGGATGACTGCGCCGTCATTGCCGTGATGAGCGGCAACTGGGTGCAGCAGGCCGACTGTGCCATTGCGGACAAGTGGACCCGTGCCCGACTTGCCCTGACGGGTGAAGTGGACCTTGTTGTGGAATTGCCCACGGTCTGGGCGGTCTCCACGGCAGAGTCCTTTGCCCGGGGGGCGGTTGGGATTTTAGATGCCTGCGGTGTGGCAGACGTGTTGTCTTTCGGCAGCGAGTGTGGAGATGTTGAGGGCTTAAAACGGGTGGCGCAATGTCTGGACAGCGTGCAGTATCAAGAGCGAATCCGTGAGCGGATCAAGGAAGGAATGACCTTTGCCGCCTGCCGCCAACAGACGGTGGAAGAACTGCTTGGAGCGGGCTTGGGCAGCCTGCTGTCCAAGCCCAACAACAATCTGGGGATAGAGTATATCCGTGCACTGAACGCGTTGGGGAGTTCTATCGAGCCCATGACCGTTTTGCGGCAGGGGGCAGACCACAACACCACCGGTCAGACCACTTCCTTTGTTTCTGCCACCCAGATTCGCATGGAGCTGGCAGAAAGGAACTGGACAAAGGCAGAGCCTTACCTGATGGAAGGGGGACGGGCTGTGCTGGAGGGGCACACTGTGGCATCAACCGGTCTGGAACAGGTCAGCCGTGCTATTCTGGCCCGTCTGCGTACCATGACTGCAGCAGACTGGGAAAAGCTGCCCGACTGTGGAGCGGCGGAGGGCTTACCTCAGCGTTTGGAGCGGGCAGGAAAGAGCTGTACCGGGCTGGAGGATTTCTTCCGGCAGGCCAAGACCAAGCGGTACACCCATGCACGACTGAGCCGGCTGGTGCTGTGGGCTTTTCTGGGGCTGACTGCCGCAGACGTGCCCCCACAGCCGCCCTATATCCGGGTGCTGGGCTTTAACGAGCGGGGCAGAGCGGTGTTGCGTCAGGTCAAGGAAAATACCTGTCTGCCCATTATCACAAAGCCTGCCCATGCCCGTGAGCTGGACGCTGAGGGCCGCAAACTCTTTGAACTGGAAGCCCGATGCACCGACCTGTACGATTTGTGCTTTGAAACGGTACCCGTTCCGGGCCGAGAGTGGAGCACCGGTCCAATTATCCTCTGATTAGAACGAAAAAAAGTATGGCCTCGGTTGCTTTTTGGGGAGAATTGGTATAAAATACTATGTTAGTTCAGTTCCGGCAAGGAGGCTTGCTATGAAAAAGGAAATATTACTGCCTGCCGCGGCATGGCTGGGCGGAATCGGCGGTTTTGCCCTGCGTCGGTGGGAGCTGGCCGAGGCCTATGACCCGCAGCTGCGGCTGATGCAGACGGTCCCGTCCACTTGGCTGCTGTGGGCGCTGAGCGGTGCGCTTTTGGTGCTGTTTGCCCTGTGTTGTCGAGGGATGCGCAAGGACCTGTGCCCGGAGCAGTGGTTTTACGCACCTGTTACCGGTTACGTCATGCTGATGGTAGCTTCCGGCTTCGTGCTCATGGCAAGCGGCTTTGCGGGTCTGTGGCAGCAGAGATCCCTGTTTGTAAAGGATAAAATGCTTCTGCTGACCGGAGCTTTGTGTCTGCTGGGCGGCGCGTGTGTCCTGATGGCGGGGCGCAGTGTGTATCGGGGCCTGTGGAACAAAAATACGCCGTTGCTGTTTATGGGGCCGGCCTTTGCCACACTGGTGTGGCTGATCGCCGCCTATCAGAGATGTGCCCGCCAGCCGGAGACAAGCCTGTACGTTTGGCAGATGCTCTCGGGTGTGGCCGTTGTACTGGCGGTATACGGCATGGTCACCCTGTCCGTTGGAAAGGGAGGAGCGGGCCGCGCATGCCTGTTCAGCCTGATGGGTATCAGCCTGACGCTGACCACGCTGGCGGACGGCTATGACCTGCCCTTTGTGCTGGTGTACCTGTTTGGACTGCTCTATCTGACCGCACAGAGCTGGATGCTGCTGTGTGTGGACTCCGGTCGAATGCCCCAAGGGGCTGACAAGCAGGCGCAAATGGAAGAATAATAGAGAATTGGGAGGAGACTCACCATGGAGAATAAAAAGTTTTATATTACCACACCGATTTATTACCCCAGTGACAAGCTGCACATCGGCCACACCTACTGTACCGTAGCCACCGATGCCATGGCCCGCTATAAGCGGCTGACCGGCTGCGACGTGATGTTCCTTACCGGAACGGACGAGCATGGACAGAAGATCGAGGACAAGGCCAAGGATGCCGGCGTCACCCCTCAGCAGTTCGTGGACAATATCGTGCAGGGTGAGCGGGGCATTCTGGATCTTTGGAAGCTGATGAACATTTCCAATGACCGCTTTATCCGCACCACCGA
>JAZNTL010000018.1:0-4026 GCA_045591745.1 Lawsonibacter sp.
GTGGTGATAAGTATGAGCATCAATGAGATCATAATGGAAAGTGGCTTGACTAAATACCGTGTCGCAAAGGTAAGTGGTGTGCCCCACGCAACACTGAATGACCTGTGCAGCGGCAAGACTCATATCGAGAAGTGTTCCGGAGAAACCCTGTACCGTCTGGCGAAAGCATTGAACGTCTCTATGGAGACCCTGCTGAAAAGCGCTATGGAAGAAAAGGTTCGCCTTGAGCAAGTCCAAATGATGCGTGAGCGCTCCTACGAGTACGGACTCCCTGCTTACTTGCAGCACGATCTGGACGCATTCAAATCTGCGTTGAAAACCGGCTCCACACTGCTGGATTGCTATTGGGGAGAACTGTACGGAAGCATTAATATGGCCGAGATCAGTGACGGTTTGATCACGCCGGAACATGCGGATTATTTACGAAAAAAGTACCTTTGGAGGTGATTTGGAATGCCTGATTTTACGAACTGTAAGCGACTGCTTGGAAATGCCTACAACGGCGCAAACGGAAAGAAGATCGCAATCGAATACCTGGGCGAGCAGTATATGGTAAAATTCCCCCCGTCCGGAGCGGACAAGAAAACAGAACTGTCCTATATCAACAGCTGTATCAGCGAGCACATTGCCAGCAGCATCTTTAATATGGTCGGGATCACTGCACAGGAAACAATATTAGGGACTTTCGATGTGAACGGCAAAACGAAAGCAGTTTGTGCGTGCAAGGATTTTACCGCTGATGGCAGTAGACTGTTTGACTTCTGCTCCATAAAAAATACGGTCATTGACTCTGAACATGGTGGTGCCGGAACGGAATTGAGCGACATTCTGGACACGATTGAAAGGCAGCAATTTGTAAACCCGGCAGAATTGCAGGACCATTTCTGGAATGTGTTTGTAATGGATGCGTTCTTGGGGAATTTTGACCGTCACAATGGAAATTGGGGCTTCCTGTATGACAATGCCACGCAAACGGCCAGGATCGCCCCGGTCTACGATTGCGGAAGCTGCCTGCTGCCACAGGCCAGCGAAGAGACGATGCAGGCGGTGCTGAGCAACGCAGACCAGATGAATGCAAGGATCTTTCAATTCCCCACGTCCGCGATCAAACTTGGCGGCAACAAGCTGAACTACAATAATTTCCTGAGCTCCGGGCAAAATGCAGATTGCAATGCCGCACTCCGGCGGATGGTCCCGCAAATCGACATGGACGAAATTGGTGCCTTTATTGATGCAGTACCCTATATCACGGATCTGCAGAAGGACTTTTATAAGGCATATCTCCATGCTCGGTATGAACTCATGATCTACCCTGCGTATGAGCGAGTGATGACACAGCATCAGGCACAGGATTTTACCATGCAGGAACATGAAATGACTTTTGGAACAATGCAGTTTTAGTACGGAAGCGGGACTTCGCCATGGGGCGAAGTACCGCTTCCCTTTTTAACGGGAATGACACACCTTTTTCTTGCAAAAGGAATTGTTGCTTTCGTAGAATTTTCATTATCGACACGTTTTTCGTTGGCTATCTGCCTGCTCTTCCGGTATTGTGTGTTTGCAAAAACGCAAAAACGGAGGCCACTCGAATGTACGACTACATGAAAGCACTGCAAAGGCAGTTCGAAACCAAGCCCCGGTCGATACAGAAACTCGCTGGTGAGGTCGACCGCACCCACAGAGAACTCTCTTCCCGGCTGGTGAAGGAAGACCGGAAGCTCCTTCTGCGGCTGGTGGATATGGAGGACAGTCTGCGCGGTCACGCTACACTCCACAGCTTCACCTGCGGGTACCGTCTGGCCTGCGGCATCCACAGGGAGCTGGCAGAGGAACCGATGTACTCCTTCGCCAAGGAGGAAGAAGAACGGGCCTGCCGTAGAGCGCAGGCTCAGGACGAAAGCGACGCAGCAGATGCTGCGCCTAATCAATGATAAAATCCTTCAAGGAGGTGAACACAAATGGCAAAGCGCAGACCGTCCGGTGACGGCATGGTACGCAAGCGGGACGATGGCCGTTGGGAAGCCCGCATCGTAGTGGGCCATAAAGAAAACGGCGACTCCATCTTCCACTACATGTCTGCAAAGACCCAAAAGGCTCTGATGGAAAAGCTGCACCGGAGCATCGACGAATATGACGGCGCCGAGCTGACGGAGCAGAGCCGCATGACGCTGGGTGAATGGCTGGAGATCTGGCTGGAGGACTGTGCCACGCCAGCGGTACGCCCCAAGACTCTAACAGGCTACCGCCGCTATGTGGCAAACAACATCCAGCCCTATCTTGGCGACAAGCAGATCTGCAAAATAACCACCGCCGACGTCCAAAGCCTGTACCGTAAGCTCCAGCGGGAGGGGAGTGTCGAGGGTGGCCCGCTGGCGGGGACTACGGTTCGCAGGATACACAATGTGCTGCACCAGGCGTTGGATGTAGCGGTCAACCGGCACCTCATCGTAAAGAATCCATCCAACGCTGTGACCCTGCCGAAGAAAGTGACCACAGCAAAAACCATCCTCAACGATGAACAGCTGGAGCGGTTCATGGAGGCCATCAAAGAAGATGAACACTGGCACGACTTCTTCTATCTGGAAATCACCACCGGCCTGCGCCGGGGAGAACTGTGCGGCCTCATGTGGACGGACTTCGATGGGAAGAAAGGAACGCTCACCATCCGCAGAACACTGCACAACAAGGAGGGCGGCGGGTACTATGTGGGCGACACCAAAACCGGCGCGGGACGCAGGACCATCAAACTGCCACCCAGCACAGTGCAGCTTCTCACAGAACGGAAAAAGAAGTCCATCTCTCAATGGATATTCCCAAACCCCATTCGCCCGGAAGATCCGGTCATGCCCAACAGCGGATACCACCGCATGAAAATGCTGCTGGCCAAAGCGGGCCTGCCCAATATGCGCTTCCATGACCTCCGGCACACCTTCGCCACCCATGCGCTGACCAGCGGAGTGGATGCCAAAACACTCTCGGGAATTCTGGGACATACGAAAACATCCTTTACGCTGGACACCTACACTCATGTCACAGGCGATATGCACCGGCGGGCATCGGAGATCGTGGGCGGCTTCATGGAAGATTTCATGGTAACGAGGTGATCTCATGGCAAAGAAACGGAAGAACGGTCAGGGCACCGTCCGCCTGCGAAAGGATGGACGATGGGAAGGCCGCCACATTGTGGGCTACGACGAAAACGGCAAGACCAAGACGAAAAATGTACTGGCCAAAACCAAGGCCGAGTGCATCGAAAAGCTGAAAAAACTTCAAGGGGAATACGGTCAGGTCGAACCCTTCAAGATCAAACCTGATATGCGTTTCGGGGATTGGATCAATTACTGGTATGAGAACCACGCCAAACTGACCATCCGACCCACCACGCAGAAAGGTTACGAAGAATATATTTATGTTCACGCCATCCCCGGTCTCGGACACATCCCGCTGAACAAGCTGACCCAGGCCGACTGCAAAAGGGTGAGATTCCACGATCTCCGGCACACCTTCGCCACCATGTCGCTGGAGCATGGTATGGATGTGAAAACTCTCTCAGCCATCATCGGCCACGTATCTGCCAAGACCACACTGAACATCTACACCCACATCACCAGCGAGATGGAGGAAAACGCTGCGGTCAGCATTGACCGGGGCATTGCGAAAGCTGAGGTGGGGGAAACGAAAGCACAGAAGCCCGCCGAGCCGCAGGAGTTCGTACCGCATACAGCACCACGGCGCAAACCCGGCACGGGGTACATCAAGCAGCTCAAGGACCATCTCTGGGAAGGCCGATACTCCCCAGTCTGGCCAGATGGCAAGAAGCACTCCCGAAATGTATATGGCCGCACCCGTGAGGAGACCGAAGCAAAGCTGGCAGACCTGATCCTGCAAATGAAAGCGGAGATCGCCGCCCTGCGGTCAGGTAAGGCAACCGAGCATCCCGACGGTGTCAGCCCCAAGAAAAAGCAGCTTGCCGCCTATCTGCGGGAGAATCCCGGCGTGAGCAACAAAAGCTACATCGCACGGCAG
>JAZNTL010000019.1:0-3226 GCA_045591745.1 Lawsonibacter sp.
GTCCTCAGCGAACAGAGAGACCTTGGAGCAGTCGATCTGGAAGTAGTTGATCAGCTGTGCCAGAGGGATGTAGGTGTCGGGCTCGGGGTTGCCCAGGATCATGGTGAAGGTCTTGCCAGCCTCAGAAGCGGCACGCAGACGCTCAAACAGGGTAGCGATCAGAACGGGGTGGGGGTTCATCATAACCTTGACCTGGAATTCAGGATGCCACCATTCCTCACGCTGCTCCAGCTCCTTGCCGCTCATCTTGCGAACGCGCTCGCAAACTTCCTTGTCCTTGAAGGGAACAAAGTCAGCAGGCTGGAAGTCAAATTTGGTTGCGGGATCGACTTTGATATCGTTCATTGCAGGTACCATTCCTTTCAAATAAATTTCTGCTTATACATATTACCATATATTCCAGAAGTTTGCAAGACAGGCAGTCTCCTTATCTTGCCCTATTTTTGGCTTTTCCCCTCGGCAGAGTGAAGAACCCGGTACTCACGCGGGGTCATACTGCAGCTTTTCAGGAACAAGCGGTTAAACGTGCCCTGATTGTTAAAGCCGCTTTCGCTCATCACCTCAGCCACCGGCATGGCGGTCTGACTCAGCAGCCAGCAGGCATCGGCGATGCGCAGCTGATTGATGTAGTCCCGGAAGTTCATTCCCAGACCAAGGAAGGTCCGGGTGATTTGGGCCTTACTGATAAACAGGGCTTCCGCCACCGTCTCCAGCGTCAGGTCCTGACGGCGGTTTTGCATGCAGTAGGTCAGGATCTGCCGGGTGACTGACAGTTCCCGCAGGGCCAGCGGCTCCATGTCCACCCGCTCCACCAGTTCCCCCATCAGCGCGGTAAGATAGGCAGAGGTGACCATGCCGTCATTCTCCCGGTGCTCCCGCACCCGCCGTTCCAGCGCGGCCAGCAGGTGGGGCACGCTTTCCGGAACCTGTTCCCGGCGCACGATGGGATCGCGTGGCTTGCAGGAACTCAGGGTGTGCATCAGCCCTCCGCACCGGGCCGGATCAAAATGGAGCACCGTAACCTCGGCCTCATAAGCCCGGGATCGATGCGGCACATAGGGAAAACACAGGGCCAGATCCCCAGTGCTGAGCGTGGTGCTGTGCCCATCCACCTCAAGTTCCATCTCCCCCCGGTGAACGTAGGTCAGCTCCACGTGAGTATGGAAGGTCAGGGGATAATCACGGTCTTTTTGACTGTGATACAGCCGTATCCGGTCGGTCTGCAGTTCATAGGCGCCGGTCATCATAGCTCGTCACCGTTCCTTTATCAGATCTCCTGTCGGGTCAGCATTCCGCACAGGTCGGCGGCATACTCGCCCAGCTGTTCCTGTACTCGTTCTTGAAGCTCTTTCAGCAAAAAGCGGCTGCCGGTCAGTGCCCGCTCCAAGGCGGGGGCAAGGTCCCAGTCCATGGCATCGGAATACACCTTGGCCTGCACTACCACACCGGACTCCACCTGCATTTGCAGCTGCACACCGCCCCACGCAAAGCGTTCCTCGCACTCGAAGGACAGGGGCAGACGGGGGCCATAGAGCCAGTCGACACTTGCGTTGCGCGCTTGCAGCGCTTCAATGTGCTCCCAGTCCAGCGATGACGGGTCAATGGTCTGCGCCTGCATGCCGTAGACTCGCTCAAAGGCGGCGGCCAGTTCTTCTGCCATGCGCGCGCAGGTCAGATCGGGCACCAATTCGATCAAATTGACCACACGGGCGCGGACGGAGTCCACCCCCTTGGCCTGCAGCTTGGCCTTGGACGGGCTGAGGTAGCGGGACAGCTTGTCCCCGTCCGTATCCACCAGCACCGTGCCGTGGTGATAGGCCTTGCCGTTGCTGTGGTAGAAGGCATTGCCGGAAAACTTCCGGCCTGCCACCAGCACGTCGTTGCGGCCGGACCGCTCCGCCTCCACCCCAAGGGCTTTGCAGGCAGATTGAATGACGGACAGCTGGCGGTCAAGGTCATAGTCTTGCTCACACACCAGAAAGGTGAAGTTCAGGTTACCCAGATCGTGGAACACCGCCCCGCCTCCGGACAGACGGCGGGCCAGATGCCCTCCCTCCTGCTCCAGCACAGAGGTACGGCACTCCTTCCACGCGTTCTGGTTGCGGCCGATAACCACGGTATTTTCATTTTGCCACAGATACAGAATGCACTGCCCCGGCTTCACCGTGTCCAGCAGGTATTCCTCCACCGCAAGATTGTGGTAAGGATCAAGGCAGTCGTGCTGAAACAGAGAAATCGTTTCGATCATGGCAATTCTCCTTGGGAGAGATTACTTGGCGGCCTCCTGACCCAGCTTGCGCATCTCCTTTATGCACTCGGCGGGCACGGCAGCCTTATAGACGGAGCTTCCGGCCACCAGCACATTGGCGCCGGCCTTAACGCAGGTAATGGCGGTGTTCAGGTCAACACCGCCGTCCACCTCCAGCTCGCAAGCGGGGTTGTGCTTGTCCAGCAGGGCGCGGATAGCGGTCACCTTGGGCATCATGTGCTCCATGAACTTCTGGCCGCCAAAGCCGGGCTCCACGGTCATGACCAGCACCATGTCGCACTTGTCCACGAAGGGCAGGATGGCCTCGGCAGGGGTGTTGGGCTTGACCACCACACCGGACTTCTTGCCCTTGGCGCGGATCTTGTCCAGGGCGGCGTGGATATTTTCCTCGGTGTCGGCCTCCACATGGACGGTGACAATGTCGGCGCCCGCGTCACAGAACACGTCCACGTAGCGCACCGGCTCGGTGATCATCAGATGCACGTCCAGCACCTGCTGGGTCAGGGGGCGGATGGCGGAAATGATGTGGGGCGCGATGCCGAAGTTGGGCACGAAGTGGCCGTCCATCACGTCCACGTGGATGTACTCGGCGCCTTCGATCTTCTTGATCTCGCCGGTCAGGTCGGCGTGGTTGGCGGCAAACAGAGAGGGGGCGATTTTGATGTTCATAGTTGTTCCTCCTTATGGGAAAAGGGCTTGTCCCAAGAGAGACAAGCCCTTTTTAATTTTTGAGTTAACGCAATTAGCGCTTCTTCCACTCGTCGTACTGCTCCAGATAAGCCTTCTCCTCAGCGGGGAACTTACGCAGAGTGTTGTCGACCTCGCCGTTGTTGTACTTGCGGTCGTTGACATCCTCGGTGGTACCCATGATGGTCACGTTGGCCTGGCGATGACGGGCACGGACATGGTCCCAGTCGATGAAGTAGATGTGAGCGAACTCACCGCCGTCCAGCTTGC
>JAZNTL010000020.1:0-12853 GCA_045591745.1 Lawsonibacter sp.
GCGCAGCGAATGGTGGTCTGCTCATAGTTGGGATGGATGCCTTCCTTCATTTGTGTTCACCTCTTTCATTTATAAGGGTTTTCTGGAAAGCGCATGTGATAGTATAGCATGGTCGTTTCGGAATTGCAAGGCCTTTGCAAGAAATTTTTCGGGATTTTTTCATTTTTCACACTTCCACGGCCCGGTTCAGGGCAAAGAACCAAAGCACTCGTCGCTTGACGGGCTTTCCGGTCAGCCGGGACAGGGCCAGCGCATAGGCCTCCAACTGGGGGCGGTAGTCCAAAGCACGCTGATGCACGCTGCTTTCGTCCACCCGGTCACTTTTGAAGTCGATCACAGTGACGCTGTCAGCGTCCTCAAACCAGCAGTCCACCACGCCCTGAAGAAGTACCTGTTCTCCTTCCACACCGGGATAATACTCCTGGGCGGGGACCAGCATGGAAAACTTGAATTCCGGATGGGGCTTGACCCGAGTCAGCTCCCTTCCCAGCTCCGAGCGGAAGAATTGGGCCAGCCGCTCCGGGTCGGCGGCCTGCGCCTGCAGCGCATCAATAAATTCTCCTTCCACCAGCTCGCGGATCTGCTGGGCGATCTCCTCTTTACTTCCGGTGCGCTCAAAGTCCAGATACTGCATCACCAGATGCAGGGCACTGCCCCGCTGTGCGGAGGTGAGACCAAGCTTTTCCGCGGCAAACTGCGGCCGGGACAGGGGGGAGGAAACGGAAGGGAGGTGGGGAGTGGTGTTTTCTGCAGCTTCTCGGTCCAGCTCCCGGCCTTTCAGTTGGGTGGCGGTGATTTTGGAGGGGGTGTCCACCGCGCTTTGGTGGGCATAGCGCCAGCTGAAATGCTGGCGAAGCGTTGCTTCGTCCGGTTCCTTCAGGACTTTTTGCGCATGTTCTGCCTGTTTGCGCACGCCTTTTTCCAGCGTTTCACCGTCTATGATCCGCACATCCCATGCCATGGAATAGTCACTGTCTGCCGGGCCGGATAGACCGGCAATTTCCCGCAGGGACTGACCGCAGCGGCGGTTGAGTACGGACAGCAGGACCCAGTGCCCCATGCAGGGGCACTGCGCAAGGGCCTGGGGGGGAACGGGAGAGGCTGTTTCGTCCCGCAGGGAGACCAATGTACGTGCCATTTTGGGCAGGGACATGGACAGGATGAGCTTTTCCCGCGCCCGAGTCATGGCAACGTACAAAAGGCGCAGCTCCTCAGCCAGCATTTCCCGCTCCAGTGTCAGGGCCACGGCCCGTCGAGCCAGTGTGTTGAGTTCGATGTGCCGCTCCGGGTCCAGATATTTGGGACCCACGCCCAACTTAGAGTGGAAGAGTACCGGGTGCATGGAATCCTCCCGGTTGAAGCGGCGGCCAAGGCCGCACACCAGAACCACCGGGGCCTCCAGGCCCTTGGAACGGTGGATAGACATGATGCGAACACCGTCGTGCTCTCGGGCAATGCCGGACAGCAGCCGCTGGCCGTTGGCGCGCATGCGGTCCAGTCGCAGAAGGAACTCAAACAGGGTTTGACAGCCTGCGCTCTCCTGCCGCTGGGCCAGTTCGTAAAGGGCCAGCAAATGGGCTCGACGGGTCTTGCCTTCCGGCATGACGGAGAACAGACCAAGCAGGTTGGTCTGTTGATAGATATGCCAGATGAGTTGACTGCAAGTACGGTCGCCTGTGCCAAAGCGCAGCCGGTCCAGTTCCTCCAGAAAGTCCTCGCAGTCCTGCTCTCCCCGCTGTGCAGCCTGCACCACGGCAGAGTAAAAGTCGCCTGTGGTCTGCGCGCGTAGCTGTGCCAGCCGGTCGGCGGAAAAATCGTATACCGGAGAGCGCAGGGCGGCGATCAGGGCCACGTCCTGCCGTGGGTTGTCTACGATGCGCAGCAGGGACAGGGCTACATTGATTTCCGTGGACTGGAAAAAATCCTCTCCCGCGTCGGCGGACCATGGGATCGATTGCTCGTTCAGGGCGCGGATGTAATGGTGCAGCACCGGGCCGGGGGAGCGTAGCAGGATCATGATGTCCGTGGGCTTCAGCCCGCGGCCCTCCACCTGCAATCCCTCGTCCAGCAGCTGGCGGATACGCAGGGCGGCATTGCGTGCCTCCAACAGGTTTTTATCCTCCTGCTCAACCTCCTCGTCTGGGGGTTCGCCCGTGTCCACCACATCCAGCTCCAGCCGGTAGTCGCCCCCTTCGGGGAAGCTTGCACCGGGAACAAGGGACTGATCTTCGGTGTAGTCCATTTCTCCAAACTGCTTGCTCATCAGGTCGCGGAACAGGTCGTTGACCCCTTCCAGCACCTGGGGCCGGGAACGGAAATTGCGTTTGAGCAGCACCTTGCGCGGCTCGCCCACCTGGGCCTCATTCCACAGCTTAAAGGATTCGTAGCGGTCCAGGAAGATGGTGGGGTCGGCCAGCCGGAAGCGGTAGATGGACTGCTTCACGTCGCCCACGGCGAACAGACTGTGTCCGCCGTCAGATACGGCCCGGAAGATGGCATTCTGCACCTGATTGGTGTCCTGAAATTCGTCCACCATCACTTCGTCAAAGCGTAAGCTGTAACTGTTGGCAAGCTGGGACAGAACTGCACTGTCCGGCTCGTACAAGGCACGAACGGCCATGTGCTCCAAATCGGAGAAATCCACCACGCCCTTGCGCCGCTTTTCACGGTCGTATTCCGCCGCAAAGTCGCCCACCAGAGCCAGCAGGGCGATGACGGCGGGGGCAGCCTGCCGCAGGTCGGTCAGCAGCCAGCTGCTGTTTGCCCCAAAGCGTTCTGTCAGCTTATCCATGCGCTTGGATACGGCGGAACGGATGGCCTTGACCCGCTGTGCGGCCTGTTCATCCTGTATGCCCCGTTTTGCTCCGGCAGTGGGGAAGGGGATGGGTAACAGCGCAAAGGCCTCGTCCCAGCCTTGGGCCTTCAGCAGTGCGGACAATGCGTCCATACTCTTGCACATGGTAGGACTGTAGTTACCCAGCAGCACCTTATCCTGCCCGGCCAGACGGTAAGCCTGCTCCAACTGTTCCAGAGCGTATTGTGCCTGCGCCTTGATTTCATCCATAAGGACCGCGCCCCAAGGGGTCTGGGCCACGTCACTGATGTTTTCCAACTGCCAGACCTGCGTTTGCTCGGAAAGCCATGCTTCCGGGGCGGGATGGCTCTGGATGCGGCCAAAGATGTCCAGCACGATCTGCATCAGCTTGCGGTCGTCCCGCCCGGCGGACATGGTGTCCACCAGCAGGGCAAAGCCATCATCGGGCTGCAGGTATTCATATCGTTTTTCCAGCACCCGTGACAGGACCTGATCCTGCAAAAGGGCAGCCTCACTTTCATCACACAGGCGGAAATCGGGGTCCAGATCCAGCACAGCGGCATTTTCCCGCAACAGCTGGGAGCAGAAGGAGTGGACGGTGGAGATCTGCGCCCGGTAAAGCAGGGTCGTTTGACGACGCAGATGCCGGTCACCCGGCTGCATGGCAAGACGCAAATTTAGCTCCTGAGCAATGCGGCTGCGCAGCTCTGCCGCCGCAGCCTTGGTGTAGGTGATGACCAGAAAACGGTCAATATCCGCACCGTGGCTCACCCGGTCCAGCAGCCGCTCCACCAGCACCCGGGTCTTGCCCGAGCCGGCGGCGGCAGAGACCAGAAGGGCCCCGCCCCGGTTTTCCACGGCCTGTCGTTGTTCGTCTGTCAGCGGGAACGGCATACGCTCCACCTCCTTTGCGCCAAGGAATCTATGTCAGTCGTTGAGTACGTCCAAAAACTTTTCGATGCGGATGCCTTTGTTCTTGTCCAGCTCGTCCTTTTCCAGAAAGACCAGCTTTTCCAGCACATCCATGGCACGCTGTACTGCCGCTTGCAGCGGTTTGCCCCGTAGCAGTCCGCCCACCAGAACGGCGGAGAACATGTCTCCTGTGCCGGGGAAGTGGACCTTGACCAGATGATAGGGGATGGAGAAGTGCTCCTGTGTGGTGTGGTCATAGCCCCAGACGGTATGGTTGCCGGTGGCTTCGTCTTGACCGCTGGTGACGATGACGGAGCGGGGGCCAAAGGCGCGCAGAGCGTCCACCACCTGCCGGGCCTGAGCATCGGTCAGCGTCTGCTGGCCCTGATACAGGCCGGTGAGGAACTGGGCCTCGGTCAGGTTGGGAACAATTACATCCGCCACTCCGATGAGTCGGCGCATATTGTCCACCGTCTCCTCCGTTACACCGTTGTAGAGCTTGCCGTCATCGCCCATAATGGGGTCGGTCATGACCAGCAGGCCTTCCTTTTTCTGACTTTCGATAAAATCCCGGATGATGTCTACCTGCCGGGCACCGGCCAGAAAGCCGGTGGTGATGCAGTCAAACTGAAAGCCCAGTTCCCGCCAAACCTGAATGACTTGGGTCATGTAGTCGGTGGTGTCCAGCAGAGCGAACTTGCCGTAGTCCAGCGTGTTGGATACCAGCGCGGTGGGCAGGTTGTATACACTGTGACCCATGTGGGACAGGATGGGCAGCATGGCGGCCATGGCCACCTTGCTGTAACCGGGCATGTCATTGATAATGAGAATATTCTTACTTGAGTCCTTCATGCTTGCGTTCCTCCTCCGGGACGGAGATGTCCGTTTCCAGACTGTCCCAGAACTGTGCCGCCTTCATGCCGGGCAGCCAGCGGCGGCAGTCGCCGCCACGACCTTCCTCGAAGTGGCAGGCGGCGGCAAAATCACAGAAGCGGCAGGCATTTTTATCCGGCCCCCGCCAGAAGGGGTCGGCGGCGATGTTGCCCGCGGCCAGCTCGCTGCAAATGTCACGCAGCACACGCTCCACATGCTGTTCCAGCCGGGCAAAGCGCTTTGCGCTGACCAGTGTGTCACCGGAAACGGTGCCGCTTTTGCTTACCTTTACCGGCAGGAAGCGGATGCCGCTTTCGCCGGGCTGTTCCATGGCATCCAGCACTTCCGGCTCGTCCAGCACCAGACCCTTGCGGCGCAGCTGCTTGTCTACCAGCCTGCGCTGTTCCTCCGAAGTCATGGCCCGGCTGCCGGACACCACGACTTCTTTGGCGGGGATATAGAGCACACCGGCAGGGACGATTTCCTTGCCGTACAGCTCCAGACCCTTTTGGCGCAGGGTGAACAGGTACAGCAGCATCTGCAGGCCCATGCCGTTAGCCACTTCCGTCAGGTCAA
Organism: Lawsonibacter sp.; assembly: GCA_045591745.1. Taxonomy (GTDB): domain Bacteria; phylum Bacillota; class Clostridia; order Oscillospirales; family Oscillospiraceae; genus Lawsonibacter. Next base: position 5,177 of record JAZNTL010000020.1, read on the forward strand.
AGCTCTTACTGCCCGTTTTGTAGTCCACCACCCGCAGATACAGCTTGTCCTCGTGCAGCCAGCCATCCACCCGGTCCACAAAGCCGGTGACACTGAGCTTTACTCCGTTCTGCTCCAACTCCACGGGGGGTAGGTCTTTGTTGCGGCCAAAGCCCAGCTCGAAAGCGATGGGCTCAAAGCGGGAGGAGGCCAATTCCTGCACCACGTTGTCCACCACCTGCTCCACACCGGACAACAGCCGGTGGAACAGATAGCGGAACCGGGCCGTCTGATGATCCAAACCGCCCAGTTCTTCCAGAACGTAGCGGGAAACGATTTGCCGGGTCAACTCCTTCAGCTTGTCCCGGTCCACACCACCGTTTTCGTCCTTCCAGCCGCCATCACGCAGCACGTGCTCCAGTACGTAGTGGACGAAGGTGCCGTATTCCGGTGCGTCGAACCCGGCGGTGCGCCGGGGCTGTGCCCGCAGACCGTACTGCATGAAGTAGGAGAAGTGACAGGATTTATATTTATCCATACGGGAGGCGGACATGGGGACACGGCGGCCGTACAGCTGTTCCACGCTCTGTCGGGACAGGCTGCCCCGCTGCCAGCTGTGTGCCCGGTCCAGCCGCTCCACCTGTGAGGACCACTTGGGCATGCTGCTCAGAACGCTGCGTACACGGGGAAGGTGGCCCGCCTGTTCCAGCGCGGGGCGGGGGGCGCACAGGCGGAACAGATCGTCGCCCTCATCCTGCGCCTCAAGGTCGGGAAAAATTTGCCGCAGTCGCTCCACAAGGAAGGAGGGCCTGAGTTCCTCGCCGCCACTGCCGTGGGTGGAGAAGCAGAGCAGCAACTTTTGGTCCGGGCGGGTACAGGCCATGTAAATATCCGTCATTTCACGGTACAGCCGGTCGGTGCCCTGCAGACCCAGTTCCACACCGTAGGCGGCCAGCTGCGCTCTGTCGTCATCGGACAGCAGGCCAGAAACCGGGCTGACGGCAGGCAGGGCGCTGTCATCCGCACCCAGCAGGAACAGAACTTTGATGTTGTGTCCGCTTTGGCGGCCCAACTCGCCTGCGGTGACCCGGTCCAGCGACACCGGGATGGTGCCCACGTCATACTGGGACAGCACCAGCTTGAACAGGTCGGAAAATTCCTCCAATTCCATAGGGGCGTCGCCCAGAAGCCGGGCACACTGCTCCAGACCGCCGCACAGAATTTCCCACAGCTGACGGTACTCCTCCGCAAGGCCCAGCTGCCCCTGTTGACGCAGTTGAGCGGTGCGCTCCTCCAAACGCTGATGCAGGCCGATTTCTTCCAGCAGGGAGTACAGGGCCATGGCCCTGCCGCGGCCTGTGTGGTCTCGAGCGGTGCGCAGCCGCTCCAAGGGAGCGGCAACTTTGCGCCGCAAGGCATCCATCCGCTCCAGCAGGCTGCGGTCCTCCTCCTCCAGAGCAAAGCCGTACCCTCTGGGATGCATAGTCCAAGGGGCTTCCTGTGTCCAGCGGCTTCCCCGCAGATCCCATTTGAGTACATAGTTTTCCAGGAGGTCCCGCTCCTCCCGGTCCAGGTCGGTCAGGTCGGTTTTCAGGTAACGGAATACATCGTCATAAGTATAGTTTCCGGACACCGAGTCCAGTGCGGCCACTACAAGGGCGAGCACAGGTTTTTGCAGAATATCGCTCATTGCCGAACGGAATACGGGGATGTCATAGCGGTCAAAGACCGATTCTACCAGCGCGTCATACCGTCCGTAACCCCGGGCGGCAATGCCAATATCACGAAAACGCAGGCTGTCTGTACGCACCAGTTCCAGAATTTTTGCAGCGGCCCACTCTACCTCCGTGCGCGGGTCGGGGGCGGAAAAGAGCTGGATGTCATTTCCGCAGGGCACGCTCTCACCATCCAAAGAGCCGAACAGACGCTGTTCCAGTGCGGTCATGGGGTTGGAACGGGCGGGGGAGGGGGTGTCACAGACTTCCACGGTGCAGGCTTGTCCACGTTTCCGGGCCATGCGCTGCAGCTGCATGGCGGTGCGTCGGGCGGGGGAGAAAATACCGGCGCCATCCTCATCCTCTTCCAAATGGTCACAGGTGAGGGCTACGGTAACGCTTTCACACTGCTCCAGCAAAAGAGCCACCAGCTCCAGCTGCTGGGGGGTGAAGTCTACAAAGCCGTCCAGATAGAAGTGCATGCCTTCGGCCCAACGGCACTGGCAGAGCTTTTCTGCCGCCCGGGCCAGTCGGTCCCGGGGGTCCAGCGCCGTTTGAACGGTCATGGCATCATAGGTGGCGCAGATAAGACCCAAATCCTTCAGCTTTTCTCCGGTGCTGCCGCCCATTTCCTGACCCGCCCGGCTCAGTTCATCGGGGGAGATGCAGCAGCTTTTCAGCTCGTCCGAGGTTTCCAAAAGGCCGGTGAGAAAGGCGGGGCGGCGGGAGGGTCTTGCGTAAATGCTGAGCTGGCCGGAAACGGCCTGTACCGCCCGGCTCATGAGCAGCAGACGGCCGCCGTTATCCAGCTCGCTTCGGCCCAGTCCACCGGAGGTCTGGAAGATGCGATTGGCCAGCCGGCTGAAGGTGAGCACTTCCGTGTGCAGGCAGACCCGGCTGCCTCCCTGGTGACACAGGCGGCGCTCCATCTCGTGGGACTGGGGCTCAGGGACCAGCAGGATGCTTTGACGGTCCGCCTGCTCACAGGCACGACGAAGAAGCAGCGTAGACTTGCCTGTCCCGCTGCGGCCAATCACAAGGTTCAGCATCCTGCTCACCCTCCTTTGCTTCCGATTGCCTTTAGTTTAGCATAAAACGGTCCCCAAAAAAAGGACTATTCGCTGTTTTTGACGGAGGTAAGGACAGAAAAATCCGGCAGACAAGCAATGTCTGCCGGATTTTGCGGTGTTTGGATTACTGGAGATTCAGAGCGGCTTTCATCTTTGCGATGATGTCTATGCCGATGAGATAGGCGGCATCCTGCGTCTGAGCGCCGATGTGGGGGGAGACGATGAAGTTGGTGCACTCGAACAGGGGGGAGTCAAAGCCTGCGCCGGTGGTCAGGCCGCCGCCAACCAGCTCGCTTTCCATCACGTCGGTGGCATAGCCGCCCAGCTTGCCGGTAGTCAGAGCCTCGTAGGTATCGGCCTCGTTGACGATGCCGCCGCGGGACATGTTCAGCACGATGGCGGTGTCCTTCATGGTCTTGATAGAGTCGGCACTGATCAGGCCCTTGGTTTCAGGCAGCAGGGGCAGGTGGATGGTCACGTAGTCAGAGACCTTCAGCAGCTCTTCCTTGCTCACACCCACGGCAAAGTTTTCGGTAAATACCTCGGGAGGCAGGAAGGGGTCATAGGCGACGATGTTCATGTCGAAGGCATTGGCCAGCTTGGCCACACGGCGGCCGATGCGGCCAAAGCCCATGATGCCCAGAGTCTTGCCGCGCAGCTCGCTGCCGTAGAACTTATACTTGTTCCACACCTTCTTCACGCGCACCTCGTGGTTAGCGATCATGGTGCCGCGAGAGATGTCCAGCATCTTGGAAATGGTCAGCTCAGCCACAGCATTGTCGCTCCAGCCGGGAGCATTAAAGACCTGAACACCCTTTTCTTTGGCATAATCCAGATCAATATGATTCAGACCCACCGCGCACACGGCAATGACCTTCAGGTTTTTGGCGGCATCAAGGATCTCCTTGTTGATGGCAGGGTCAACGCGCATGATCAGTACATCGTATTCGCCGATGATGTCAGCCAGCTGCTCCTGAGTGGGCAGCATTCTGGTGTCGATCTGCATGTACGGGCTCAGTTCCTCGGTCACGATGGGATGGATAGAATCGATAATTAGAGCTTTCATATGCGTTCTTCCTTCCTGTTTTGTTATTTAAAATAAGTTTTAGTTTATGATACATGCAGAATATTCTTCTGCTGTCATCATTATGGCACAGATCGTCCACTTTTAAAAGCATGTTTTTCCAGAGAGTTGCCACAGCCTTTTAATTGTGGTAAAATGATTATACTTTCCAAATTGGGTGTGCGCAAACAGGAGGGATCGCTATGAATTTTCAGCATCTGAAATATTTTCTGATGGTGGCGGAGGAACTGAACATCACCCGGGCGGCGGAGCGCCTTTATATTTCTCAGCAGTCTCTGTCCAACCACATCAGTAATTTGGAGCGGGAGCTGGAGACCAAGCTGTTTACCCGCGCTCCAAAGCTGTCGCTGACCTATGCGGGGGAGCAGTTTGCGGAGACGGCGACCCAGATTTTGGACCTGCACAGTCAGTATCTGGTCAAGGTAGGGGACATCAACCGCAACTACATTGGTACGCTGCGGGTGGGCATTTCCCACACCTGTGGTCTGGCACTGCTGCCTGCCGTGCTGCCCAAATTCCGGGCAGAGTTTCCACAGGTAGAATTTTCCATGTTTGAAGGCAACTCCACCCAGCTGGAAGATGAGCTGTCCCACCGGCGGGTGGATCTGATCATCTGTTTTCAGCCTATTATTATGGAAGGTACGCAGATCACTCAACTGACCGACCAGCGGCTGATGATGGTGGTGCCCCGGGGATTTATGGATGAGCTGTTTGGAGACAGGGCGGAGCAGATGCGGGAGCAATTTGCCCGGGGCACGGACATAGGGCCTTTCCGGGAGTTGCCCTTTATCCTCATCAAACGGGGCAACCGCACCCGCAGTATTGTAAACCAGTACTTTACCAGATGCCGGTTCAAACCCAAGCTGGTGCTGGAAACGGAGAACACCGTTACGACACTGGCCATGGCACAGGCAGGCATGGGTATTACCATGTGTGCGGAACTGTTTTTGCGGGCACAGCCCATGTCATCCCCCTCGGAGGGCGAGGTGGATGTGTTCCCATTGACCGACCCATCCACTGTCAGCAAGCTGGTGGTAGGTTTCCGTCAGGATCGATATTTGCCCCACTACGCTGAGCGGTTTATCGAGATCACCCGGCAGGCGCTGGCTGACATGACAACAAAATGACAAAAAGCGGGCCGCACAGATGTGCGGCCCGCTTTGCCTTTGCTTTAGCCGTTGGGGCTGATGGTGTAGTTGGGAGCTTCCTTGGTGATATAGATGTCGTGGGGGTGGGACTCGCGCAGACCGGCAGCGGTGATCTGACACATGATATGATATGCGCTTGCGCGCAGCCTACCACCGATAGTATGTGAATGGCCATTGCTCTGGCGCTCTCCTTTGGTGCCTGGATACGCAGGAGCTTGCCCTGCGGGGCAGGACGGGGGACGGGGGGCGCTGCGGCGCAAGAGCACGCTTTGGTGCCTACGTGGGGGTCGCCGCTCGCCCATTGTAACACCTTGTCAAGGGTAAATGCACCCAACGGGCTGTAGGGGGCCCCCGTTCCGGGAGTGGCCCCCCAACACCCCGTAGGGCCCTTGACTGGCGGTGTCCCTGGGCGATGCCCGGCGACAGACCGGGCAGAAAGGATGGTCGAACATGACTAAGAACACCCTCACCAACACAGAACGGAAAAACATCTATCGGCGGGATGGGTTCCGCTGTGCCCTCTGCGACAGCACCAAGTACATCCAAATCCATCACTACATCCATCGCTCTGTGGGGGGCACCAATCACCCTCACAATCTCATTACGCTGTGTTCGGACTGCCATGCTGCCGCCCATGGCATGATACTAAACGATTGGGCCCCCACACAGGAGCAGATGGAGCAGGCCATGGTGGAATACCTCTCGGACCTCTACGCAGAGCAGGGGCACATCTGGAACCCATACAGGAACCCCTACGCCAAACAGGCGGCATGGGAACCGACACCGCAGGAAGCGACACGGATTATCACTCGGGCGATTTGCGAGCACCACAACAAAAAATTGGAGGGGCCGTAATGGCCCCTTTTTACGGCGGTATCCTGCATGTTGTTCGCCGGGGCCCCCGGGGCGCAAGGCCCCACCCCGGCTCATTGGCCCTCGCTGCGCTCGGGCCGTCTGCGGTATGCCGCGCACATTCGCGGCCCCTCTCTCGCCCGGCTCGGGCCCTGCGCTGCCCTCGCTTGGGCTCGTTCGGGCTGCGGCTGCCGGGACAAGCCCGGCACCGCTCGCTTGCTAGGGCGCGCTCGCTGCCTTGCCTATCGGGCGCGGCGCGGCCCGCCGCTTGCGGGGGGCGGCGGCCCCCCGCCCGCCTCGCTGCGCCGGGGGCTTCGGCCCCTCGGCGGCTCGGTCCCCGGCTCGGTTGTCGGCTCCGGGTTGCTCGCCGCTCCGGCTCCGGGCTGCTGCGCTGCGCTCCGCTGCCCGCCGCTCCGCCTCTGCGGCTCCGCCCCTGCGCCTCCCTCCGCCCGGGCGGGCGGCACCCCCCGCGCCGCCCTTTTTCCCGCGCGGCTCCCGCCCGGGGGGCGCGCGGCTGCGGCTGGGCGCGCTTGCGCGCCCTTTTACGGCTTCGCCGCCGCCGCGCGGCCCGGGCGCGGGGGTTTTCCGCTGCGGCGGGATTTGCTTACGCTGTTCATCTTGCTGTGGATAAAAACCCGTGATATGATTACGATAGTAGTACAACCGTTCGATGAAAGGAGCTTTTTATGCTGAAAATTGAAGTGATTGTGGACGCGCCCATGGAAGACGCGCCCGGGGTAAAAGAGCTTATCTGCATGATTTTGGAAGATTTGGGGGATGCCCGTGTAACTATGATTTCTAAAACGAACTGTAACCCATGGCGAAAGGGGGCGGTACTGTGCGCAACAGAAAACTAAGCCGTGCTGTGCTCTCTGTGGGCTGTATGAGTGCAGATGAGAAGCGGGCCATGGTGGCGGCCTTGAAGGCCCTGCGTGGCATGAAGGGCAATGTGCGCCACATGGAGGAATGTCTTGCGGATATAGGCATTGCCATGCAGCGCACCCAGATGCGCCGGGAGAGCAACCGGAAAACGGAAAAGGAGCGGCGCAAGACGGTGGGGGCCAGATTGCCTTTGGATGAAGCTGCACGCTGCAAGAAGTGTGCGGAGTTGGAGGGGGTATCCCTGTACCGTTTCGTGGTGCGTGCATTGTCTGTGGCCTGTGAAACGGCGGAAAAGGCTGCGGCACAGCGGCTTGCGGTTTTTTCTGAACGGTGACGTACTGACAAAAAAGGGGACGAAACAGGCCCGCTCCTGAGCGGAGCGGGCCTGTTAGAGTACGGTTTATTGGACTTTAACCGTTGGGGCTGATGGTGTAGTTGGGAGCTTCCTTGGTGATATAGATGTCGTGGGGATGGGACTCGCGCAGACCGGCGGCGGTGATCTGGATGAACTGAGCATTCTCGCGCAGTTCGTCGATGGTGTGGCAGCCGGTGTAGCCCATGCCGGAGCGCAGACCGCCCATGAGCTGATAGATGGTCTCGCCCACAGCTCCCTTGTAGGGAACGCGGCCTTCCACACCTTCGGGGACCAGCTTCTTGTTGTTCTGCTGGAAGTAGCGGTCCTTGGAGCCCTTGGACATGGCGGCCAGAGAGCCCATGCCGCGGTAGACCTTGAACTGACGGCCCTGATAGATCTCGGTCTCGCCGGGAGACTCCTCGCAGCCGGCCAGCAGGGAGCCCAGCATGACCACGTTGGCACCGGCGGCGATGGCCTTGGCGATGTCGCCGGAATACTTTACGCCGCCGTCGGCGATGATGGGGATACCGTATTCAGCAGCCACTTGAGCGGCGTCATACACGGCAGTGATCTGGGGCACGCCGATACCGGC
>JAZNTL010000021.1:0-7456 GCA_045591745.1 Lawsonibacter sp.
CCTTTACACAAGGGGGCCTCGACGAAACCTCATGCCAGCCTGCTGGCAGTGGGGCATATATGCAGTAGTGATAATATTCCAGAGCCTTAAGGCTCAGCCAGTAAAAGCCCCTTATAGGGGCAGAGCAGGCCACCCGTTATATGGGTGGTCCTGACTCTCACGAAAGAAGTGCGTTCCATTGATCATCGACTTCCACACCCATATCTTTCCGGATAAAATCGTTTCCACCACCATGGAAAAGCTCTGCTCCGCCAGCCATACCAGGCCCTTTTCCAACGGGACGGCGGACGGACTGCGCGCGTCCATGAAGCAGGCGGGCATCGACCTGTCCGTGGTCATGCCGGTAGCCACCAACCCTCATCAGGTGGACCACGTGAACGAGGCCTCCGCACGGCTGAACCAGCAGGGGAACGGACTTGTGTCCTTTGCCTGTGTCCACCCTGACTGCGAAAACTGGGCGCAGGAGCTGGATCATATTGCCGCCATGGGTTTTGCGGGCATCAAACTCCACCCCATTTATCAGGGAATGGATATTGACGATGTGCGGTTCGTGCGCATCCTCGCCCGGGCGGGAGAGCTTGGTCTGGCTGTGATGACCCACGCGGGTAAGGATATCGGCTTTCCCGGCCAGGACAACTGCACCCCGGAAATGCTTCGCCGGGCGGTTATGCAGGCTGGTCCGGTGCAGTTGATTGCCGCTCACATGGGCGGCTGGCATAACTGGGAACGGGTGGGGGAGAATCTGGCTGACCTTCCCAATGTGGCATTGGACACGGCCTATGTGCTGGGTCTTGTGCGGCCCGACCCGGCGGACTATTATACCCAGCAGGAGCGGCTCATGCTCAGCGATGAAGAGTTTGTAGATATGGTGCGAGCTTTTGGCGCAAAGCGTATTTATTTCGGTACGGACAGCCCGTGGCGAGGGCAGAAAGAGGAACTGGACTATATTTGTAACCTGCCCCTGACACAGGAGGAAAAGGATGATATTCTGGGCGGCAATGCCCAACAGCTTTTGAAGCTGGGAGGAAACGAACATGAGTAAGGAACAGAATATGCCGGTGAGCAATCCCGAACTGAAGCGGGCCATGGAGCTGATGCACAAGGGCAACCACAGCCGGGAGGAACAGATGATCACCCTCCAGCTGCTGCTGAAGGCTCAGCTGCTTGCCCCCGTGAGTGTGACGCAGGACAAGGGTGACGCGCAGGTGCACTTCCAGCTGCTGAGCACTCAGGACGACCGGGCCTTTTTCCCTGCCTTCACCGATTTGGAGGAATTGAAAAAGTGCTTCGACAAACCAGACCAGCAGACGCTGGTGCTCACCTTCACTGATTATGCCCGCATGATCTTAAAGGACAAGTCGGCACAGGGTCTGGTGGTCAACGCCTTGGGCAACAGCTTGACGCTGGAGCAGCCGCTGGTGGAGTATCTGGATAAGGTGCAAAAGGAAACGCCATAGGAACCGGACAACGGCTAAACCAGATCCTTTCTGGTTAAAGTATACAGCGGAGGAGCATAAAAAAGATGGTCCCTTTCCGTTTTTTTTCACAAGAGCAGGCGGGGGAGGGGGGCTATATTTTTATTCACATGAATTGACAAATATCTTGCGGTGAAACAGCAGTTGTGCTAAAATATTTCCATCAAAATTTGATGTTTTGGGAGGCTTTTCCATGAAACAGGATATGATCCTCATTCTTGATCTGGGCAGCGAGGAAAATCCCCGCCTGGCCCGCGAGATCCGCGCCATGGGTGTTTACACCGAGATCCATCCCCATGATATCACCGCCCCCGAGCTGGCCGCTCTGCCCAACGTGAAGGGCATCATCCTCAACGGCGGTGTCAACCGCGTGGTGGACGGCGTGGAGATCGATGCGTCCGAGGCTGTTTACAACAGCGGTCTGCCCATCTGGGCCATTGACCACAAGGGGGCTGCCCCTCTGGCTGACGAGGGTGCGCAGCGGGAAAAGGCCATCCGTGACTTTGTCTTTGGCACCTGCAAAGCCGATACCAACTGGAACGTGGAAAACTTCATCGCCGATCAGGTGGAGCTGATCCGCAAGCAGGTGGGCGATAAGAAGGTGCTTTTGGCCCTGTCCGGCGGCGTGGACTCCTCCGTGGTGGCTGCTCTGCTCATCAAGGCCATTGGCAATCAGCTTACCTGCGTGCACGTGAACCACGGTCTGCTGCGCAAGGGCGAACCTGAGCAGGTGGTGCAGGTCTTCGGCAAGGAGCTGAACGCCAATTTGGTCTACGTGGATGCCGTGGACCGCTTCCTTGACAAGCTGGCCGGTGTGGCCGACCCCGAGACCAAGCGTAAGGTCATCGGCGCGGAGTTTATCCGTGTGTTCGAGGAGGAGGCCCGCAAGCTGGAGGGAATCGAGTTCCTTGGTCAGGGTACTATCTATCCCGACATCATCGAATCGGGCACCAAGACCGTCAAGGCGGTCAAGTCCCACCACAACGTGGGCGGCCTGCCCGAGGATCTGCAGTTTGAGCTGGTAGAGCCCCTGAAGATGCTTTTCAAGGACGAGGTGCGTGCCTGCGGTGTCGCCCTTGGCCTGCCTGCCGCCATGGTTTACCGTCAGCCCTTCCCCGGCCCCGGTCTGGGTGTGCGCTGTCTGGGCGCCATCACCCGCGACCGTCTGGAGGCTGTGCGCGAGTCCGATGCCATCCTGCGCGAGGAGTTTGCCAAGAATGGTCTGGAGGGCAAGGTGTGGCAGTACTTCACCGCTATTCCCGACATCAAGTCCGTGGGTGTGCGCGACAATAAGCGAGCTGACGAGTGGTGTGTCATCCTGCGCGCCGTCAACACCGTGGATGCCATGACCGCCACTGTGGAGGAAGTGCCCTACGCTCTGCTCCACCATATCGTCAACCGTATCACCAACGAGGTCAAGGGCGTCAACCGCGTTCTCTTTGACTTGACTCCCAAGCCCACCGGCACTATTGAGTGGGAATAATTCCAGGTAAATTAAAACGGAATGATTAGTTAGTAAAAACAGCGGAAACTGCAATAGTTTCCGCTGTTTTTGTTTTGCTATGCTATTTTTCGGCGTTGCAAAGTCGTAGCATTTTTATAAAACTAAAGCCGCCGTGAACTTCACGGCGGCTTTGCGCATACGGTTTTATTATGCCTTTTCCAGAGCCAGAGTATGGGTGGTCAGGTCGCAGACCTCGGCAGGGCCAAAGTACTGGATGGCACCGGGGTAGACGTAGCAGGTCTCCACGGCCCACTCAGCGCGGTGCGCCTCGAAGAACTTGAAGGGGGCGCCGTCCAGCTCTACCAGAGCCTTGCGGATGACAGGCTTGTCCTTACCGTTGCGGCGCTCCATGTTCATCATCTTGGTGATGGGCATACCGCCGGCCACCCACTCCTCGGCGGGCTTGGACAGGTTGGACACCTTGGACAGATAGCCGTTATAGCCGTACAGGATCAGCATGCAGGCATTGTAGCCCAGAGAGTAGCAGTAATCGGCATCGAAGTTGGAGGGGAAGGCACAGCGGCCCTCGTAGCCAAGGAAGTGGTGCAGGGGAGAGAACTTACCATTGTAGTCGCTGCGGGCGGCCAGGTTAGCCTTGACCATCTCGGAGAACAGCTTTTCAGACTCGATCAGGGACACCTGCACATTGCCGTGGGGGTCGCGCTCCAGGAACAGCTGCTGCTGGATGCTCTCGGGCAGAACGGCAAAGACGGCCATGGCCTCCTTACTCAGACCGTTCTCAATGAAGGCATACTTGTCGCTCCAGGAGGGGAGCTCGTTGAACTTGGCGGTATTCTCACCGGCCAGCAGTTCGTTGATCTCCGCGATGAGCATGGAGAACTCGGGAACGAACTCTACAATGCCCTCGGGAATGACGGCCACACCAAAGTTCCAGCCCTTGGCGGCGCGGGCGGCCACGGAGTCGGCGATATAGTCGGCGATCTGGGCCAGAGACATCTTCTTGGCGGCCACTTCCTCGCCGATCAGGCAGATGTTGGGCTGGGTCTGCAGAGCGCACTCCAGAGCTACGTGGGAGGCAGAGCGGCCCATGACCTTGACAAAGTGCCAGTACTTCTTGGCGGAGTTGGCGTCACGCTGGATGTTGCCGATGATCTCGCTGTAAGTCTTGGTGGCGGTGTCGAAGCCGAAGGAGCACTCAATGTCCTCATTTTTCAGGTCGCCGTCGATGGTCTTGGGACAGCCGATGACCTGCACACCGGTGTTGTGGGCGGCAAAGTACTCGGCCAGAACGGCGGCATTGGTGTTGGAGTCGTCGCCGCCGATGATGACGATGGCGTTGATGCCGTGCTTTTTGCACACCTGGGCAACCACGGCGAACTGCTCCTCGCTCTCCAGCTTGGTGCGGCCGGAGCCGATGATGTCAAAGCCACCGGTGTTACGGAACTGGTCAATATACTGGTCGTCAAAGATGAGATAATCGTCCTCCAGCAGACCACTGGGGCCGCCCTTAAAGCCGTACAGAACATTGTCCTTGTTGGTGGCCTTCAGCGCGTCATACAGACCGCACAGCACGTTGTGTCCGCCGGGAGCCTGACCGCCGGACAGGATGACACCAACCACCTGCTTCTTGTTTTCAGCGGTGTTCTGACCCTTCTGGAAGGTGATCTCATTCTTACCGTAGGTGTTGGGGAACAGGGCCTGGATCTTCTCCTGATCGGCAACGCTCTGGGTAGCACCGCCATTTTTTACACAAATCTCAGCGATGCCGTTTCTGAGGATGCCGGGGAGCTTGGGGCTGTACTGATATCTTGCCAGCTGCAGAGGGGAACAGTTCATTTATAAGCACTCCTTACAGTTGTATTAACAAAATGATGATGTGCAATCCGAGTTCCAAACTACAATCACACACCATAAAATTATACTCACTTTTGCCCAAAGGTAAAGTGGTAATTATGATAATTCTGGGGGGAGAAGAAGCTCTGCTTTATATGCCGGGGTAAATTATATGTAATGGCCGTTGCATAAAGGGAAAAAGTATAGTATAATGTCTGTAACTGTCCTTTGTGACAAATTTTGAGTGTATATAAGGAGTTGGTTTTTTCGTGGACCCTGCCAGTTGTATACTGTATCTGTTCTTTCTTTTGTGTTCTGCGTATTTTGCCTGTTGTGAGACGGCATATACCGGCGTAAGCAGGATCCGCCTGCGTTCCTTGGCGGACAAGGGCAACCGCCGGGCGGAACGGGCGTTGTGGGTGTGTGAGCGCTTTGACAAGACCCTGACCACCATCCTCATTGGCAACAATATCTTCCATGCCGCCTGTGCGTCCCTGTCTGCGTTGCTGGTGCTGCGTCAGTTTGACGAGCGATATGTAGGTTACGGCACGCTGATCACCACGGTGATCGTGTACCTCTTTGCGGAAATGCTGCCCAAGAGTCTGGCCAAGGCCCGTAGCGAGGAGATCGCACTGATCTTCTCCGGAAGCATGCAGCTCTTGGTGCGTCTTTTAACACCGGTCAGCTTTTTCTTCTCCGGTATCTCCAGTCTGCTCTCTCGCTTCTTTGCCAGCGCGGATGGCAATACCGTGACGGAGGAGGATCTTGTCAACATCATTGAGACCATTGAGGACGAGGGTGTGCTCTCTCCGGAAAAGCAGGAACTGGTCAACTCTGCCATGGAGTTCCGTGAAAAGCTGGCCGAGGACATTATGATCCCCATTGATCAGGTGGTGTCCGTACCCAGCTCCATTCCCATGCAGGAACTGGCCCGTAAAGTGCGTGAGCTTGCCTATTCCCGTGTGCCTGTGTATGAGGGGAACAGAAACAACATCGTTGGCATTCTCCCGGTCAACGCCTTTTTGAGTAAATATGTGTCCGGCAAGCCTGTGACGCTGCGTAAAATGCTGCTCAAGCCCTATGTGTTCGACAGAAAGACGGAGATCACCAATCTGCTGCAGCGCATGCGCCTGAACAAGATCCATATGGTCTTTATCTGTGATGAGAACCGCAAAAAAGTAGGTCTGATCACCATGGAGGATCTGCTGGAAGAGCTGGTGGGCGACATTCAGGATGAAAGCGATGCGGGCGAAGGCCTGCAGCTGATGTAAGGGGGCGGGACACATGGATTATATTCTGATCGTGCTGTGCCTGATGGGTTCCGCGTTCTTCTCCGGAACAGAGATAGCCTATACCTCCCTGAGCAAACTTAAGCTGCGTCAGGACTGTGAAAACCAGAACCGTACCCATCGTCTGGTCTGTTACATCTACAACCATTTTGACAGAGCGTTGTCCACCCTGCTCATCGGAAACAATTTGGTTAACATTGCTGCGACCTCTCTGACCACCGTGCTGGCCATTAATCTGGCTCGGAAGCTGGGCGGTGTGGTCAGCAATGAAATGACCTCTGCCATCGTTACCGTGCTGATGACCGTGATCATCCTCATCGTGGGCGAAATCACCCCCAAGATGATCGCCCGCCGCTGCAGCGAGGGCTTTGCTAAAATGGCGGCCTATCCGCTGATGGTGCTGATGATCATTCTGTTTCCTGCGGTGCTTGTAACCACGGGTATCGTGAACGTGTGCAGCAAGCTGTGGGAGAATAAGGATGAGAAGAAGGTCACCATCACCGAAGAAGAGCTGGAAAGCATTCTGGACACCGCCGAGGACGAAGGTGTCATCGACGAGAACGAGACGGATCTGCTTCAGTCCGCGCTGGAATTTACCGATATGGATGCCGGCGATATCCTCACCCCCCGCATCGATGTGATTGGCTTTGAGATCGGGCAGAGTACCGAAGAGATCCTGCAAGTCATCAATGAAACCCAGTTCTCCCGGTATCCTGTTTATGAAAAGACCATCGACCATGTAGTTGGTATCCTCTATGTGAAGCATCTGCTCCACGAGCTGATGGAGCAAAAGGAAGTGCAGCTGGCTGACCTGCTGCTGGAGCCCATATTTATTCCCAAGAGCATGAAGCTCCACGACATTATGAACGAGTTCCGCAAGAGCCGAACCCACATGGCTGTAGTGGCCGACGAATACGGCGGTATTACCGGCATCGTCACTATGGAAGACGTGCTGGAACAGCTGGTGGGTGAGATCTGGGACGAAAACGACGACATCGTCAACGACTGGCAGGAACTGGATAAAAACCGCTTCGAGTGTTCCGGCGACATGAACCTGAGCGAGTTTTTTGATAATCTGGATCTGGATGATGAGGATCTGGAGACCGGCTGTGCCACCGTGGGCGGTTGGGCCACGGAAAATATCGGTGCCATGCCCGTGCCCTTTGATGCCTTTGATTATCAGGAGTTCACCATACTGGTCAAGCAGGTGGACGACAACCACCGCATCTCCCGTTTGCTGATTTTGAAGCATGAGCCACTTGTAGAAAAACGCAAGGAGCGACTGAAAATCTCCCCCCTGTAAACAATAAAAAAGACGACAGTGGCCCCTATTGGGCACTGTCGGCTTTTTTTTTGTATTAAGAAAAACAAGGGGTGTGGCCCTGGTTCAAAAA
>JAZNTL010000022.1:0-2506 GCA_045591745.1 Lawsonibacter sp.
GGTCCTCGTTTACACCCAGCTTGTCCGCAACGGCGGCAATGGGCAGCATCTGTGTGCTCTGGGCGATCTCGATGTCGGTCATCATGGGGCAATTCCTCCTTAGAAGTTGAAAAAATAAGGGCGCACCAAGAGACTTGGTGCGCCCAGACGGTCGGCATTCATGGCATCACGCCGGTCACACTCCCCGTGGGTCCACCCACTTCCGTCAGTCATATGACCATGGCTACCATATCATGAAAATGCGGAATTTGTCAACTGTTATTTTGCTTTGGCAGGCTGCTTTTCGGCCTTTTCAGCGGCTTCAGGGGCGGTGCCTTTGGCGGCGGCGACAGCCTCGCCGATGGTGCGCTCACCTGCCTGCTTGGCGTGGTTTTCCACCTCAATGCGGTTTCTGGGGCTGCGCACCAGACAGCCGGCACCCTGAACACAGCCGCCTTCGCAGGCCATGCCCTCAATGAAGTTGCCTTCCAGCACACCCTTCTTGGCCTTGAGCAGAGCCATGTTGCACTCGGAAATGCCGTTGCACACCACCGGCTTAAGCTCAAACTGATCCGGGCCGATGCCCTGCTCCTCCAGCAGCTGCACCACCGCGGCGGTCACACCGCCGGAGTGGGCGAACTTACGGCCATGGCCGCTGGCCTCGTCCAGCTGCTCCTCGGGCAGCTCGGTCAGGTCAATGTCACGGGAGTCGAACAGGGCGCACAGCTCCTCGTAGGTGAGTACGCTGTCCACCGCGTTGCGGGTGCGGCCCAGCTGGAACTCCTTTTTCTTGGCGATGCAGGGACCGATAAAGACCACCTTGGCATCGGGCTCCTTCTCCTTGAGCCACAGGCCGGTGACTACCATGGGGGAGGGGGTGTGAGACACCAGGTGTTCCAGATCCGGGTGCTTCTTCTTGATGTAGCCAACATAACCGGGGCAGCAGGAGGTGGACAGCATGCCCTTCTCCAGCAGCTCCGCGCCTTCCTGCTGAGCCACCATGTCGGCGCCAAGGGCCACCTCGGCCACACCGTCAAAGCCCAGCTCCTTCAGGCCGGCAACGACCTGACCAAAGGTGGCGGGGGCAAACTGACCGGCGATGGAGGGGGCCACGATGGCATAGGTCTTGTAGCCCCAATGGACAGCACCCTGGAGCATACGGATGGTATCGGTGATCCAGGATTTGTCCTGAATGGCGCCGAAGGGACACTGGTTGACACAGGTGCCACAGGAGATGCACTGGCTCACATCGATAGAGGCCTTTTTGTCGGGACCCATGGAAATGGCGTTGGCGGGGCAGCCCTTCTCGCAGGGACGCTGAGTTTTGACAATGGCGCTGTACTGGCAGGCGGTGAGACAGCGGCCGCAGTTGACGCACTTCTTGTGGTCGATCTGGGCGCGGTGGTTGACGATGGTGATGGCATCCTTGGGACAGGCATGGACGCAGCGGGTGGCAAGGCAGCCACGGCAGGAGGCGCTGACGGTCATTTCGGTGACCGGGCACTCGTCACAGGCGATGGGCAGTACCTCCACCACGTTGGGGTTGCTCTTATCGCCACCCATGGCCATCTTGACACGGCTGGTGACCACGGCGCGCTCCTTATAAATGCAGCAGCGCAGGTTGGCCTCGGGGCCGGGAATGATCTTTTCGGGGATGTCCAGAAGATGAGCGGGGTTGTCCAAAGAGTGATCCCAGGTCATCCGGGCCACCTCGGCCAGAATACGGACTTTCAGTTCCTGAATTTTCGTTTCATACTTTCGCATATTGAATCTCCCTTGTGCTTCGGCAATGGGCCGTCCTTCATTTCGGGGACATTTTACATGAAAGAAAGAGAAAAGTCAACAAAAATGCAGGAAATCCTGCGTGGAGGCTTTTGAATGGGACTATAACAAAAAACTTATGCTTTTTGGGAGCGACGCACCACCTTGACCACAAGGGCGGTGCGGTCGTCGGTAGGGCCGTCTTCCGGCCCGTCGGTAATCAGCTCCCGGGCGAGATCTTTTGGACTTTCGCCGGAAAAGGCAGCTAATTTTGCACGCAGCCAGCTGTCATTGTCGGTGCCGCATATGCCGTCACTGACCATGAGCACACAATCCTCCGGCTCCAGCTTCAGTCGGGTGGAGTCGGGACGAACAGGGCCTTGCGCACTCATGCCTGCCGGCAGGGAGCAGCCGGTAACGCGCTGTATGCCGTCCCGTTTTTTGATATAGGTGGGGGCGGCGCCGAATTTGTAGATCTCTGCCTGTCCGGTAAACAGGTCCAGCTGCAGCAGGTCTACGGTGGTGAAGCCGCCCTCATCCTCGCTGCGCAGGGCGAGGGCAGAGTTCAGGATGACCAGAGCGTTTTCCGTTTCTACCCCCGCTTTCAAAAACTGCTCCAACAGCCGCACAGCCAATCCACTCTCCCGGTTGGCGGCCGGACCGCTGCCCATGCCGTCGCACAGAAGAACGTACAGTCGTCCGTCCGGCCGCTTGCACCATGTGCCTGCGTCCCCGCTGGCCGTTTCGCCGTCCTTCTTCCGGGCGG
>JAZNTL010000023.1:0-37111 GCA_045591745.1 Lawsonibacter sp.
CATTTGAGGAGGCCGCCTTCGGCTGCGAGAAGGAGATCAACCTGACCCGCAGCGAAAGCTGCGATGCCTGCCACGGCTCCGGCTGCGAGGCGGGCACCACGGCCGAGACCTGTCCCGACTGCCGGGGCACCGGCGCGGTGCGCATCCAGCGGGGCGGCGGCGGCTTCGCATTTACCAGCACCGCCCCCTGTTCCCGGTGTCGCAGCACGGGCAAGATCATCCACAGCCCTTGCAAAAACTGCGGCGGCAGCGGCAGCGTGAGAAAGACCAAGCGCATTGCGGTGAATATCCCCGCCGGCATTGATGACGGTCAGGCTGTCTCCCTGCGCGGGCAGGGCAACGCCGGAAAGAACGGCGGTCCCGCGGGCGATCTGATCGTGGGTGTTCGCATTCAGCCCCATCCCCTGTTCCAGCGGGAGGGCACCACGGTGCTGTACGAGCAGAAGGTGACCTTCGCTCAGGCGGCGCTGGGCGCGGAGCTGGAGATCCCCACCATTGACGGCAAGGTGAAGTACACCCTGCCTGCCGGCACCCAGACGGGCACCACCTTCCGTCTGCGGGGCAAGGGCATCCCCGCCCTCCACGGCCGGGGCAGAGGCGACCAGTATGTCACCGTGCGCGTGATGGTGCCCACCACCCTGACCGGACAGCAGAAGGATGCCCTGCACGCCTTCGCTCAGGCCATGGGCGAGGAAGCCCCCGAGGAGCCCAAGGGCTTCTTCGAGAAGAAAAAGAAGAAAAAATAATCGCAACAAAAAAAATCCTGTCTTCCGATGGAAGACAGGATTTTTCATGTTCATTTTACTCCTCCAAAGCGGAGATGCCGTCCACCCGGCGCTGGTGGCGGCCACCCTCGAACTCGGTGGTCAGGAAGGTGTCCACCAGCCGCTCGGCCATGTTGGGTCCGGTCATTCCCGCGCCCATGGCCAGCATATTGGCATTGTTGTGGCGACGGGTCATTTCGGCAGACAGAGGCTCGGAGCACAGGGCGCAGCGGATGCCCTTGATCTTGTTGGCGGAGATGGAGATGCCGATGCCGCTGGTGCAGATGACGATGCCCCGCTCACAGCTGCCGTCCGCCACAGCCCGGGCGGCGGCGGCGCCGAACTGGGGGTAGTCGCAGCTTTCCAGACTGTTGCAGCCAAAGTCTACGATCTGGTGGCCCTGCTCGGTCAGATACTTCTTCACGTGCTCCTTGAGCAGATATCCTCCGTGGTCGGAGCCCATTGCGATTTTCATATAGTCGTTCTCCTTTCATTGTCAAAGCGGTATGAATTCCGGCTTGCGCCGGCGATACACAGTGTAATAACGAAAGCCCAGTTCCCTGAGCAGTTCTGCAGCCTGAACGATGCCCTTGCCAATATCTTGGGCCACATGAGCATCTGAGCCAAGGGTGACGATCTCGCCCCCCAAACGGCGGTAGCGCTCCAGAATGGGCCGGTAGTCGTCTACCGACTTGCCCCGATTGGTGTTCAGCTCCATGCCCGCTCCACGGGCGATCAGGTTGGTGAGAATGACCTCAATGCGGTCATAATAATTGTCCAGCGTTGCATGGTTGCCGTCCCGGTCGTTCATGTAGCGCAGGGTGTAGGGGATGTGGGCCAGTATGTCTACTTCCTCCATCCCCGACATGGCCAACAGGCTGTCAAAGTAGTCGTCCAGCGCCTCATAACAGCGGCTCTCATCAGGATAGGTCCACTGGCAGAAGTCCATCCCGTCCTTTTGCAGGTTGTGGGCCGAGCCCACCACCAGATCAAGCTCCGCCTGCCCCAACAGCTGCCGGGCGCGCTCCGGGAACAGGTGCGGTACGTTGATCTCGATACCCATGCGCAATTCAAGCCCCTTGGGACACAGGGCGCGCGCCTGCTCCAGCTGCTCCACACAGGGCTGCCAGTCCCAGTGCTCCAGCACCTTCCCCGAGCGGCCCAGCAGGTCCAGATGGTCGGTGGTGCACACCATGGAAAGGCCCATGCGCTGCGCCTGCTCCACGACCCGGACCAGAGATTCCTCACAGTCAGCGGAGCACCGTGTGTGATTGTGGCAGTCAGCCAGAAACATACACACACCTCCCCGGCTTTTTCCGCAACGGATATTGTATGCCTTTTCCCCAAAATTTGCAAGAAAAATATACACCCGGAGCGCTCCTCCGGGTGTATATTACATTATTCTCTTGTAGGCACGTGCCAGATGTCCCGGGCATAGTCCCGGATGGAGCGGTCCGCGGCAAAGATGCCCGACCGGGCGATGTTGGTCAGTGCCATCTGGTTCCACAGCTTGCGGTCCTGATAGGTCTGTCCGGCCCGCTCCTGTGCCTGACGATAGCTTTCAAAGTCGGCCAGCAGCATATACTCGTCACCGCCGAAAAGCAGCCGGTTGGTGATCTGGTCGTAGGCAATGCCGTCGTCAAAGCCCTTGGCGATCTGATCCAGCACAGCGCGCAGAACGGGGTCGTTGTTGTAGTACTCATAGGCCTGATAGCCCTGACGCTTCTTCTCGGCCACCTCGTCGGCAGTCAGACCGAACAGGAAGATATTGTCGTCTCCCACCTGCTGGTGCATCTCCACATTGGCGCCGTCCAGCGTGCCGATGGTCAGCGCGCCGTTCATCATGAACTTCATGTTGCCGGTGCCGCTGGCCTCCTTGCCGGCGGTGGAGATCTGCTCGGACAGCTCGCTTGCGGGCATCAGCTTTTCCGCCAGAGACACCCGGTAGTTTTCAAGGAACACCACCTGCAGCTTATCCTTGCAAACGGGGTCGGCATTGATGGTGGCAGACAGCGAGTTGATCAGGTGGATGATCTCCTTGGCCACATAGTAGCCCGGTGCGGACTTGGCGCCAAAGAGGAACACGCGGGGAGTCATTTGGAAGGAGCGGTCGTTCTTCAGCTGCTGGTAGAGGTAGACAATGTGCAGCACGTTGAGCAGCTGGCGCTTATACTCATGCAGCCGCTTGACCTGCACGTCGAACATGGCATCGGTGTTGAGCACGATGCCCGTCTCCCGAGCCAGATAACCGGCAAACTTGCGCTTGTTCTCCTGCTTGATCTTCTCCAGCTCGGCCAGCACCGTCTTGTCGTCCCGGTACTGTTCCAGCCCACGCAGGGCATCGGGCCGCAGCAGGTAGTCATCCCCTCCGGTGCACTTGCGGATGAGCTTGTCAAGGCGGGGATTGATCTCGGACAGCCAGCGGCGGTGATCGATTCCGTTGGTGACATTTTTAAACTTATCAGGGGTCAGCGTCCATGCGTTGTGGAATACATCCTTTTTCAGAATGTCGGAATGCAGGGCAGACACACCGTTTACCGCCTGACAGGCACACACGCACAGGTTGGCCATGCGCACCCGGCCGTCCCAGATGATAGCCATGTTGGCCACCTTGGTTTGGTCCCCGTGGAAGGCCTGCTCCAAGTGGGCCTGATAGCGGTTGGCGATCTCCACAATGAGCATCCAGATGCGGGGCAGGAGGGTCTGGATCAGTTCCTGAGGCCAGGTCTCCAGCGCCTCGGCCAGCACGGTGTGGTTGGTGTAGCACACGGTGTTGGACACGATGTGCCACGCCTCCTCCCATCCGTAGCCCTCCTCGTCCAGCAAAATGCGCATCAACTCCGGAATGACCAAAGTGGGATGGGTGTCGTTGATCTGAATGACGTGCTTCTGGTGGAAGTTGCGCAGGGTGCCGTACTGAGCCTTGTGCGCACGGCAGATGGACTGCACCGTGGCGGAAACGAAGAAATACTGCTGCTTCAGGCGCAGAGATTTGCCCTCGTAATGGTCGTCGGCAGGATAGAGCACCTTGGCAATGACCTCCGCCATAGCCTTCTGCTCCACCGCCTTGAGATACTCGCCAGTGGAATAATACTTCATATCAACCGGCAGCGCGGACTTGGCATCCCACAGACGCAGGGTGTTGGTGTGGGCGGTGCCGTAACCAGCGATGATCATATCCTTGGGCACGGCCATAACGCTGGTGTAGTCGGTGTGCTCCACCACCGCATGCCCATCCTCCCAGTGCACATCCACCTTGCCGCCGAAGCGGACGGTCTGTGCCTCGTCCATCTTGGTGATGAGCCATGCCTCGCCCGCTTCCAGCCAGTTGTCGGGCAGCTCCACCTGCTGGCCGTCGATGATCTTCTGCTTGAAAATGCCCAGTTCATAGCAGATGGAATAGCCGGTAGCCGGGATCTCCAGCGTGGTCATAGAGTCCAGATAACAGGCAGCCAAACGGCCCAAACCGCCGTTGCCCAGACCGGCATCGGGCTCCAGCTCGAAAATATCGGCGGCGGCAAAGCCCATGTCGTCCAGCGCCCGGGTCAGGGTATCCAGCAGTCCCAGATTGTAGGCATTCTTCATCAGGGAACGGCCCATAAGAAATTCCAGTGACAGATAATGCACCTGCCGGGCCTGGGTGTCCCGGGCCCGCTCCGCCGTCTCGATCTGATGGTTGTTCATAATATCCCGCAGCACCAGCGCGCAGCACTTGAACACCTGAACCGGGCTGGCATTGTCCACCTCGCGGCCAAAGTTGCGGCGCAGCTTGCCCACGATCAGTTCGGTAAGCTGTTTTTTTGTGTAGTTGGGCATACAGACCCCTCCAAAATCAAAAAAGAATACGCTTATTATAAGATGAAAAGCGAGTTTTTATTATAGCAACTTTTTATTGTCCCGTCAATCGCATAGCAGCTGTTTCATATCTTGCGGCAAAACTTGCACAAATTCCATCTCCTGTCCGGTGACAGGGTGTAAAAACCGCAGGCTGTGGGAATGAAGGGCAGTGCGGGTTATCAGTCTGTGATCCTCTGTTCCGTAAAGGAAATCGCCCACCAGCGGATGGCCTATATGGGCCATGTGCACTCGAATTTGATGGGTGCGCCCGGTGTCCAGCTCCAACCGCAGTAGGGAGTACTCCCCTGCCGTACGCACGGTCTCATAGTGAGTCCGGGCCGGTTTCCCGTCCGGACGGACCCGTTGAGCCATCAAAGAGCCCTCCATCGGTCCCAGCGGAGCATCCACAGCACCCATCTGCGGCTCAGGCACACCCTCGCACACCGCAAGGTAGACCCGGCGAAAATCCGGTGTATGGAGTTGTTGCTTCAGCCGTTCTTGCGCATGGGGGTGCTTGGCCGCCACCAGCAGGCCGGAAGTGCCCCGGTCCAGCCGGTGCACCGGGTGAAAATCCGCCTGCTGCCCTGTTTTCTCGTAATAATGCACCAGAAAATTGCCCAGCGTGTCGTCATAGTGTCCCGGCCCGGGATGGACCGACACCCCTGCCGACTTATTCAGCACAATGATATCCGCATCCTCATAGACGATGTCCAGTTCACCGGGGGCGGCAACCACACCGCTGAGCCGTTCCGGGTCGGACAGGCGCACAGACAGCACCTGCCCCAGCCGGGGCACAAAGCGGGTATTCACCCGCACCCCATCCACCAGAATGCCATCCTCCAGCCACTTCATCCTGCGGATGACCGTGCCGGACAGCTGCAGGTGCTTGCGCAGCAAGGTATCCACCCGTGCGCCCACATTGTCATCTGTCACCGTCAACTCCAACCGCCGCACACGCTCCCATTCCACACAACCACCTCCCAGACACAGTTTTTCTGATTATACACCCGAAGAATTGGTTTTGCAATTTCACCGCTTTTTCGATATAATAAACCCACCTGTTAAGGAGGGTCGGCAATGACTTTGAAACCGGAAGAAAAACTGGGTATCTACATCCACATCCCATTCTGCCGCAGCAAGTGCGACTACTGCGATTTCTATTCTCTGGCGGGTCGGGAGCAGGATATGGACACCTATCAAAAGGCTCTGCTGGCCCACATTCGGGAAACCGCGCCTCTGGCCCGGCACATGGAGGTGGATACCGTCTATTTTGGCGGCGGCACCCCCAGCTATTACGGCGCCAAGCGGCTTAAGGAGCTTCTCGCCCTGATCAAAAAGCAGTTCCATGTGCGCAAGGATGCCGAGATCACGATGGAGGGCAACCCGGACAGCGTGGATGCCAAACTGCTGACCGCCCTGCGAAAGGCGGGCTTCAACCGCCTGTCTCTGGGCGTGCAGTCCGCCTGCGACGAGCTTTTGCGCTGCGTCCACCGGCCCCACGATTTTCAGCAGACCAAGGATGCCGTCGCCGCCGCCCGCAAAGCAAAGCTTTGTAACCTCAGCCTGGACCTGATCTACGGGCTGCCCGGTCAGGATATGGCCGGCTGGCAGCAGACGGTGGAGCAGGTACTGACTCTGGAGCCGGAGCACCTGTCCTGTTACGGCCTGAAGGTGGAAGAGGGTACCCCCCTGCACCGGCGGGTGGAGGGTGGCGAAGCGCTCCCTGATGACGACCTGCAGGCGGATATGTACCTGTGGACGGTGGAGCGGCTGGAACAGGCCGGCTTCCACCAGTATGAGATCTCCAATTTCGCTCGGGACGGCCGCCACTCCCTGCACAACCTGCGCTATTGGCTCACCCGGCCCTACATCGGCTTCGGCCCCGGCGCCCACTCCGATTTCGGCGGCAGACGATACTCCTTTGTGCGGGATCTGGACCGTTATATCGACGGGGTGCTCCACGGCGGAAATATCATCGACTCCTCCGACCTGATTCCCGACCGGGAGCGTTGCGGCGAGTACTTGATGCTGCGTCTGCGCACCACCCGCGGCATTGAGGAATGGGAGTACCGCCGCAGCTATTTCATGAATTTCGACCCCATTGAACAAAAATTACTGTCCTATGAGCAGCAAGGCTGGGCCGTGCAGGAAAGCGGCCGCTGGCGGTTAACGCCAAAAGGCTTCCTCCTGTCCAACCAGCTCATCGGCGAACTGATGGATGTGCAGGAAGAATCCTCTCTGGAAACCCTGCTGCCCAAGCTTCGCCAGCGTGAAATCAAATAAAAAGCGTGTCCGGACAACTGCGTCCGGACACGCTTTTTCTTATACCAGTGTTTCAAAGGCTTCCCATGTCAGATTCTGGTCCTGAATATCCTGCCAGGTCAGTCCGCGGTCATGGAGTCCCCCCCAGGTCTGATACCAAAACAGGTACTGCACCAGCAGATGGGCGGGCAGAATGTCCTCAATGATGACACGCATCTGCTCAAACCCCGCGGGAACACCGGCCACATCAGGAAAGCGCACCATAACAACACCCGGCTCATCTCCTTCCGCAACCTCGGCATTGAGCCCGCAGCCGGCAATGGTATTGTTGATGGCCCTGAGGGTAAAGCTGTCCCCGCCGATCCGGGCCAGCGCCGCCAGCGAAGCGGCCATCTGCCGGGGGTTCTGGGTCACCGGCCTGCGGGCAAACAGCGCCGCCATGCGTTCCACGCCCTCGTCCCGAGCCGTAGTCAGGCACATCTCCCGCTGTACCTGCTCCAGCTGCTCCTGCAGCCCATCCAACACGTTGCCAAGGCTGTCCAATTCCGCGCCCAAAAAAGACTCCTCCAGCTTATAGACTCCCAGCGGCCGCAGCAATTCTTTCAGACAGATTGCGTTGTTCATGCCATCGCCTCCACCGTTACCGTGCCCAGCACAGGCAGTCGGCCTTTTTCCACCGCCACATCCGCCGCAGGCTGGTTCAGGGTATAGTTCTCCACCCCATCCACAGCAAATATGATACTGCCCAACTTAGCTCGCAGAACGTCCTCACTCAGTCGCTGACCGGTAAACCACTCCCGCAGCGCCTGTTCCACCCGCGCTTTTGTCTGCGTCATGTCCGTGCTTTTGATTTTAACCGCAACATTTACCTTCACCGTCTGGGGCGCACAGGCCTGCACATCCACCGCGATTTCTCTGCGCTCCCGGAAGTATTCATTCAGCCGATTCAGCAGTTCCCCGTCCGGCACACCCTGCCGTGTTGCCACCACCACGTCCACCGTGCCAACACCCCGGTTTCGGGGCAGCGCCACCGCAGCCACCACCTCGTCAAAGGACAGCGCACCCTGCTCATAAAAGGCCGCGTTAGCACCGTTGGGCAGGCGCAGAAAGCTATCCAATATGCGCTTGCGCAGCTGCTCGTCCCCCTCCGCGTCCGCGCCTCCGGCCATGGCCTGAGGATTGGTGCAGCCGGTAATGCCCACCGGCGCGGCAGACAAAATGCGCACGCTGCCCGCAATTACGTTGCCGGCAGCTCCCGGCTCCACCGCCTGTGCGGGGATATCCACGTGGCTCTCGCCCGCACCCAGTACGCCATCCTGGGTGGTAACAAACCGAACCAGTCCCGGAGTCATACACACCGTACCCGCAGGGATCTCCCGGTCCATTGTACTGGCTGCGTCCCCATAGAAACGCACCGTCCCCTGAGCGCAGGATGCCGCCTTTCGCTCCAACGCTCTCAGCTGGGCATGGTGGTCCAGATACTCTCCCTGCGCCGTCTGGGGAAAACACTGACGGTTGACCCAGTCCGCCTGTACGTACAGCCCATAGATCTGCGCCGCAGCCGCATACAGGCGAGCAGACAGGTCACCACCCCCCGCGATCTCCATCCCGGTGCGGGCGGTAAAATCGGCCATCATATCCGAATAAAGCTCCTCAACCGTTTTCATCCGAAACTCCTCCAATCTGAGTGGTGACCTCCAGCTTCTGCCCCTGCCACTGCAGGTACACCTTTACCCGTGCCTGCCCGCCCATGTCATCGTAAATCACATCCGTCACGGTCACATCCTCGCCCACCAGCGCCTGACGCACATATTGGGCACACAGCGCAGGCCGGTCGCTGGGCTTCTCCCTGCTCAATGTGTGTAGCTGACTGCCCAATTCGGGCAGGAACGGAAAACTTCCTCTGCGGACCGTCAGCTTGAACAGCACCCGCTGTATCAGCGCCCGGCTTCCCTCCACATGGCAAAATCCCCCTGCTCCGTTGGGAATCAAATCTCCGTTATTCCATTGCTGTTCTATCATGTCATCCCTCCTGCCCGGCCAGCGCGGCAACTACCGCGTTGCTGAGCATATCCTCCAACGCTGTCCCGTTTACATATACCTTGCCGCGTATGTCCACAAGTCCCTCCCCGGTCAGTCTTACCCTGCAGTTGGGAGCATACACTTCCACTTCCCCGGGCTGCAGTTCCTCGTCCGGCTCCTCCTGCCGGGCCAGCACGCAGGCAGACTCGCCATCTGCCCCCGTTTTCAGCACCAGCACCCGCTCTCCGGTCCCGGGCCGCCAGCGATAACCCCCGGGGGCCATGACCGGCAGCCAGCACCGCTGGGTGCCCAGATACACGCCGTTCTCCTGTCCTCCGGCAGTTACAAACCCCATCCGGGCGCTGCCGGAATTGTCCTTGCTTTTCTTTGTCTGTTTGGATACCCACATTTCACTCACCTCACAGCAGGGTGTCCGGCCGCACCAGCTCAAGTCGGGTGCTGTATCCCGCGCTGTCCATGCTCACCGTGGCCTGAGCCACACGGTAAAGCCCGTTGCGTCCCCAACCGGTACGCTCCAGCCGCACCAACTCCCCCGGCCATGCGCAGAAGGGCAGCGCAATATCCACCTCCAGCCGCAGCTGCTCCGCCGCCGACTTGTCCAGCTGATACTGGCCCTGATAGCGCATAGCCTGATAGTTGCTCTTGCTGGGCATGGTATACATGCGCCGGCACTGTCCGCCCCCGTCTTTGAACTGTCCATTGACCACCTTGTGCATCTCCGGCAGCTTTCCAGCCTCCCGCACCCAGATCTCAGACAGCACACCATATCGCTTGTCCCGAACACTCAGTCCCGTTACCGGTACCCGGTCATGGATCACTCTGGGCTGTTCATCATCCTGCCAGCGGGCCAGAACGAGCCGTCCCTGCCGGTCAAAGCGTGGTGTTACACCTGCGTGATAGCAGGCAAACTCATACAGTACCGCCCACTCGCTGCTGCCGTAGTCGATGGAAAAACGCTCCACCGCCGGCAGCTGCTCCTGCCGGGCCACCTGAATACCGTAGGGCAGCACGTGATCTTTCAAAATATCTTCCAGTGTGGCAACCGCATAGTCCAGCCCCTGTGCTTCATTGTCCAGCAGCAGGGCCGCCATGCCCCTGCCGCTCACTTCCAGCCGGCAGCCCTGCGTCGACCACGTGACCTGACACTCGTCCACCACCCCGGCAAACGCCTGTTCCTGCCCCTGAAAGGCCGCAAAACGTATCACATCCGCCAGTGCCGCGTCATCCGCGCAGTCCCACATGCTCACCACTCGAAAACTGTCACAGGGTGTGCCGCAGCCATAGTCCAACTCCCACTCCAGCAGTTCCGGCATCTCATAGCGCGTGCCGTCACCGGTCATCAAATAGGCCGTCACCGCACACGCACCTCCTGTCCCACCCGGATCAGACTGGGATTTTTGATCTGAGGATTGAGCTGCAGGATCTTTTCCAGCGTGGTGTCGTACCTTTTGGCAATGGCCCACAGGGTATCTCCCTTCACTACGCTGTGGGTCAGCTGTCCGGCGTCAAACTGTTCGTTCTCAGACATCTGTCCACCCTCCATTCCCAGCCGAGTGTCGTAATACTCCACATCCTCCCAGAATGTAAAGGTATAGCTCACATAGTCCGGTCTGGGTTCCTGCTTCAGGGACAGCTCCACGAAATGGGCTCTGGCCGTCTGCCACAGGGGATGGATCAGTTCGCCCGCTCCCGGATCGTAAAATGTATTGGCCAGTGCACCAAACTGGGCATATGCCTCCGGTCCCACAAATTCACCCTCGCCCCGCATGACCCTGCGGGTACGCCCCAGATCCTGCAGATGGTACAGCCCATAGGGCACCTTGTTTTCCACCATCACTCGTTCATATTCGATGGTATACACTCTGGGGTTGTGTGGCCAGACATAGTTTTTATATCGCATGGGCGTCAATTCCATTTGCTCTCACCCTTTCTTGTCACAGCAGGCCCAACGGCCCATCATAGCGTCTTGCGTCCCGCTGAAAGGCCGCATCTACGGCAGCAGCATAGTCCGCCGCCCTGCGCATGGGCAGCGCGCCGCCGTGTCGCACATCCGCCATTCCCGGCTGCACCACCGACTGCGCAGCCGCATTCCCGCCGCCGCTGTGTTCCCGCATCTGAAGCACCGCCCGGTGCAGCCGGGCCATCTGTCCTGCCAGCGGCAGCTGCCCGGCCCGTTTGCGCCAAACAGCTTCTGCTGCCGTCTGGACCAAGGTTTGTACGTCGCCCTGTCCGGGCATCTCCTGTCGGTACATCACCGCATGATCGGCAGCCTGTTCCTGTGTGCGGGTCGCTCCGCCGTCGACAATCTGTTCCCATACCTGCCGCTCCCATAAGCGCAGGTTTCCCCTGCGCCAATCCAGCGTTCCGCCTTCCTCGTCGATTACCTGCTGCTCCAGCAGCTCGTCCAGATAGTCTGTCATGTGCTCTCACCCCGCTTCAGTCGTCGAAACCGGCTCTCGTCAAAGCTGCCGTTCCGATTGCCCTCCGTCATCGAAAGCGGCACACCACATGCGCAGCACCGTTCCTCCATGGCCCGGTCACGGCAGGCGGGGCACAGGCCATCCAGTTCCTGCTCATCATCCAGCATCAGATTTAACGCGCACCACAGAACATCCCGGTCCTTCATCGCTCGGACACGGTCCTCCGTGGGCAGGGCTGAAAAGGATCGCAGCACGCGCCAGTACAGCCGCTCCTCCCGGGCGTGCTCCAGACGTTTTTTAGTTCTTCCACACGATCCTCACCGATCTGCGGTCCGGGATTGACCTGCCGGTTGAATTTGGACCACTGCTCAGCCAGAGCCCCGATCTCTTCCACCGTAAGCTCCTCCAGCACGTGGCTTCCGTCCCGGAACAACCGCTGGCCGTCCTTCATCAGCGCACGGGCCAGAAGACAGGCATTGGAGCACAGGGCACGCTCTTGCGCGCCCTGTGCAAGCCAATCAGCTTCCCTGCGTGCCTCCAGCACCTCTATGGCACTGAGCAGCCGCAGCATGCGGCCATCCTCCAGCTCCAGCCGATCCGGCCCGCTCAAAAGGTTCGTCTGCATCCGTTACGCCCCCGTCTCGATTCGTTTGGATGCCACCACCGACACCTTCTCCAGCACCATATCGCCCAGTCCGGCCTCCTCACTGATGTTGCTCCACTGACAGTGGGCATAGATGATGCGCCGGTCCGGCTTGCAGATGACCAGCGAAAAATCCTCCAGCGAATAGAAATCGATGCCGTCTTGAATGGCCTCATCGGTCGCGTACAGACGGGACAGCTCCAGCTGATGCTTTATGGGTCCCGCCACCGTAACCACCGGTTCCTTCTCTCCAAAAGCCTCCACACTGGTGCTGGTCTTGGTGGCTTTGGCACTGTAACTCTGTACCACCGCCACCTTTTTCCCATTCACCTCAAGGTAAATATCACTGCTGGTAGGAAATCCTGTAATCGTCATGTCCTTCCCTCCTTACACCGTAATATGGGCACTCAGCCAGATTTGGTTGATACCGTGAGTCACCGTAAAGGAGAAGTCCACCAGACAGCGGGTGGGCTCCTCGCTGTCAGCGCTGACGCTCACGTTTTCATAGCCGGTGATGATCTCCCGGGCCAGCTTGTTTTCCAGCTCCAGCACCACCTGGGAGCGGATGGCACCTCTGCTCTGTGCAGTGTTTTTAGCCCGGCGGAAACGGCTTTTCAGCACGTTTCGGATATCAGGGATCACTTCATCCACCACAAGAATGGCGGAAAGGTCTTTCCATGTGCTGTCTGCCGCACCGTCGGTGGTGGTCCGGGTGGTCACACCGCGCACCACGCTTACCACGCCGCCCACCGACTCCGCGACTGTCACACCACCACGAATCAGCACATCCAGCTGACTGTCATCATAGCGGCAGGCAAGGCCATACAGTCCGTTCAGCTGCGCACCGCCCAGCGGGATGGCAGGATCTGTCTGCCCGGCAATGGCACCGGCCACTGCTGCAGCCAGCTGAATGCCGGACAGGTTTTGCCCCTGTGCGTCCACACAGCCGGGGGCAGCCAGAACCACACGCTCGCTGTTCAGCTGTCCAGCCCGCTCCACCAGCTGCGCCACATCCTCATCCGCACCGCCGGCCACCACAGCAATGCGCTCACGCTGGGCATTGGAGGCCGCCTGTACGCTGTCCCGCAGCGCCTGCTGCACCTCCAGCACAGTGCTGTCGCACACCGCCAGAGATATGTCTTCTGTCCCCGCCATCATCTCAAAAGCCGTCTGATAGTCGGTCAGGTCGCTTCCCTTCACCGGGAAAACCATTACCTGCGCCGCGCCGTTTTGCAGCAGCAGGCGAATCAGCGCGGTGGCATTGTCACCATGCTCCGCTCCAAAGGCTGCCACCGCATCCTCGTAGCGGCTGATATTCCACATGTTCTTGGCGGGCTTTTCCATTTGAACCGCCAAGCCTACGTTTTTGCGCCCGGCACCTGCACTCACCGCCGCGCTGGCGGCATAGGAGGAATACACTCCCGGCCGCTCATGTACTGTAATGCTCATGTGTTCACGTCCCCTCTC
This sequence comes from Lawsonibacter sp., assembly GCA_045591745.1. Taxonomy (GTDB): domain Bacteria; phylum Bacillota; class Clostridia; order Oscillospirales; family Oscillospiraceae; genus Lawsonibacter. The sequence goes on from JAZNTL010000023.1 coordinate 13,437, forward strand.
AAAGTAAAGTCAAGGAAGGTACCCGTCTCATCACCTACCGCGCACAGCCAGCCGGAACACTCCAGATGACAGCGCAGCCGAATCAGTCCTTCCTTTTCGTCGTATTCCGGCTCCTGACCGGTCAGTTCCCGAACGCTGAGCCCCACCGGCTTCTCCTGCTGAAAAGCCCGCAGCATCTGCTCGAAAACCGTTCGGCAGGCCTGCGCCCCCACACCGGGCACAGCCAAAACGTCCAGCGCAAAGGTCATTGCCGTCCTGCGCCCATACAACTCCTGCCACATGCCGGTCTTTTCGTCCAGCACCTGCCCCAGATAATCCTGCATCGCCGCCGGGCCACAGTCTACTCGCTCCAACGACACCAGAACGACCGGGCCCTCTTTGTCCTGTCTGCGCTCCTTGGGCCAGCTGGCCATAGCCTGCATGCCCCGCTGATTCAGAAACTCGGCCAGCTGGCCCTGCAGCTCCTCCAGTTTCATCCTGCCACCTCCTGTGTTCTGCGGCTGAGTACCGCCCACCAGTGGGTCAGCGTCTGTCCCACATAAACAGGGTGCGCCGCCCGCACCCGAAAGCACTCACCGCCCACTTCTACCCGGCCATTCTCGTCCAGCGCCGGTTCAGGCGGCCCCAGATAAACAAATCGATCCTGCTTCACCTGCCCCAGAGGAGAGGGGACGGACTGCTCCGTCCCCCGCTCCCGCATGGGCTGAATAAAGGCTCGCAAGACTTTCCCCTCCGGTTCACTTGGGGTGTATACCCGCACATTCTGCCCGTACCGGGCCAGAATACGGGCAAATTCCCGTTCCATCATTACCCTCACACTCCGTAAAACAGGAAATGATCGTCTTTGATCCATCCGGACATGATCTGTTCGGCCTGCTCACGCAGCAGCATTGCCTTCTCTTTCGCACCGCCGCTGTGCACAGTCACATCCCCGGCACTGAAGGACTGGGGATGACCTGCGCCCCGGCTCACCTCCAGCCCGGACAGAGCCAGCCATGCCCCGGCCAGCGCAAAGGCCTCCGGACAATCCTCAGCCGAAACACCCTCACGCAGCCGCCCGGTCAGCTCCCGCTGTGCTGCCCCGCACAGGGTAGCCAACAGTTCCTGTTCGCCAGCATCGACCTGCCCCAGGGTGCGGGCCAGCTCCATGATGCGTCCGGTCATCACACGCTCAGCACCTTGGACGCATCACCAAACAGCTTGGCAAAGCCGCTGATGCTGGTGATGGCGGCGCGCTCCAGCTGACGGTCGATGAGCTTGTCGTACTCGATCATCACGTCGCTGCCCTGTACCATCTCCAGTGCGTAGTTGCGGTCCAGACCGATGATCTTACCCTCAGGCAGCGCGGAGGTGCGCAGCAGGGTAGCGCCCAGAGGAGTGGTCAGCTTGCCGGTGCCCTGGAAATTCAGGCCGGTCATGGGATTCTGGAACTCAGGCAGCTTGAGCATCTTGACCATCATGTCGTTGCTCACCAGCAGGGTGTTCATCTCATAGGGATCGAACTTGGCCCAGAAATCCACCAGGTCCTCATAGGTCAGCACACCGTTGGAGGCCACGGAATACTCCTGCGCGGCATTGCCGTTGCCATCGCCGTTGATAAGCACCTCAATGGCATCCTCCAGATGCATGCGGTTGATGTGCGCGCCGATCTGACGCAGGGTGACGGAGAACAGGTCCAGCTTCTGGTAGCGAATAGCCTCGTAGGAAGCCACCAGCATGCGGCCGCGCTTGTGGAGCTTGACCAGATTGTCCTGCACCTGCACGGTGGTGCTGGGAATGACCGCACCCTCCTCCACATGGCGCAGCTTCTTGTCCTCGCCACCGGCCTCGGCGGTAATGGAGCGATAGTCCATGCCGTCAAAGCGGGTCACAGCGGCAGTAATGTTGGGCAGCAGGTTCTGCTCCTCCATGCCCTGACGCACGCTTCGGGCAATGTACTCAGGGAACAGCACGGCAGAATCGGCGGTGCGGAAGAATTTTTCCACCACATCGCTGCCCGCGCCCTTCACCTTGATGTCAAAGCGCTTGAGCTGACGCTGAAAGGCATCCAGACCCTCCAGCGCGGTGCCCTTGTACTGCTGGTCAGGGTCCATGCTCTCCAGCACCTGAGTAAAGCTCTTGCCCGCCTCGTGGTACATGCCCTTTTCCAGCTTCAGATTGTCAAACTGATATGCCATCTTCCTTTTCCTCCTTACAGACAGATCACAGCGGTCTTTTCCACCGTGTCCACATCGGCCACCAGAACGGTGGTGCCGTCACCGGCCTTGATGCCGCCCTTGCCGTCGGCCACCACACCGACCTTGCCCACGCTCAGAGGCAGGGTAGCGGCAACCTTCACAAAGCCGCCTACCTGCACACCCACCGCGCCGTTGCGGGGCATGCCGGCCACACCGCAGAAGGTGTCACCCCCGCTGCAGGGACCCACGGTACCGTTGCCGGTCATCTTGACCACCTGACCGTCCTGCACACCATCGTTGGCATGGAAGGTAGCCATCAGGCTGCCAATGTCCTCAAAAGAGATCTTGCTCATGTGTTTTTCCTCCTGTTTTTAATATGAGTTCGGCTCTGCTCAGATCAGAAACGCGCCGTCGCCGACAGCCACATCCGCAGCCTCACGGTGATGATCCAGCTGGGTCATCACAGGGAAGCGCTTTGCCGCCTGTCCGCCGTAGACACGCTTGAGCTCCAGCAGCTCCGATTCCTCCAGTTTTTCGGTGATGCTCTCCATCACCCGGTGGTCCATATCCTCCCGGCTCAAGCCGGCCAGCCGCACCACCTCGCGGCGCAGAGCAGCCATGTACCGTTTGCCCAGCACAGCATCCTTTTCCAGCTGCTCCAGCTCATGCTCACAGCCGTGCTTGTGGGCCAGCTGCTTCAGGGACAGTTGGCCCTTGCTCTTGGACTTGAGCACACCGGCCCTGGGCTGGGCGGGTACGGCCACAAAGGACCACTCAAAGGCATCCACCGCACCCTCCAGCCTGGTGTAGCACAGCTTGCCATCGTAGTGCTCGCCCTTCTTGTGGGCGCAGCTACCCGCCTGCTGACCGCAGATGGAACACACACAGCGCGCCACCGCGCAGCCCACGCTGACCTCCCGCAGGATGCCGCCGTCCAGCTGGGCGATCAGCTCCTCGTTGCCTGCAGTACGCAGCATGTAGGCATAGCCCTTGATATAACGGCAGCCGTCACCGGCCGCAGTCACCACACCGGGCTCGTCCACCACCTCGGTGCGGTAAATACGGGCAGTCTGGCCCTTGGCCGTCCAGTCGTGGTCAAAAATGCCCGTCTTGCCTACGAACAGCTGTGCAAGGCCGTCCAGTGTCTCCGGCTCAAAGCGTTCGCCGTCCCGGTCCACCTGATTGTCACACAGCCGCACGGCAAAGGTATACACCTCGTCCGCCGTTAGTTCCTTGCGGCTGAAGCAGTTGATTTGCTTCAGCTCCTGCTCGTCCACCGCGGCAGCGCCGCCGCACAGAGCCTGCTTGTTCACATTCATCCTTCTTCCTCCACTTTCAGATTGTCCGCCTGCTGGCGATAGAGGGCGGCCCGGGCCTCCTCCACCTGATCCTGCAGGTTGATGTCCGCCCATTCCACCTGCACGCTGCCGCCCCAGCCCCGCAGTCGCAGGAATGTCTCGCACACCCGCTCCACCACCGGTTCCAGACTGCGCCGGATGGCGGTGATCTCGCTGGTCATCAGGTCAGCCTGCTGACTGCTCATGCGTTCGGTAGACGACCAGGACAGCCCCAGCATAAAGGGCGGGATACCAGTGCGGGCGATCAGCTGCTCCAAGATCTGGCGCACAGGCACTTCACTGTCCAGCACCTGATTGTCCGCGCCGATGACCCGGATGTCCACGTCTCCCATGGCCACGAAGTCCCGCACGTCGCCCTGACTGCCCGCCTGCATGGCCCTGCTCCACTCCCGAGCCACCTGCTCGCAGCGGTCCTTGGCATATAGCTCGTCCCCTTCGCCGTTCTTGCATACCACGGCAAAGCGCACGTTGCCCACCCGCTCCCAGTTCAGCCCGATGGACTGATAGATCTTCAGCAGGATCTCCGCCATAAAGGGCATGGACCGCAGCAGGGACACACCGTAGGGATTGCCCGCCTCGGGCTGGAAGGGGGTAAACAGCAGCAGCTCCTGACAGGGCAGCACCTTGGGCTCACCCACCGAGCGCTGACACAGCACAAAGTCCAGCGGGGTGTCCCCCTCCCGGATCTCCACTGCCGCCGGGTCGCACCACAGCAGGGCGGCTACGTCCCTGCCCTGCCAGTCGGGCACGATCTCGCCCACCGCTCTGCCGCAGGTAAGCATGCAGTCCAGATACCCGTCCAGAAAGGACTGGATGCCCCGCTGCCCTCTGCCGGTGGGCACGGTTTTCACAAACCGATCCATCTCCTGCTGGGCCCGGGGCTCATCGCACACCACGCTCACCCCTCCGCACAGGCGGATCAGTTTCAGAATAGCCGCGTCCACAATGGGCAAGGCCTCCCGAATGGCCCGGTACAGCTGACCTTCCCCCTCCTGCAGGGGCACATACCGGTCCAGCGCCCCAAAGGGGTGCCGTCCCGTGTTCCGGATCTGCACTGCCTCCCCCTGTACCTGAGGCCGCTTTTTTTGAAAAATCTTCATCCGCGTTGCTCCTTTTCTACATTCTGCCGCTTCGACATACGCTGCCGGCAAACACCGGCACCGGGTTGGACCGGGGGGCAGCTACGGTGGCGGCAAAGTACCGGATGTCGTCCATGGCATGGTCGTCCTGCTTCCTCACCCGGTCCCGGGCAGCATCCTCCTCCCAGCGGTACAGTCCAAACTCCCGGATGGCATCCGGGCAGCTGTCGCATATGACCAGCTGTCCGCTTTGGAGCAGCCGGGCAGTGAGGCGAATGCCGGACAGAACGTCATTTTTCGCTCTGACCACCCTCCATCCGTCTCTGCGCAGCACCTCGATAAAGCTGGCCGCCGAAGGGTCCACCACCACTCGGTCAATGGCTCGCCCCCCGGCCAGCCGCTCCAGTGCCCGGGCATATTCCCGGTCTGTTTTCTGCCGCCCTTCTTTCCGGGAGTCATAGTAGTACTCCGCCACCCGGTACCACACCCCGTCCCGCAGCCCCCACAGGCCGAAAGAGGCGGGATTGATGGTGCCGTAGTCACAGGAGATGCACCACTGTTCCATCTCTCCCTTGGGTGGGGCAGGACAGTCTCCCGCCCGAAAGAAGTCGTACACCAGTCCCTCCGGTGCCACCCACTCCCCCAGCACGAACCGGCGATAAAATGTACCGTGAAACATCTTCTCGTACCGGCTGCGCACCTGCGGGGACAGAGAGGGATTGTCCGCCATTGTGAAGTGGAGATACAGGGCATTTCGCTCCCGGACCGGGCAGATCCACTCCCGGTAAAACCAGTGCTCCGGCCCTTCCGGATTGCAGGAAAACCACAGCTTGGCCCCCTCCACGGAGCAGCGGGCGCAGGCCTGCTCCACAAAGGAACGGGGCATGAGCACCACCTCGTCCAGCAGCACCCCGGCCAGCGTCAGTCCCTGAATGAGATCGGCGCTGCCCTCATCCTTGCCTCCAAACAGGTAAAAGGTGTTCTCCCGGCCGCCCAGCCGTACCGTCAGCTGGTTGCGGGAGATCTGCTCCCGGCACTCAAAGCCCAGCTGCCGCAGCAGTGGCAGTTGCTCCCGCAGCAGGTTGCGCCGCACCGACTGTATGGTCTTTCCACACAGGGCAAACCCCTGAGATTGAAAGCTCGCCATGGCCCAAAACAAAAAGGAAAGCCCCATACATAACGTCTTGCCGCTGCGCACCGCTCCATCGCAGATGACCGCGTCGTGTCCACGGGTATCCGGGGCGCACCACCAGCTCAGCAGCTGTCTCTGCTTTGGGGAGAAGCTCTGGATCTTCAAGCGTCCGCGCCGCCCTTCTGTCCCTGCTCCACAAAGGCCTGCAAAAACTGTTCCCCCTGTGGCAGTTCTCCCGCGCTCATCAGCTGCATCACCTTTTCCAGCACCTCTACCCGGTCGGTCAGCTTGATCTCCACCGCGCCGGATGAGCTTCGCTTAAACTCCCGCAGCGCGGTCAGGTCCAACTCGTCGATCCGGTCGGCCTGCTCCTCGGTCAGATAGGCCAACCGCACCACATCGTTGAATCGGACCCGAGCAATGTCGCACATTTGCTGCAAGATTTTCTCCCTGCTGGGAGGCATCGATCGTTTTCCCATAAATTCCACCTCACACTAATGGTAGGATCAGGGCAAAAGTTGCACGTTCGCGTGCAACTTTGGCAAAAATTTTTTCAAAAAACTTTTTTCGTGCGGGAATAACCCCACTTTTTCCTCCACATCCTGTCCACAGAATGTAGCCTACACAATATGATTGGAGGAACCACCCATGAAACGAGTGCTGCCCATCCTGCTGGCCGCGGCCCTGCTGCTGCCCTGTGCCCATGCCGCCCCGGCCGGACCGCAGGTCAATGCCGCCTCCGCTGTCCTGATGGAAAAGGAGACGGGCACTGTTCTATATGAACACAATTCCCACGAAAAACTGGAACCCGCCAGCGTAACCAAAGTCATGACCATGCTGCTCATTATGGAAGCGCTGAATAATGGCCGCATCACCAAGGAGGAGATGGTGACCGTCTCTGCCTATGCCGCCAGCATGGGCGGCTCTCAGGTCTTTCTGGAAGAGGGAGAGCAGATGTCCGTGCATGAGCTGCTCAAATGCATCGCCGTCTCCTCCGCCAACGATGCCGCCGTGTCCATGGCCGAGCATCTTTCCGGCAGCGAAGCTGCCTTTGTGGAGAAAATGAATGCCCGAGCCGCGGAGCTTGGCATGAAGGACACCCACTTTTCCAACTGTACCGGCCTTCCCGTGGCGGAGCACTATACCAGCGCTTACGACATGGCCCTCATGTCCCGGCAGCTCATCCTGCACCACCCGGATATTCAGACCTACACCACCATCTGGATGGACAGCATCCGGAGCGGCACCTTCGGCCTTTCCAATACCAACCGGCTCATCCGCTTCTATAACGGAGCCACCGGTCTGAAAACCGGCTTTACCGATGCCGCCCTGTACTGTCTGTCTGCCACCGCCGAGCGCAGCGGCATGGAGCTCATCGCCACCGTGATGAAGTCCCCCACTTCGGACGACCGTTTTCAGGCCGCCAAGACCCTGCTGGACCACGGCTTTGCCAACTACTCCCTCACCACCGTCCATCCAGACCAGGCCCTGCCTCCCGTGGATGTGCTGCTGGGTACGGCGGGGCAGGTCCAGCCCCGTCTCGCCCGTGACTGCCGCCTGCTCCTGTCCCGGGACAGTGCCGGTCAGGTGACCACCGAGCTGTCCGTGGCCGCCGATGTGGAAGCCCCCGTGGAAGCGGGCCAGCAGCTGGGCCATATGACCGTCCGTGTCAACGGCGAGGTCCGGGACACCGTCCCCATCGTGGCCGCTGAGGCCGTTCCCCGTCTGTCTCTGCCCGGCATCTTCTCCCAACTGCTGCGCCGTATGCTCATGGCCCAATAACGCAGCGGCGGCCGGGGATACCCCCGGCCGCCTGTTTGCGCTGTGATTTAGTTGAAATACCAATAAAAACGACCTGTTCCACGCTTGACGGCGAACTGGTATCGTTGTATAATTTATATAAATTGGAAGGGCATTTTTTGTTTCTATCTTGTAAATTTTTACATGGTCGTCAAAAAGTCCCATTTATCCCGGATTTCAGGTGTGTTTATGGCAAAAGCAACGAAAAAAATTTCATCTTATGACCGCTGGCTGGGCTTAGAATCCTTCTCGGAGGGCCGCTCTTGGGATGCCTGGCGGCATTTTGGTGCCCATCCCCACAAGGAAAAAGGGCAGGACGGCTTCTTTTTCCGTGTATGGGCCCCCAATGCCCATCAGGTAGCCGTCTTCGGCCCATTCAACGGGTGGGACCCCCGCTCCCATCCCCTCAAGCGCGTGGAGGGCGGCATTTGGGAGGGCTTTCTCCCCGGTTTGAAACAGGGGGACGCTTACCAATACGCGGTCTTTTCCTCTCCCGACCATTACACGGGCAAGGCAGATCCCTATGCCTTCCATGCCCAGATGCGCCCGAACACCGCCAGCGTGCTGTACGACCTGTCCGGCTACCAGTGGGGGGACAAGGCCTGGCTCAAGTATCGGGCGGAAAACCCGCCCTACCACCGGCCCATGAACATTTACGAGGTCCATCTGGGCTCCTGGCGGCGCACGGCCGAAGATGGTTTTCTCACCTACCGGGACATTGCCCGTTATCTGGTTCCCTACGTAAAAGAAATGGGTTTCACCCATGTGGAGCTTCTTCCGGTCATGGAGCACCCGCTGGACATGTCCTGGGGCTACCAGTGCACCGGCTACTTCGCCGCCACCAGCCGCTTCGGAACTCCCCACGAGCTGATGTATCTCATAGACCAGCTCCATCAGGCCGGTGTGGGTGTCATTCTGGATTGGGTCCCCGCCCACTTCCCCCGGGACGCGTTCGGCCTGTACCACTTTGACGGCACTCCCACCTACGAATATGCCGATCCCCGCAAGGGCGAGCACCCGGAATGGGGCACCAACTGCTTTGACCTTGGCCGCAACGAAGTGCGCTCTTTCCTGTTCTCCTCAGCCATGTTCTGGCTGGACATGTACCATGCCGACGGCCTGCGTGTGGACGCGGTTTCTTCCATGCTCTATCTGGACTACGGCCGTCAGGGTGGCCAGTGGATGCCAAACGTCCACGGCGGTCACGAGAATCTGGAGGCGGTGGATTTTCTCCAACAGCTGAACACCGCCATCTTCGGCAAACACCCGGACGTGCTGATGATCGCGGAGGAAGCCACCTCCTGGCCCAAGGTGACTCACCCGGTGGACCAGGGCGGTCTTGGCTTCAACTTCAAGTGGAACATGGGCTGGATGAATGATGTGTGTCATTACCTGAAGACAGACCCTCTGTTCCGCCAGTATAACCACCAGGACCTGACCTTCTCCCTGATGTATGCCTTCAACGAAAACTATATCCTGCCCATCTCCCACGACGAGGTGGTGCACATGAAGGGTTCTCTTGTGGGCAAAATGCCCGGCTGGGACGGGCAGAAGTTCGGCTTTGTGCGCGGCTTCTGGTGCTATATGCTCACCCACCCGGGCAAAAAGCTGCTCATTATGGGCAGCGAGCTGGGCCAGTTCAACGAATGGCATTACGAGCACTCTCTGGACTGGCATCTGCTGGACTACGAGCCCCACCAAAAGCTGCAGGCCTTCTTTAAGGCCGCCAATGCCCTGTACCTTGCCCAGCCCGCCCTGTGGGAGCAGGACACCGGCTGGCAGGGCTTTGAGTGGCTGGAAGCGGACGATGCCAGTGCCAACGTGCTGGCCTACCTGCGCCGGGCCGCGGACGGCAGCTTCCTGCTGGTGGTGTGCAACTTCTCTCCCGTCCATCGCCCCGGCTACCGTGTGGGCGTTCCTCAGCCGGGAGAATACGAGTTGATTTTCAACTCCGAGTGGCCCCAGTTCGGCGGCTGCGGCCTGGGCGACAGCCACCCTCTGCTGAGCGACCCCATCCCCTGCCACCGGCAGGGACAGTCTATTGGCATTGATTTGCCCCCAACCGGCTGTGTCATCTATCGTTTGAAAAAGAAACCGTGAGGTGTTCTCCATGAAAAAAGAATGTGTAGCCATGCTGCTGGCCGGCGGTCAGGGAAGCCGACTGTATGCCCTGACCAGCCACGTAGCCAAGCCCGCCGTCCCCTTCGGCGGCAAATACCGCATCATTGACTTCCCCCTGTCCAACTGTGTCAACTCAGGTATCGACACGGTTGGCGTGCTCACCCAGTACCGTCCTCTGGAGCTGAACAGCTATATCGGCTCCGGCCAGCCCTGGGACCTTGACCGGTCGGACGGCGGGGTACATATCCTGCCCCCCTACATGCGGGAGGGCGACCAGGGCACCTGGTACAAGGGCACCGCCAACGCCATCTACCAGAACATCGGTTTTCTGGACATGTACGACCCGGAATACGTGGTCATCCTGTCCGGCGACCATATCTACAAAATGGACTACTCCCTCATGGTGGACCACCATAAAAAAGTGGGAGCCGCCTGCACCATCTCCGTGCTGGAGGTGACTATGGAGGAAGCCAAGCGCTTTGGCATCATGAACGTAGACGCGGACGACATCATCTTCGAGTTCGAGGAAAAGCCCCCCCAGCCCAAGAGCAATCTGGCCTCCATGGGTATCTACGTGTTCACCTGGTCCAAGCTGCGGGAATACCTCATCGCGGACGAAGCTGACCCCACCTCCGCCAACGACTTCGGCAAGAACATCATCCCCAATATGCTGGCCGCCGGCGAGAAGATGGCCGCCTACCGCTTCCAGGGCTACTGGAAGGATGTGGGCACCATCGACTCGTTGTGGGACGCCAACATGGATATGCTGGCCCCCCGTACCAGCATCGACCTGTATGACCCCAGCTGGCCCATCTATGCCCGCACTCCCGTCACCCCGCCCCACGTCACCGGCCCGGAGGGAAGCATCTCCCACAGCCTGGTCACCGGCGGCTCCAAAGTATACGGCACGGTGGAAAACTCCATTCTCTTCCACTCCGTCACCGTAGAGGAGGGTGCGCAGGTGCGCTACTCCATCCTTATGCCCGGTGTCACCGTAAAGGCCGGGGCCGTTATTGAGTACTCCATCATTGCCGAAAATGCCATCATCGAACAAAAGGCCCGGGTAGGCGCTCCCCCGGACGGTACAGACCCGGATTGGGGCGTGGCCGTGGTGGCCGGCGGTGTTACCGTGGGTGAACAGGCCGTTGTAACTGCCCATGCCATGGTCCGGGATAACGTGAAGGGAGGTGACCGGGTGTGAACGATCTGCACGGCATCATTTTCGCTTACCATTCCCACCGCAATCTGGGTGAACTGACCCGTCACCGCAACACCTGCTCTCTGCCCTACGGCGGCCGCTACCGGCTCATCGACTTCATGCTCTCCAGTTTGGTCAATGCCGGTGTGTCCGACGTTGGACTCATCGTCCATGAAAACTACCAGTCCCTGCTGGACCACGTGGGTTCGGGAAAGGACTGGGACCTGAGCCGCAAGCACGGTGGTCTGCGCATCCTGCCCCCCTTCAGCACCGTCGAACGTGCCCAAGGCGAGTACCGCGGCAACATGGATGCCCTTGTGGGCGTCTCCTCCTACTTGCGCAATATTCGCCAGGATTATGTGGTGCTGGCCTGGGGCGATGTGGCCGTCAACCTTCCCCTGTCCGACGTGCTGCGCCAGCACCTCGCCTCCGGCAGCGACATCACCATTGTTGGCTCCCAAAACCGCTGGGGCATCCCGTCGGAATGTCAGTACCTGCAAACGGACGAAACCGGCCGGGTCACCGACATCGCCGTCAACCCCTCCGCCGCGCCGGATGGTCTGGAGTCTCTGGAGGTATGTATTCTGTCCAAATCCCTGCTTCTGGAACTGGTGGAGGACTGTGCCGCCCACGACGTGCACTCCTTCAGCCGTGGCGCCCTGCTCCCCCGACTGGAACAACTGAAGATCACCGCCTACCGCTACGACGGCTACGTGGGCCGCTTCCACTCGGTCAAGGACTATTTCCGCTGCTCTATGGATCTGCTGCGAGACGAGGTCCGCGCCGACCTGTTCCATGCCGAGGCCCCCGTGCGCACCAAGGACCGCAGCGACCCCTCCACCTACTACGGCCCGGACTCCAAGTGCCACAACAGCCTCATCGCCGACGGCTGCGTCATTGAGGGTCAGGTGGAAAACTCCATTCTCTTCCGTGGTGTGGTGGTGGAAGCAGGTGCCAAGGTGTCCAACTGCGTGCTCATGCAGGGCGCCGTGGTGGGCAAGGACGCCTGTGTTTCCTACGCCATTGCTGACAAAAACGTCCATATCGGCGACCAGCGCACCCTCTCCGGACAGGAGAGCTTCCCCATCGCCGTCCCCAAAAACACCACCGTATAACTGCAAACGAGGTTTTATTATGAACATCTTATTTGCCGCATCCGAGGTCGCTCCCTTTATCAAAACCGGCGGACTTGCCGATGTAGCCGGTTCTCTGCCCCCCGCGCTGGCCAAGGCCGGACATCAGGTCCACGTGATTCTCCCCCTGTACGAGGGCATCGGCGAGGACTGGCGCAGTCAAATGACGTTCCTGAAATATTTTGACGTTTCCCTCTCCTGGCGCAACGTTTATTGCGGCGTATTCGAGCTGGAGCGGGACGGTGTCACCTATTGGTTCATCGACAACGAAGCCTACTTCAAGCGCACCCAGCTCTACGGCCACTTTGACGACTGCGAGCGCTTCGCCTACTTCTCCCGTGCCGTGCTGGAAACCGTAGGCCAGCTGAACTGGTATCCCGATGTCATCCACTGCAACGACTGGCAGACCGCCCTCATCCCCATCTACCTCATGGAGGATCGCTACCGCATCCCCCAGCTCAGCCACGCCCGGTCCGTATTCACCATCCACAACATTGAGTATCAGGGCCGCTACGGCCGTGAGGTGCTGGAGGACATTCTGGGCCTCAACCCCAGCTATTTCAATGACAATATGCTGGAGCACTATGGGGACGTCAACCTGATGAAGGGCGCCATCATCGCCGCCGACTTTGTCACCACCGTTTCCCCCTCCTATGCCCGGGAGCTGTTGGACCCCTTCTACGCTCACGGTCTGGACGGTGTCATCGCCGCCCACCAGGATAAGTTGCGGGGCATTCTCAACGGCATCGATACCAAGCTCTATGACCCGGCCACCATGCCTACCATGGCCCAAAACTTCACCCCCCGCGCCCCGGTCACAGGCAAAAAAGCCTGCAAAGCTGCTCTGCAGAACGCCGTGGGCCTGAACAAAGATCCCAACGTGCCCATCATCGCCTGTGTCTCCCGTCTGGTGGGTCACAAGGGCTTTGGCATGGTGGTGGATGCCCTGCACCGCATCATGGAACTGGACGTGCAGATGGTGGTGCTGGGCACCGGCGACTGGCACTTTGAAGAGGCTTTCCGTGCCGCCCAGCGGCAGTATCCCGGCCGCTTCTCCGCTCAGATCATGTACTCCTCCACCCTGTCCAACGTCATCTATGCCGGCGCGGACATCTTCCTGATGCCCTCCGTGTCCGAGCCTTGCGGCCTGTCCCAGATGATCGCCATGCGCTTTGGCGCCGTCCCCGTGGTGCGGGAAACCGGCGGTTTGCGGGATAGTGTCCCGCCCTATAACAAATTCACTGGTGAGGGCCGGGGCTTCTCCTTTGCCAATGCCGACCCGGGCGAGCTTGTCTGGGCGGTGGAACAGGCAGTCAACCTCTGGTCCACCGACAAAAAGGCCTTCCGTGCCCTGCAAAAAGCGGGCATGACCGCCGACTTTACATGGAACCACTCCGCCAAGGAGTATCTGGACATCTACGCTCAGCTGCTCAACTAAACCAAACATAAAAACACTCTGCACCTGTGGTGCAGAGTGTTTTTATATTCCCGTCAAATCAAAGTCCGGGGTATATTCCCTCTTTGCGCTCTGGCCGTCCTGCACAAAGCCGTCCAGCCCCAGCACATCCATATACTGCTGAGCCGCGCGGATTTCACTTGCGCGCAACCTGCGGTCGATTTCCGGAAACTCTCCGGCCCGACCCCAGGGGGTGTATTGGCTCATCAGGGAGAACAGCACCGTCCCCGACCCAAACTCTCTGGCCACCCAGTCCATGACCTCCTTGGCCCCGGCCAGCTGTCCGGGCAAAAGCAGGTGGCGGATGACCACGCCTTTTCTCAGCAGGCCATCCTCATCCAGTTTACAGGGCCCCACCTGCCGCACCATCTCCCGGATGGCGGCCTCGGCAATTTCGGGATAGTCGGCGGCAGCGGAGTATCTGTGTGCCACCGCCGGGTCCATATACTTCAGATCAGGCAGATAGATGTCCACCTTCCCCTCCAGCCCCCGCAGGGTGTCCACCCGATCATAGCCTCCGGTGTTCCACACCACAGGCACAGATACAGGGTGCTCGTCCAGCAGTTTTTTCACCACGTGGGCATAATGGGTAGGGGTGACAAAGTTGATGTTGTGTGCTCCCTGAGCCACCAGCTCGTCACAAATCTGCCCCAGCCGCTCCTGCGTCACCGGCTTGCCCCGGTCCTCATGGCTGATTTCCTCGTTCTGGCAGAACACACAGCCCAGTGGACAGCCGGAAAAGAAAATCGTCCCCGACCCTCGCATCCCGGAAATGGGCGGTTCCTCCCAATGATGGAGGGCAGCCCGGGCCAGCACGGGCACCTCAGGCATCCGGCAGTACCCCTCGCCCCGGTCAGCGGTACGCACCGCGCCGCACATCCGGGGACACAAATTGCATACCACCACCGCTTCCTCCTCTCAAAAGTAGCCCAGTTGCTCTTTCACCACAGGCTCAAAGGCCCGAAAGGCGTTGGGCACGGCATACTGCCGCTCCAGCTCTCCCCGGTCAGCCCATACCCAGCCTTGGGGCAGCTTTTCGTTTTCCGCCTGAACCAGCTTGGCAGTCATGTGCCACTCCTTGTGGGTAAAGATGTGCTTTCCTGTACCCGCCATTCTAATGTCTTGGCCCAAAATATCCCAGCGTTCCAAGGCATCCTCGGCAGGTGCGATTTCGTTGGGAAACTCCCACAACCCGGCCAGCAGCCCCTTGTCCGGTCTGCGGCGCAGAGCCACCTGCCCATCGTGGAAGATAAGGAACACGGTCCGATCCTCGATAACGCGCGCTTTCTTCGCCGCCTTCACCGGCAGCTGTCCGGTCCGCTCTTCCAGCCGGGCCCGGCAAAACTCCTTGGCCGGACATTGGTCGCACAGGGGCGCTCCGTTGGGCAGACACACTGTAGCTCCCAGTTCCATCATACCCTGATTGAACCGTCCGGCCTCCCCTTTTGGGATGATATCAGCCACCTGCCGCCGTATACGCTCCTTAGTTGCGGAAAGGGTAATGTCGCTGTCATCGCCGTTGATGCGGCTGACCACCCGCAGCACGTTGCCATCCACCGCAGGAACAGACTGTCCAAAGGCGATGGACGCAATGGCCCCTGCGGTGTAGTCTCCCACCCCCGCAAGGGTACGGATGTCCTCATAGCGGTTGGGAAACCGCCCCCCAAACTTCTCCATGACCTGCCGGGCGGCCTTTTGCAGGTTTCTGGCCCGGTTATAGTAACCCAGCCCCTGCCACAGCTTCATCAGCCGCTCTTCACTCAGGGCGGCAAGGTCGGCCACGGTGGGTACTTCCTCCATGAACCGGGCATAGTAACCCAGCACCGCCCCCACTCTGGTCTGCTGCAGCATGATTTCCGACACCCAGACGTGATAGGGTGTGGGGTCATCCCGCCACGGGAGCTTCCTTGCGTGCTCCCCAAACCACAAAAGCAGCGGAATGGGCAGCTGTTCCAGCGGTGTCATGTTCACTTATCCGCCGTCAGGTCCAGCACCGCCTGCACGCACTCACACACCAGCCGGTCACAGTGGGGCTTCTTCTCCTCTCCGCGCTCCTTTGCCTGTGCCAGCAGATGGGCGCAGTCAGTGCAGCCGTTCTTTTCCCGGAAGATGCGCAGCATCGCCTGCGCATCCTGCTCTCCATAGCCCATGGCACCCAGCACCATCAGCGCGCCGGACAGAGCGCCGCAGGTGCTGCCGTGACGCATGCCTGCGCCAAAGTGCGCGCCGATGTTATAGGCCTGTTCCTCGCTGAGGCCCATCTCCTTGGCAAAGGGCACCAGCACCGACTGGGCGCAGTTGTAGTGTTTCTCAGTAACGTCTCTGAGCTGCTTGGCATGTTCCATCTTATCCATGTTTTCTTTCTCCTTTTAGTTGAAAATATCCGCCTGTTGGGCGAACAGAGTTTGTATCCTCTGGCGCACCATCCGGTGCTCCGCCCCGGTCAATTCCGGGTCCCGTTCCAGCATCTCCCGGGCCGCCTGCTGCGCCTGACTAAGCAGACGCATGTCACCTGCCAAATCGGCGATGCGCAGTTGGGGCAGTCCGTGCTGCCGGTTGCCGAAAAAGTCGCCCGGCCCGCGCAGCTTCAAATCCTCTTCAGCAATTCTAAATCCATCGGTGGTGTCGGTCATGGCCTTGAGCCGAGTCCTGCTGGTCTCGCTTTTCGACCCAGTTACCAGCACACAATAGGACTTGTGCTCGCCCCGGCCCACACGGCCCCGCAGCTGATGCAGCTGACTCAGGCCAAAGCGCTCGGCATTCTCCACCACCATCAGCGCCGCGTTGGGCACGTCCACACCCACCTCGATCACCGTGGTGGATACCAAAACGTCCAGTCCCCCCCCGGCAAAGGCGGCCATGACAGTTTCCTTTTCCTTTGCTTTCAGCTTTCCGTGGACAAAGGCCACGCGCAAATCGGGAAAGACCTGCTCCTGTAAATTCTTTGCGTAGGTCGTTACCGCCTTCAGGTCGGGCAAGCCCTGCCAGCGCTCCGGGTCATCCTCCACCGCCGGGCATACAATATAGACCTGCCGTCCCTCCTGTACCAGCTTTCGTACAAAGCCGTACATCCTTTGCCGCTTGTCCTCGCCCACCACAAAGGTATCTACCGGGGTACGTCCGGGAGGGAGCTGGTCGATGACAGATACGTCCAGATCGCCGTAAACGATCAAGGCCAGTGTTCGGGGAATGGGTGTAGCTGACATGACCAGCACGTGGGGGCGCTCCCCCTTAGCGGTCAGCGCCGCCCGCTGGCTCACACCAAATCGGTGCTGCTCGTCCGCCACCACAAGGCCCAGCCGGGCAAAGTCCACCCCGCCGGACAGCAGGGCATGGGTGCCCACCACAAATTTTAGCTCACCTGACTTCAGCCGCTGCTTGACCTCTTTTTTCTGGGCCGGGGTCATGGAGCCCACCAGCAACCCCACCGCGATCCCCGCGGGAGCCAATAGCTTGTCCAGCGACTGCGCATGCTGCCGGGCCAAGATCTCCGTGGGTGCCATGAGTGCCGCCTGCAGTCCGTTTTGAATGACCATCCATGCCGCCGCCGCAGCCACCACCGTCTTGCCCGAGCCCACGTCGCCCTGCACCAGCCGGTTCATAGGCCGTGTACCCGCCATGTCCGCCCGGCACTCTTCCATCACCCGCAGCTGCGCCGCAGTGGGCGCAAAGGGCAGCAGGTCCAGAAACTGCGCAAGGCTTTCACAGGGGCAGGAATGTCCCCGCTCCCCGGTGCGCCGCCCTTTCAGCAGGGCAAGCCCCGCCGCCAGATAAAACAGCTCCTCAAAAATAAGCCGTCGACGGGCCAGCTCCAACAGCTCAAAGCTGTCCGGCATATGGATGGTCTTGTATGCAAAATCGCTCTGGGCCAGTTCATAATCCCTCAGCACCCGGTCAGGCAGCGCCTCGCCCACCTCATGGGCGCAATCCTGCGCCGCTCTCCTGGTCAACGAAGCCAGCAAATTGTTTGTAATGCCCGCCGTCAGAGGATAAACGGGCAGGATGCAACCGGTCACTGTGTTCTTGCCCACCGGCTCGGTGACCGGGTTGGTCATCTGCTTGGCCCGGCCGGAGTTTTCCACCTTGCCGTAGAAAATATATTCCTCTCCCGGCCGCAGAGCATCCTTCAAATAGGCCTGATTGAAGTAGGTGATGTTCAGCATCCCGCTGTGGTCCACCGCCTTGACTTTTACAAGGTCCAGACCCCGCCGCACCCGGCTTAGTCGGGGTGTTTCAGCCACCATAGCCTGAATGCATACCGGCTCCCCCTCAGTGGCTCGAATGATGCTTACGCTCTTTCTGCGGTCCTCATATCCCCGGGGGAAATAACGCAGCAGGTCCCCCGCCGTGCAAATGCCCAGCTTTTCCAGCTTTTTTGCTCTGGCCGGCCCAATGCCCGGAAACTCCGTCACCGAAGTGTTCAGCGTAATATTCACGGCGGTCACCTCCTTTATTATTTTGATTGTACCATAACCCATGCACGAAAGCAAAGGTCCCGTCTTGCCACCACCGCCAAAAAAAGTTATAATATGGGCAGACATAATTTGCAGGAGGTTTTCCAATGTCCGAACATATTTTGAACATGCTCCCCATTGTAGAGGAAGAAAAGCCCCTTTTCGAAACTCTTATGCCCGATGCCGTGTGGGAATACCCCCGCCGCAGCACCGTCACTCCCGAGCAGCTGTCCAAGGCCACCGTCATTATGGGTGCTCCTGTCCCCTCCCATCTTGTCCATGCCACCAACCTGCGCTGGATGCAGTCACTGTGGATGGGTGTGGATGACTATGCAGCTCCCGGCATCCTGCCCGACGACGTGACCATCACCGCCTGCGTTGGTGCCTATCGCCAGACCGTGTCCGAGCACATGCTCACCACCCTGCTGGCCCTGTGCCGCAAGCTGCCCCAGTGCCGTGACAACCAGCTCAAGCACCAGTGGGTGGACGTCAAGCAGATGCGCTCCATTCGCGGCGCCACCGTCCTTGTGGTGGGTGCGGGTGTCATCGGCGGTGACTTTGCCCGCCTGTGCAAGGCGCTGGGCGCCCATACCGTAGGTCTGAAACGCACTGTCACCGGCCCCATCGACGGCTTTGATGAGGTAGATACCATGGACCATCTGGACCAGCGCCTGCCTCAGGCAGATGTGGTGGCCCTCATCCTGCCCCACGCTCCGGAAACGGTCAAGCTCATGGATGAGCGCCGTCTCGCCCTGATGAAGCCTGACGCCATCCTCATCAGCGACGGCCGGGGTACTGTGCTGGATCAGGATGCCCTTGCCGCCGCCATGACCGCGGGTCACCTGTGGGGTGCGGCACTGGACGTGACCGTCCCCGAGCCTCTGCCCGCCGACTCCCCCCTGTGGGACATCCCCAACCTGCTGCTCACCCCCCACGTGGCAGGCGGCATCCGCATGGAGGTCAGCCGCAAATCCGCTGTGAATTTCTGCCTGAAAAATTTTGAGCGCTATGCCAAGGGCCAGCCTCTGGAGGGTGTCATGCGCCCGGGTCTGCTCAACCGCGGATAAATTTTGCTCTTTTGCCCTCTTTCGTGCAAAAACCCTTTGCCTTTTGGGTATAACGGTGTTATAATTTATCATGTATAGACATGTGCCTTTTTGCACATGCTCCACGATGTGTACGCCGTCCTGCCGGTCGGCGCTGAAATACAACATCCCATTGTGTAAAGAGGGTGTAGTTTTGACCAAATATCAGATCAGGGGCGGCAACCGCCTGCATGGTGAGATCGAGATCAGTGGCGCCAAAAATGCCGCCGTTGCCATTATCCCCGCCGCCCTGATGGTGGACGGCGTGTGCCGCATCGAAAATATCCCCCAAATCAGTGACGTGACCCTCATCCTCCAGATCCTGCAGGAGCTGGGTGCCACGGTCAAAACCGTCAACCGCACCACCGTAGATATCGATTGCTCCCGCATCCGCAACCAGAAGGTATCCATGGACCGGGGCAGCAAGATCCGTGCCAGCTACTATCTGGTGGGCGCTCTTCTGGGCCGTTTCGGCTGGGCTGAGGTGCCCATGCCCGGCGGCTGCGATCTGGGTGGTCGTCCCATCGACCAGCATATCAAGGGCTTCGCCGCCATGGGCGCACAGGTAGAGGTCCGCAACGGCTATATCGATGCCAAGATCGCCTCCTCCAACCGTCTGTCCGGCGGTCAGGTCTATTTGGACATCGTTTCCGTGGGTGCCACCATGAACATCATGCTGGGTGCCGCCCTTGCCGACGGTATGACCATCATCGAAAACGCCGCCAAGGAGCCCCATATCGTGGACCTTGCCAACTTCCTGAACTCCATGGGTGCTGACATCCGCGGCGCGGGTACGGACGTGATCAAGATTCGCGGCGTAGACCGCCTGCACGGTGGTTGCTATTCTATCATCCCCGACCAGATCGAGGCCGGCACTTACATGGCTGCCGTAGCCGCCGCCGGAGGCGAAGTGCTCATCAAAAACGTCATCCCCAAGCATCTGGATTGCATCACCGCCAAGCTGCTGGAGATGGGTGTTGACGTGGAGGAACAGGACGATGCCGTTCTGGTCCGCCGGGACGGTCCTCTCAACCGTGCCAACATCAAAACCATGCCCTATCCCGGCTTCCCCACCGACATGCAGTCCCAGATCGGCGCCGTGCTGTGCACCGCCCGGGGCACCAGCGTCATTACCGAAGGTGTCTGGGACAACCGCTACCGCTATGTGTTTGAACTGCGCCGCATGGGTGCCAGCGTTCAGGTGGACGGCAAGGTAGCCGTCATCGAAGGTGTGGACCACCTGACCGGCGCTCCCGTCAATGCCTGCGACCTGCGGGCCGGTGCGGCCATGGTCATCGCCGGTCTGGCCGCTCAGGGCGTAACGGAGGTTGCCTCCATCCACCACATCGAGCGCGGCTACGAGAACCTTGTGGAAAAGCTGGCCGCAGTAGGTGCCGACATCCGGGTCATCGAAACCCCGGACGAGGATGTCACGGCTCAGGTAGGCTAAAATCAAAACAACTAGGGATCAGGAGTTGGGAAACGCAGTTTCCTGCCCCCTGATCCCTCTTTTTAAGGAGCGAGCAGCGTGCTGACCATCACCACCCTTGCCAGCGGCTCCAGCGGCAACTCGCTGCTGGTCAGCGGCGGCGATACCCATATTCTCATCGATGCGGGCATCTCCTGCCGCCGCATCACCACCGCGCTGAACCAACTGCATATCGACCCAAATACGCTGGCAGCCGTGCTGGTCACCCATGCCCACACCGACCATGTGTGCGGTCTGTCCACCATGGTCAAAAAGCTGACCGTGCCCATCTATGCCTCTGTGGGGACGGCATACCAATTGACCACCCGCACAGGCCTCCCGTCAGACCGTATCTGTTCCTTCGCCGCGGGCGATGCCTTTGATATCGGCCCCCTGCGCTGCACCAGCTTCCCCACCCCCCACGATGCCGCTGACAGCGTGGGGTACACCGTGGAACTGGACGGCTGCAAGCTGGCCCTTGCCACCGACCTTGGCCACGTAACAGACGCGGTGCGCCAAGCTGTCCTGGGCTGTCAGACCGTGGTGCTGGAAAGTAATCACGACATCGATTGGGTGTGCTCCGGCCCTTACCCTTACCCACTCAAGCAACGCATATTGAGTGACCGGGGCCACCTGTGCAACGAGGCGGGAGCCGACCTCGCTCTGCAGGCAGCAAAGGCAGGGGCAAACACCATTATTCTGGCCCACCTGAGCAACGAAAACAACACCCCCGCCCGGGCCTATGACGTGACCTTCCGCCACCTTTGTGCCAACGGCATCGACCCGGAACGTGACGTTCGCCTGTCGGTGGCCCCCCGCTCCCAACCCGGGCCCACCTATCCCGTCACCAAGGAGGTGTCCGTATGCTGAGCGTACATATTATCTGTGTCGGCAAGATGAAGGAAAAATTTTACATCGGCGCAGCTGAGGAATATATGAAGCGCCTGTCCGCCTACTGCAAACTGACGGTCACCGAGCTGGCCGAGGAAAAGTTGCCCCCAAACCCCTCTCAGGGCCAAATCGATGCCGCCCTTGCCAAGGAAAGTCAGTCCATCCGTTCCAAGCTCCCCGACCGGGCCGAGCTGGTGGCCCTGTGCGTGGAGGGCAAGCCCCACTCCAGCGAACAGCTGGCCCAACTGGTGCAAAATTGCGAGCTGAACAGTGCCCGGCATCTCGTCTTCCTCATCGGCGGCAGCTTCGGGCTCGACCCCACCTTGAAGCAGGAATGCCGGGTGCGTCTTTCCATGTCCCCCATGACCTTCCCCCACCATCTGGCCCGAGTCATGCTGCTGGAACAAATTTACCGTGCCTTCAAAATCAATGAAGGCTCCGCTTATCATAAATAAAACTGCCAAAATACGGTAGAACTTCCCTTTCCCTTGTGCTATACTATATTTAACTATTTCGATTGGAGGCCTGACCATGTCCTACCGTGATACTTATGAAAAATGGCTGTCCAGCCCCGCCCTCAGCGCCGCTGAAAAGGCCGAGCTGGAAGCTGTCCGCAGCGATGATAAGGAAATCGAGTCCCGCTTTTTCTCCCAGCTGGAGTTCGGCACCGCCGGCCTGCGTGGCACCATGGGTGTGGGTCTGTACCGCATGAACGCCCACGTCATCCGCCACGCTACCCAGGCCTTTGCCCAGGACATTCTGGAAGAAGGCCCCGAGGCTGTCAAGCGGGGCATTGCCGTGTGCTTTGACTGCCGCAACAACTCCGACCTGTTCGCCCGGGAGGCTGCCTGCGTCATGGCCGCCAACGGCATCCCCGTGCACCTGTTCGAGGGGCTGCGCCCCACCCCGGAGCTGTCCTTCGCCGTGCGCGAGTACGGCTGTATCGCGGGCATCAACGTGACCGCCAGTCACAACCCCAAAGAGTATAACGGCTACAAGGTCTATTGGGAGGACGGCGCTCAGCTGCCCCCCAAGCACGCGGACGAGGTAGCCGCCAAGATGAAGGAACTGGACGTATTCGCCTGCGTCAAGACCATGCCCTACGAAGATGCCCTTGCTCAGGGCAAAATCGTCCTCATGGGTGCTGAGACGGACGAGAAGTTCCTTGCCAACGTCATGGCTCAGGCCAACGACAAGGCAGTGGTAGCCAAGGTGGCCGATGACTTCAAAATGGTCTACACCCCCTTCCATGGCACCGGCCATAAGCTGATCCCCGAAGCCTTGAAGCGGCTGGGCATTAAGCACGTGATCTGCGTGCCCGAGCAGATGGTCATTGATGGCAACTTCCCCACGGTGGTCTCCCCCAACCCGGAAAACCCCGAGGGCTTCTATCTGGCGGTGGACATCGCCAAGAAGGAGGGCGCCGACTTTATTCTGGGCTCCGACCCCGATGCCGACCGCGTGGGCATCATGGTGCGCACCGCAGACGGCGAGTTCAAGGTCATCTCTGGCAACCAGACGGGTGTGCTGCTGCTGGACTACCTCATCGGTGCCATGAAGCGCGCGGGCAAGCTGCCGGAAAACCCCGTGGCCCTCAAGACCATTGTCACCACCGAAATGGCCCCCAAGGTGGCCGAGGTGAACGGCCTGCGCTCCTTCGACACCTTTACCGGATTTAAGTTCCTGGCCCAGAAAAAGGACCAGCTGGAGGAGTCCGGCGAGGGCAACGTCATCTTCTCCTATGAGGAGTCTTACGGCTACATGTTGGGCAGCTTCGTCCGTGATAAGGATGCGGTCACCGCCTCCCTGCTGCTCACCGAAATGGCCGCATGGTATCACGCACAGGGCATGACCCTGTACGATGCTCTGCTGGCCCTGTATGAAAAGTACGGCTATTACAGCGAACGCACCCTGAATCTGGTCATGCCCGGTCTGGACGGTCTGAAGAAGATGGCCGCCCTCATGGCCGACCTGCGAGAGCATCCCCCGGTGGAAATCGGCGGTGTTGCCGTTGCCGAGCAGAAGGACTATAAGAACGGCAGCGTGGTGTGTGTGTCCTGCGGCAAGAAAACGACCATGGAGCTGTCCGGCTCCAACGTGCTGCGCTATGAGATGGCAGACGGCACCAGCGTCATTGTGCGGCCCTCCGGCACCGAGCCCAAGGTCAAGGTCTATATCCTGGCCAACGGCAAAACCAAGGCCGAATGCGATGAAAAGGTAGAAAAATACTCCATCTGGGCCGAAAGTCTGAAGAACTGACACAGCAAAACCGTCTGCCCTAAATTAGGGAGGGGGGTGTTTTTCTTTTTTTTCCCACCCCCCG
>JAZNTL010000024.1:0-16800 GCA_045591745.1 Lawsonibacter sp.
TTGGCTCACAGAACGACATGGCTACGATCCGACTTGGAAGTGGTTGCCGCAGTGGATGGTCAGCCAGCCGTCCTTGTAGTCGGTGGGGACCTTGCCCACGTAGTAACCGTCGGAGTTGACAGCCCACACGGTCATAGTATCGTGAGGAGTGCGGATGGAGATATCGGCGGTGATGACCTCAGACATAATGGGGGCATGGCCCACGTCGATCATCTTCTCACCGTCGAACTGAGCACCGGAGTTGCGGGCACGGCCGATGGTGGTCAGCAGCATGTGCTCGGACTCGGTGATGGGATCGTCATTCAGGGAGGACAGGGCGATGGTGGCAAAGTCGGTGTAGCAGTCCACCACCATGTCGTTCAGCTCAATGGGAAGGCCCAGTCCCTCGCGGCGGCGGGTATCCTCACCCTGGAAGCGGCCCAGGAAGCCGTAGGCGATCTTGGTACGGGGAGAGTCAATGACACCGATGGAGCGCTTCAGGTTGCGCCACATCTCGCCCGTATCGGAGCGGATGATGTTGGGATCCTCGCGGGGGATCACGTCGCTGTCCATGATGATCTCGTCCACACCGGTCAGGTCGGTGTCGTCAAAGATGGTCTGAACCTGGCTGCGCTCCACCAGAGAGGAGAAAGCCTGATGGTTCAGCAGGGGCAGCTGGGACATCTTACAGCCATAAACCTTCTTGGCGGGCTGCACGTCGCCACGGCGCAGCATCAGAGCGGCATGATAGAACAGGCCGAACTTGGCGGGGTCGTTCCAGATGGAGAAGTAGCCGTCACGATAGGCCACGCTGCCAATGGTGGAGGAGGTGCTCTCCTTACCCAGCACGTCCACCTTGTCCAGATAGTTGGCATAGGAATAAGTGTGGATGGTCATGCCGCCCCAGTTCTGCAGACAGGCCACACCGGCGAAGTGAGGCACAGCGGAGGCGCGGTAGGCGTTGGGCCAGGTCATATCCCACTCAGAGAAGAACACAGGCTTGCCGTGGATCTTCACGCGGGCCATGTTGCCCAGCTGGCTCTCGCCGTCGGTGAGGGACTTGTGGGCGCTGATCTTCTCATGCTCCTGCCAGTGCCAGTCGCAGACGTACTTGTGCATGTCGGTGAAGTCACTGATCTGACCCAGCTTGACCTCGGCATTGGTGTGCAGCCAGTTGGACACGACAGCGGGAGTCTTCACACCCTGAGCGCGGTAGAAGTCCATCATCTCATGATAGTACTTCTCGCTCTGCTCCATCTTGAACTGAGTCATGACATCGTCGGTGGAGAACAGGTTGCAGCCGTAAGCGTCGTACTCGATGCCCTTCTCCTTCAGCCAGTCGTTGAACAGGTCACGGAACATGTTGTCATAGTAGGGAATACGCACGAAGTTCTTACGCACGCTGCTGTCATAGAACAGGTTGTTCTCGTTCATCAGGCAGCACATGGCAAAGACAGGATCGTCCTTATGTACCAGCTTGGTGTAGGGGTTGTAGTGGTTCCAGAACTTCTCGATGAACTCCTTCTGCAGCTCGATCATAGTGCGATCATACATGGAGTAGAAGCGGGCGGCGTCACCCAGCTTCTCGGGACACTGCACACCGTCACCGGACTTGAAGTTACGATAAGTAACCATGTCCACGGACACGTAGATGCCCTCTTCCTTCAGGGCATAGATCAGGTAGTCCAGACGGTCAACAGCCTCGGGATCCCACACGCGGGTGGTCTCCAGACGGGGGCCGGCATACATCTGATAGATGTTGGGCACGCACCACTCGGCATCCAGCTGATGCAGACGCACCATGTTCACGCCGGCCATGGCCAGACGGCGGGCGACCTTCTTGGCATACTCATGCTCGGGGAAGTTGGCGCCGCCGTTGAACATGACACCCCAGAACTTGCCAAGGGTACCGTCCTCAAAGCGGAAGTTATCACCGTCCACCTGCAAAAAGCCGTGCTTGCCGGCGGGACGCTCGTTCTTGAACACAAAGGAGATGTCCACGGGCATCTTGTCATAATGGGCGGGAGTGGGAATGTAATTGGACATAATGGATTCCTCTCTTTCCTGTATTTGATCTGTAGGCATACTTGCTCAGTTTAAGCTCGATAGTATTATATAGCTATTTCGCAATAAGGACAAACGATTTTTCACATTTTACCAACGATTTTTTATGTTACATTCTCCTGCTGAGCCTGTTTTACCTGCTTGAGCACTCGAATCACAATGGGAATGGCCAGCGCGAGGGTCAGTACATCGGCTACCGCCTGTACGGAAACGATGCCCAGCTCACCCATAAGAATAGCCATGGGGTACAGAATGGGCAGAAAACAGGTGCCCTGCCGGGCCGTGGCCAGCAGAAAAGCCTTGCCCGCGTAGCCCAATCCCGCGCAGAACATGTTGACCACCGCTACCCATGCGTGGATGGGCAGGGCAACGCACTGCAGCCGGATACACAGCGCACCCAGCCGCTGCATCTCCAAGTCTGCTTCTGCATTGAACAAAGTGATGACCTGAGGCGCGAAAACGCCCAGTGCAACAGCCATGACCGCCGCCCCGATAAAAGCGGTTACAGCAGAGAAACGATAGCTTTCCGTCACGCGGTCGTAGCGCCGCGCGCCCCAGTTGAAGCCGGCCACCGGCTGGAAGCCGCTTCCAAAGCCCAGAATAATGCTGAAGGGGAACATCATGATTTTGGTGGACACACCGATGCCGGCCAACACAGAATCGGAGATGTCGCCGGCGATGTTGTTGAGCAGGATACCCGCCACCACCGCAAGGCCGGAGCGCAGCATAGACGGCATGCCCACGGTGATGATCTGGCGAAGAATGTCCCATTTAAAGGAGAAGCACCGGAAAGACAGGCGCAGCAGACTGCGCTTGGTCAGGTAGGGGAAAATGAGGATGATCCAGCTGACCAGCTTGGAGATGGCGGTGGCGATAGACGCACCGGCCACACCCATGGCCGGGACAGGGCCCCAGCCAAAAATGAAAATGGGGTCCAGCACACAGTTGAGGATACCGCCAAAGCCCATGCCGATCATGGACAGAGTGGCGCTGCCCTCCGCCCGCAGGCACTGGTTCATAACGAAGGTCGATGCCATGAAGGGCGCTGCCAGCAGAACGTAGGTGGCGTAGTCAATGGAGTATCGGCGGCAGGTGTCGGTGGCGCCCAGCAGGTTGACCATAGGCTCCATAAATGCGCTGCCCAGCATCATCAGCAGCAAGCCCGCTCCGAAGGCGAGGAAAAAGGCGGTAGACAGCACCTTGTCCGCCTTTTCCTTTTGCCGTGCGCCCAGCAGTCGGGCCACAAAGCTGTTAGCACCCACCGCCAGCATGGAGCCGCCCATCATAATGATCTGGTCCAGAGCGGAGTTGACGCTGACCGCCGCGGTGGCATTGGTGCCCAGCTCGCTGACAAAGTAGGTATCCGCCAGCGAGTAGATGGAGTTGATGAGGAATGCGATAATGGTGGGAATGGCCATCTCCGGGATGATTTTGGAGATGGGCGAATGGAGCATTTTGTTTTCCCGGAGGCTTCGGTCCGGGGCTTTCCGTTCTTTCATGACTCTCCTTGTCTGCCACGGGCAGGATTTGCTCCCGCAGCACATAATACCTCAGTATATTTACTGTTATTTTATCAGATTTGCGCATAAATGGAAACCCCTGGGGTGTCTGAAAAGTTATTTGTAAAAATACGAATTTTGGTATTGACAATTCATGTGCCGTCTGCTAAACTAACTTTTGCTGTGGACAGACCGCAAGACACGCTGGTATAGCTCAGCCGGTAGAGCAGCTGATTTGTAATCAGCAGGTCGGGGGTTCGAATCCGTCTACCAGCTCCAATTAAATATGGAGGAGTTCCCGAGTGGCCAAAGGGGGCAGACTGTAAATCTGTTGCGTTTCGCTTCGGTGGTTCGAATCCACCCTCCTCCACCAAATCACCGTTACAAAAGTAACGGTGATTTATTTTATATCCGGATTCGAACCATCGAATATTCAAATCAAAGGTTCGACACCCGCCCGCAGGCGGGCGTGCAAGCCGCAACCGAGCATAGCGAGGCTCTTGGCGGCCTGTATCCACCCTCCTCCACCAAAATACCGAGCATCCGTTTGGATGGTCGGTATTTTTCTTTGAGGGTGGATGAGACGGCGGCTCTTGCATTCCCGCAGTTTAGATGCTACAATCAAAAAGACAGATAACCCGATCATGCAGGAATGTGATATACTTATGGTTACCAAAGCAGATATTATTTCCCAACTGACGCAAATGGGCGCCCCTACGGACAAGGTCGTGCTCATGCACTCCTCCCTGCGCGCCATTGGGCCGGTAGAAGGGGGCGCACAGGGCCTTCTGAACACTCTGGTGGAATACTTCACCCGGAACGGCGGCCTACTCTGTGTGCCCACCCACACGTGGCACAATCTGGACAAGGAGATCACTCTCGATATGTCCAGCAGCGACACTTGTCTGGGTGCTTTCTCCACCGTGGCGCTGGAGGATGGACGTGGCATTCGCTCGGAAAGCCCCACCCACTCCATGGTTGTTTTCGGTGACCGGGCAAAGGCAGAGGATTTTATCAAGGGCGAGCCCTTTGTCCTCACCCCAACCGCCCCCAACAGCTGCTACAGCAAGCTTGATTTTGTTTTATTGGTCGGTGTAGCACAGAACCGAAACACTTATCTACACTGTGTGGACGAGATGCTTTCCATTCCCAACCGCATGGAAGAAAAGACTATGCCGCTGACCATCCGCAGAACAAATGGAGACATAGTCACCCGTCCCACTGCTCTGTTCTATACCGACTACATCGAGGATATTTCCGACCGCTTTATCAAGTACGACACCGCATTCCGTTACCATAGATGCATTACCGACGGTTTCATCGGCAATGCCCCTGCCCAGCTGTGCGATGCGAAAAAAATGAAGGATACCATCGCCCTCATCTGGCAAAACAGTGGTGGGATAGACCCCCTATTCAGCGAAAACCCCATCCCGCAAAAGTGGTATTGCAGCCATTAAAACGCGCATCTATTCCTGCGCTAAATTGTTTGAGGTGATAAAAATGGGAAGAAAAGAATTTTTAGAGGAAAAGTACGTTGAAACGCGCAAAAAGTGGCTGCCCAAAAAGGCGCCTTACTACACCAACCCCGCCACTTCCTATGTGGAGCCCTTCCAAATTGCGGACAACCTGTATTACGTGGGTGACAAGCAGGTATGCATCCATCTCATCGACACCGGGGATGGGCTGATCCTTCTGGATTCCGGCTATCCCTGCGCCACCTATCTGCTCATTGAGAGCATCTGGCGGGCGGGCTTTGACCCCAAGAACGTAAAGTGGATCCTCCACACCCACGGTCATTTTGACCACTTTGGCGCGGCAGAGGCTTTCCGCACCCTGTACGGCACCATGTCGGCCATCAGCCGCATTGATGCCCAGGCTCTGCGCGAGATGCCCCACCGTGCCCACTTGGATCTGTCCGCTCTGCCCTATGCCCGGATTCCCTCCTTTGACCGGGAGCTGGAGGATGGCGAAGTGTTCGAGCTGGGCAACACGAAAATCCGCTGCGTGCTCACCCCCGGTCACACTCCCGGTGTGCTCACCTTCTTCTTTGATGTCACATGGGAGGGCAAGACCTACCTTGCCGGTCTGTTTGGCGGCGCGGGCCGCAACGCCATGACCCGCCCCTATACTGCCCACAATGTGGAGCCGATCAACGCCGCTGACATGATGCTGGACTCCATTGAACGCATCTGGGACGAGCCGGTGATGATTCATCTGGGCAACCATCCCTATAACAACAGAACCTTGCAGAAGCGGGAGCGGCAGCTGGCCGAGGGAGGCAACCCCTTTATTGCTCCGGACGGTTGGCACAACTTCCTCACCGAGCTGAAGGAGGACACTTTAGCTGTCATCGAAAAGAACAAGGCCATGGACGCGGAGATGGATGCCCTGTTCGGCAAAGAATAAGCGCAAATAAGAAAACCCGCCCCGCCGGCAAAATAGCCGGCGGGGCGGATCTTTTACATCTTGGCAGACACGATCATAGTGGCCACCTCTTCCCGGGTGGCAAAGGACTGGGGCCGGGTGCCGTCGGTGATGCCCAGACGCTTTGCCTCGGGCATTTTTCCCCAGGGGCTTTCCGGACGCTCGCTCTGGCGGGCCAGCCAGTCTGCCATGAGATTATCAAATTGCAGCTGGGTCAAGATTTCTTCCTCCTGATAGGCGGGGCGGTATGCCCCAACGATGTATTTTTTGTGCCGTGTGCGGCGCATGACCGCACCGCCGTTGGCCTCGTTGCCGCTGCCGGTATTGCCGTCGATGGTGGTAATATGCTCACCGTCCCACTTTTCGCAGATGCCAACATGGGCAGCGCCGGTCTTTCCGGAGAAGTTGAAGAAAATCACATCTCCCGGTCGGTAATCCTTTTTCACCGCCTGTTTTTTGTGGTAGGTCAACAGTGCGGGACAATAGGCCGTACGTCCACCCCCGTAGAAAAGTGCAGACGCGCCTGTCTGCTGAAACAGCCACCACACGAACACGCAGCACCAGGGATAGCCTGCCCCGGACACTTCCCGGCCATAGTAGGCGGTATTGTATTTGACGTTGTTGCTCCCGGCGGGCCGCTCGCTTACCCCAAGCTCTCCACGGGCCAGTGTCAGCAGGCTATCAGCCGTCACAGACTGTGCCCTCCAGCTGTCGGTGCAGCTTCAGCACCGCCGCCTCCACCGCATCCAGTACCGCACCGTTGTCCACGTCAAAACCCTTTTCCTCCAGCACCGACAGGGCATAGTCCAGCCGCTGCTGTCCGGAGCACTGGTGATACAGCTGCTGGGCCGCCGCCACGGCAATGTCTACCCAACCCAGCAGTTCCTTGCGTTCCTCTGCCGTGGTCTTGCTGCTCAGCCATGGCAGCAGGAACACTGTGACCACGGCCACCGCCAGCGCAATGACCGCTTCAAGAATATTCGTAATGTCCATCTTCCGTTTCATCCTTTCTGTTTTGCTTTTGCAGGGCGTTGCGGCCAAACATCAGGGCCAACTCACCCCCAAAGAAGGCCAGCACAGGAGTCAGCAAACCTCCGGCATCCTGCCCGGTCCGGGACAGGATGCGCAGCGCCCACAGGCTGCACAATGTACCCGCCGCCACGCACCACACCACCATCAGTTTGCCGAACAGGTGGGGTATGTTCCTCATACTGCCAGCCCAGCCCGGCTCAACAGCCACGTCAATACGGCGGTAGCCGCAACCAGTACCAGCTTGTTCACCAGCTCGTCCCAGCGCTTGGCAGGCTTTGTCTCCAGCGCGGTGACTTTGCCGTCCAGCTCGTCCACCGCGTCGGCTACTCGCTCCTGTTTTTCTGCCATGACCTCCATGGAAGTAGCCAGACGAGTGAGTATCTCGGTAGACGTCTCCAGCTTTTCGATGCGATGCTGGTTGGACTTGGCCCGCTCTTCCACCTCGGTCAGGCGGTGCTCAATGCTCAGTTCCAACTCATGTCACCTCCACACCGTCTGCAAACAGCGTTTCTGCCAGCTCATCCTGCGCGGTGTCTTTGGCCGAGATTGCAGTCTGAATGTCCGCCAAGTCCTCCTCGGTCAGCACACCCTTCTCATGCCAGCCTGCGGCATTCAGGATGATCTGATAATCCGCCATTTTCCCCACGGCCTTCAAAAAGCCGTCCTTCACAAAGTTTCTCATACTGAACATTAGATATTTCCTCCCATAGAAATGATAGCCTGAGTCAACTGCTCAAAGGCCTTATTGATGTCCCGGTTGTATTCGCAGTCCATGACCACATCGGGATCGTCTGTGGTCAGTGTCATGGTCGGAGTGATGGAAGCGACTTCGCACATACCGTTCCCGTCAGGTATGTATGTTGCCATCTGTGTCCCGTCCTCGTTTGCCGCCGTCACTGTCACCGCCGTCAGGTCGGGGACGTAGGGGGCATAGGCCGTGACGGCTGTGCCTTGCTCAATTTGGACGGAACAAGTTGCATTATCGTAGGTTGTTCCGGGAGCAAAAGATATTTGTGCCTGGAGCACCGCATCTTCCTCAATCGTAAAGGTTTTTGGCGTTCCGTTTATGACATGGTTGACGACAACAACGCGATTGGCATCTAAAATCAAAAGTCTGTCGTAACCTGTACCGATAACATTTGTGCCGTACAAACTTGCAGTATAAGTCCCTGCCTTCAACGGAATGCCGGAAGAAAGTATCCCCGCTACGTTTTCAGCGGCCGTTCCATTTAGTACAAATTCGGATTTATTTGCCACTGTTTCCAGCGTGAGCTGTGTATCCTTAATTGTCAAAGACTTTGTTGTGCTGTTAAAATACAGGTTCTTGCTGCTCACCTTGACCGGTACGGTATGCTCCAGCGGGCTGACATCATCCAAGCAGACAACAGAGCCGCTGGCCGCGCCTTTCAATGCGTTGGCATAGAGGGCGTTGCCCTGCCGCACAGTCAGTTCGCCGGGAATACCCTGCGGGCCTTGTTCGCCTTGCGGTCCCTGCTCGCCCTGCAGTCCTCGCTCACCTTGTGGACCGACCTCACCCTGTGGACCCTGCTCGCCCTGAATGCCCTGTTCGCCTCGGCTGAGATTTCCGGTGTCGGCATAGGCCGCACCATCCCACTCCCACCAGTTTCCGTTTTCCCCGATAATGGGCGGGTGGGTGGTGTAGCCCTCGGCTTCCTTCGCCTTCTCCGTGACCCTGCGCTCCAAATCGGTAAACTCGCTGGGCACGGTGGGCCACTGCCCGTCCTCGGACAGAGAGGCAGGGATGTAGACGTTAACGGTGTTGGTGTGCTTCACCTTGTCGCCCCGAGTGGCCCTCAGCTGCATATTGTAGTAGCCGGAGATAGACAGCTGCTGGGCGGTCAGAATAGCGCTCAGATTACCCTCGGCGACCGTCAGAGGGATAATATCCATGGCCTCACCCACTTGAACCAACATGGCCCATTCCCATCCGTTGGGGATGTCGCCGGACACGGTAAGTGTGCCCGTCAGGTTGTCAAACTGCCGGGCAAATACATCGCCGTCAGCTTGAATAGTCCAATTTTCAAATCGAATCACCCCTACACCTCCTTCACCTTTTTGGTAAACTGTTTTTTTCTCATGACGTTTTCTCCTTTCCGTTATTCCCGCATGCTCATCAGATAGCGCTGTGCCCCGTATCGCAGACACTGCTGCAGCCGTTTCTCTCCGCGCTTGATGGTGCGGCATACAGTGGATTTGTTCACACCCAGCGATGCCGCGATTTGAGGCTGACTCATTCCCTTTCCGTAATAGAGCAGCAGCATCGCCCGCTGACGGGGGCTCACATCCTCCCGGATGCATCGGAGCAGATTCTGTATCAGCTGACCATGCTCCTGCTCATCGCCGTTTTCCTGCTGGACCTGACTCATATACATGGCCATGTCAGCCCGATAGGGCTCTGCACATCTATATTTTGTATTTGGCATTACGGCAATAGCCCCTTTCGTAATATCGTTCGCACACCACCGCCACGTCCCGGGTCTCCCGATACATGGCCGTAAGCGTTTCTATGCGCAGCTCCAATTCGCGCCGCGCCTGCGGGTCTTCGGTCTGTGCCCATTCCTGCTTCAGCCGGGCAATGCGCACCGCCAGAATGTGGGCGCTGTTTCGGTAAGACACGGCCAGTTCCTTCAGTTTCATCCCTCCACCTCCTTACAACACCCGCATCTCCACACCCAAGGCCGCCGCCACCTCCCGGCTGGATTCCTCCAACCAAACTGTGACTACCCTTTTGAAACAATTCGGACAGATTTGCCTGTCCTCCCACAGATACCCCGCCTCGCCCAGGTAGAGCTCACCGCCGCACCGCATACACAGACACACAGCTCTCCCATCCTGCTGGTCCGTCAGCGCCGGGTGCAGTCCCGGTGTTCCCCGTATCATAGCCTCACTTCCTGTCTCGTTCCCTTTTATGGGACCGTTTTTCTGTTATTTTTTTCCTGTGGCTTCCGTTTCTCCGCAGGACCTCTTCTTTTTGTTGACTTTAGCAATTACCCGTGCTACAATGATGATGCTATTCAACATTTATCCTTGATTTGATTACGGTTTTCATCTTCTGCATCATACTATCACGGCACTTCCGTAATCGTCAACCCCATTTTGATTACTTTCGTAATCTTTGTCTGTGTGCACAAAAACTGGAGGTTCGTTTTATGTTTTCTGACCGATTTGAAGCACTGTGCCGGGAAAAGGGTGTGCGTCCGGGTAAAGCCTGTCAGGAGATGGGTGTCAGCCGCTCCCTTGCCGCAAAATGGAAATCTACCGGAACGGAGAAGCCCAGCGCTGATGTATTGGAAAAAATGGCCGCCTATTTTGGCAAGAGCATTGACGAGATTTTGGGTAAGGAATCTGCCGGAGCCGTCACCTTTGACGACTTTACCGAGGCCATGTATAACGAGACCCGGGATCTGTCTCCGGAACAAAAGCAGATGCTGCTGGATATGGCCCGTTTTTTCAAGAAAGAGCTGCAAAAGGAGAAAGGACAATAAACATGGAGAAAATTCTGACCCTATATGATGAACTGAACCGCGCCGGGGTCAGGTTCTACCACTGGGATCTGCAGGACGGCCTGGCCTGCACCATTGAAATGAATGGACAGTACGGCATCTTCATGGATTTCGGCAATATTCGTACCGGTGCAGAAGAACTGGTAGCGGTAGCCCATGAGGGCGGCCACGTGTCCACCGGATCCACCCACAGGGTGGGCAGCCCCTACGACCTTGTAGCAAAGCATGAGTACAAGGCCGACAAGTGGGCGGTGCAGCGGCTCATCTCCGCCGAGGAGCTGGACGCGGCGGTGGCTGAGGGCCACACAGACATCTATTCCCTGGCCGAGCACTTCAATGTGACGGTCCCATTCATGAAAAAAGCCGTGTGTCTGTATACACACGGCAACCTGGCATCGGACCTGTATTTCTAAAAAAAGCGGGACGGAGCTTGCTCCATCCCGCTTTTTCAATCAAAGGCCAGTCCCAGATAAGGGGCTGTTTTTTTATTCCATTTTGGCTGCTGCGTCAGCCACTTGAGCATGGCGAAATCCCATCTCCCCCCCTGCACATAGGGCCCCCGCACCCAATAGCGTTTGGCAGGATGCGCCTTTGCAATGGCGCTCAGCGCAGCTTCCCGCTCGTGGGGGGGTGTGAGCAGTTCCTTAATGAACGCTTCCTCTCCTGCCAGCTCCACGCAGGCACAGCCCTGCTCTCCTACCCGGTACAGTCCTCCCCCGGACAGGGCGCACACGCCCGCCTGATATTCCAGCGCTCGGGTCGTATAGGCAACATGGTCCATCCCGACCAACTGCTGCTCACGCAGTATATGATACTGTTGTGCGTCCACCTGCTCCAGCTGAGTGGGCAGCATCTCCAACCGGGGTTGGTATTGCTCCTGCTGCAAGGCAAAGCACTCTTCAAACCCATTACGCCCGAAAAAGACATGCAAGTCCTCACGGGCAGGGACTGTGCTGACACAGGCAAAGCCCCGCTCCTCCAGCCACCGGTCGGCAAAGGTCAGCAGCTGTCCGGCCAGTCCCCTGCCCCGACAGTCGGGGTGGGTGGCCACAGCATAGAGATAGGCACAGGGCCATGCGGTCCCGTCCGCGAACACCACAGGCATGTCAAACCACGCGGTCATGGCCTGCACTATGCCCGCCTCCTCCAGCACCAGCATCCGCTCCGGGGCATAGTAACGGGTGAAAAAGTGGTCGATATAGGCATCTTCATCCCCAAAGGCCAGCTTCCACAGCTCCTTGAGCCGAGGTACGTCCGTCCATTCAGAGGCTCTTAATTCAGCCATAGCTCCTCCTGTAAAAACTGCCTCCGCCAAAGCGGAGGCAGTTTTGCTGTTATAGAATGGTGCTCTTTTTTGGCATGATGAGGGCACAAACCAGATACCCCCAGAAGCCAAGGCTTCCGGCAAAGGCCAGAATGACCCAGCCTACGCGCACCAGCGTGGGATCGATCTCAAAGTACTCAGCCACTCCGCCGCACACACCAAACAGCTTAGCGTCCGGCCCCTGTTCTGTAAAGTCTTTTCTTCATTGTCTGCACATCCTTTCTGTTCTCTTGTGTATTATATGACAATTGTCTTATTTCTTTTCCTCCACCGGCACAAGCTGTCCATCCGCGCCAAAGCAGACCCGCTTGATGTCGTTTCCGGTGTTCTTGCGAATATCGTCCAGCCGGATGCCCTCGGTAATAGTGGACACCAGCGTATACGCCACACCGTGACGCTTGGCACGGCCGGTACGACCCACGCGGTGGATATAATACTCGTTCTCATCGGGCACGTCGTAGTTGAATACCACGTCCACGTCGTCAATGTCAAGGCCGCGGGCCGCCACATCGGTGGCCACCAGCACCCGCATCTGACCCTGCCGGAACTTGCTCAGCGTCTTTTCCCGCACCCGCTGCTGAATATCTCCGTGGATGGCTTCGCAGGTAATGCCACGCATGCGCAGCAGTCCCACCAGTCGATCAGTCATATTCTTGGTGTTGCAGAAAGCAATGGCATGATCGTAGCCACCCAGCTCCAGCAGCCGGGCCACGGTGTCCGCCTTTTCATTGCGGTCCACGTCCAGACGGTACTGGGCAATATCGGGCTTGTTCTGCTCGTCTGCCCGGACGGTGATCTCCACCGGGTCACGCTGATATACCCAGGAGATGTCCATGACCTCACGGGAGATGGTAGCGGAAAACATGCCCAGATTCTTTCTACCCTTGATCTGGTCCAGAATTCGGGTCACATCCCGCACAAAGCCCATGTCCAACATCCGGTCTGCCTCGTCCAGCACCACGGTGAGCACCTTGTCCACCCGGACCGTGCGCCGCTTCATATGGTCCATCAGACGGCCGGGGGTGGCCACCACGATCTGGGGCCGCTTTTTCAGCTGTGTGATCTGCTTGTCAATAGGTTGGCCGCCGTAGAGACAGACAGTGCGCACCCCTTCTTTAAAGGCACACAGGTCCCGCAGTTCCTCCTGAATTTGGATGGCCAGCTCCCGGGTGGGTGCCAGCACCAGTGCCTGCACCTCGTCCACCGCCGGATCAATGTGCTCCACCATGGGGATGCCGAACGCAAAGGTCTTTCCGGTGCCGGTAGGTGCCTTTGCGATCACATCTTTCCATTCCATGAAATAAGGGATGGCGCCCGCCTGAACGGGAGTGGCCTGCACATAGCCCTTTTTGTCGATGGCTCGCATGACCTCGGCCGACAGGCCAAGCTGGTCATAGCGCACGATGTCGTTTACGATCTCGCCGTTGATTTCCATTTACGTTCCTCCTATGTGTCCGATCCAAGGCCAACCACACTCAGACACACAGTCCGAAACGCCTTTTTCCGGCGCGGCCTCAAATCCGGCGGGCACAAGTACCCACTTTGTCATATTGTAGCATACTTTGTCCCTCTTTGCAATCACGACAAAACCGCTCCATTTCCCTACGGTTTCCGACCTTGTTTTTCCATATTTTGGAATATAATACTTCCAATTCCGGGGGCGACTCCTCCGGATATACAAAGGAGGGACCCTTCATGGCAACCAACGAAACGCTACGACTCCGACTGGCCCGTGCCCAGGCGCAGGCGGTCCGGTCCGGACGGGTAATACTGGGGACAAGCCTGGTCTCCCGGGTCATCCAATCCGTCAGTTACTTTATGCTCTGTGCTGTCCTTGCCGGGGGCGAAATTTTTGATGGCTGCGCTCCCTTTGCCCTGGCCCTTGTGGGCAGCGCAGGCTCCGGACTCAATGCCGCAGCGGCCCTGTTCGGCGCATGCTTCGGCTACCTTACTCTGTTGGGTCTGGTAAACGGTCTGCGTTATGTGTCCGCCGCCATACTTACCTTTTCCCTTGCCTTCGCCTTTTATGACACCAAACTGTACCGCACTCCATGGGCCATGCCTTTGGCCACAGCCGCCATGAATGGCTGCACAGGTTTTATCTACCTGTCCCAAAAGGGCTGGCGAAGTGAGGATATCATCTATTTCACACTGGAGGTAGCGCTCACCGCCCTGTGTGCCTATGCCTTCCGCTGGGCGCTGGTGCCGGAAAAGCACAGTTCCTGTGACCGCCGCCGCTGCTGCGTCCTGCTGTTGTTGGCCGCGGTGCTGGTCTCTCTGTCCGGCCTGTACCTGTTTTCCCATGTCTCTGTGGGCCGCATTCTTTCCGCAGTGCTGGTCCTCTCCTGCGCATGGCAGGGCGGGGCCGAGGCAGGTGCGGCCATTGGGGTGGCACTTGGTCTTGCCATGGACTTGGCCGGTGGCAGCGTTCTTTACACCATGGCGTTTGGCATCTCCGGTGCGGCCGCCGGATTGCTGCGCAGCACCCGACGCTTCGTCACCGGAATCGTGTTCACCGTGACCGGAACTGCCGCTGTCATGTGGCTGTGGGGAAAGGGGCTGCAGCCCGCCATTCTGGCTGAACTGCCCATGGCCTGCGTGTGCTTTTTGTTCTTACCCGCCGCCCTTTCCCGCCGATTGGGCACACATCTGCTTCACGAACAGTCGCTTGGGACGGACGACCGGTCCGCAGAGCATGTCCGTATCCGACTGGAGCAGGCAGCACAGGCCTTTCGCTCTTTACACGAATGTATGCGTTCCTCCTTTGTCCGTCCAATCGCCCACGAGGATGACACCGCCGCTGTCTTTGACCGTGCGGCAGACCGGGTGTGCCGCAAGTGTGAACTGCGGGGCACCTGCTGGGAACGGGACTACATGACTACCTTCAACGCTTTGAACGACGCTACCCAGACTATGCTGGACCGGGGCCGTGGTGAAGCATCTGACTTCCCAAGCTATTTTTCCAGCCGCTGTATTCACTTCCCCTCCTTTCTGTCCGCAGTCAATGAGGAGCTGACCTCCCTGCTCTGCCGCCGCCAGTATGCCAACCGTATCCGGGACAGCCGACAGGCAGTGTGCCGCCAATACGGTCAGCTGTCCGACATTCTTGCCGCTGCTGCGGCGGAGCTTGGTCAGGAACTGACTCCTGACCCGGTTCGCCTGCGCAGAGTGCGTCAGCATCTTGCGGTACTGGGGCTGGAGGGGGAGGCGGCCGTTTTCTACGACAACGAGCATCACCTGCGCCTGCACATCAGCGGCCCGGCCTGCCACCAGCTGGACAACGCGCAACAGCTGCGCAGTCTGATCGACCTGATGGGCATGCCCATGCGCCGGGAAGAAGAAAGCGGCCCCGACCGTCTTATTCTGATACAAAGTGAGCCTTTTATGGCGGTGGCCGGTATCGCCGCCCGGAAGAAGGACGGCGAAACGGTCAGCGGCGACGCAGGTACATGGTTCAAGCGGCCGGATGGACGGCTGTACGTCCTGCTGTGTGACGGTATGGGCAGCGGCCCAGCCGCCAATCGTGAGAGCGGATTGGCTGTGCGGCTGCTGGAGCAGTTTTTGAAAGCAGGAGTGGAAACGGAAAACGCTCTGGTCATCCTGAACTCTGCCCTCGCCCTGCGCAGCGAGGACGAGGGTGGCTTCACCACCGTGGACCTGCTGCAGCTGGACCTGTTTACAGGACAGGCAGAGATCTATAAGTTCGGTGCCGCCCCCACCTATATCAAAAAGCGGGATGGGATACAGCGAGTTACCGGCTGCTCCCTGCCGGCAGGCATGAGCGCGCAAGGTCCCGTTCGTCCAGACTGCACTCGGCTGAAGCTGGAGCCGGGCGATTGCGTGCTTATGGTCAGTGACGGCATCTGCGGCACCGATAACGACAGCTGGCTGCGTGCAAAATTAACTGCTTTTTCCGGCGAAAGTCCAAAAGACCTTGCCCGGGAGCTCATTACCGACGGCCCGGAAGACGGTCCCACCGATGACCGCACCGCCCTTGTGGTCAAGGTGGTGTGCCGACCTCAGAAATCATAAGTTTTTTATTGTAATTGTATTCGAAAGTACACACGCAAGATTTCCTGCATTTTTATTGACTTTTTTGTTCCTTTCATGTAAAATGTCCCGGAAATGAAAGACGGCCCATCGCCGAAGCATAAGGGAGATCGTAATATGCGAAAGTATGAAACAAAAATTCAGGAACTGAAAGTCCGTATTTTGGCTGAGGTAGCCCGGATGACCTGGGACCACTCTCTGGACAACCCGGCTCACCTGCTGGACATCCCGGAAAAGATCATTCCCGGCCCCGAGGCCAACCTGCGCTGCTGCATTTATAAGGAGCGCGCCGTGGTCACCAGCCGTGTCAAGATGGCCATGGGCGGCGACAAGAGCAACCCTAACGTGGTAGAGGTACTGCCCATCGCCTGCGACGAGTGCCCGGTCACCGAAATGACCGTCAGTGCCTCCTGCCGTGGCTGCCTTGCCACCCGCTGTGTCCATGCCTGCCCCAAGGATGCCATCACCATCGTCAACCACCGTGCCCAGATCGACCACAAGAAGTGTGTCAACTGCGGCCGCTGTCTCACTGCCTGCCAGTACAGTGCCATTGTCAAGACTCAGCGTCCCTGTGAGAAGGGCTGCCCCGCCAATGCCATCTCCATGGGTCCGGACAAAAAGGCCTCCATTGACGTGAACCAGTGCATCTCCTGCGGCACCTGTGTCAACCAGTGCCCCTTCGGTGCCATTCAGGACAAATCCTGGATCACCGACACCATCCGAATGCTTCAGGGCGCGTCCCTGTGGGGCTACAAGACCTATGCCATCGTGGCTCCCTCCATCGCCGGCCAGTTCGCCCCCGCCACCTTTGGCCAGGTAGTCACCGGCCTGAAGCAGTTGGGCTTTGACGACGTGGCCGAGGTCGCCCTGGGCGCCGATATGGTGGCCGGGCGGGAGGGCGAGG
>JAZNTL010000025.1:0-3176 GCA_045591745.1 Lawsonibacter sp.
CCCGGGACTTAAAATCCCGTGGGAGTAATCCCGTGCCGGTTCGACCCCGGTCTCCGGCACCATATCGCGGAGTAGAGCAGCTGGCAGCTCGTCGGGCTCATAACCCGGAGGTCGCAGGTTCAAGTCCTGCCTCCGCAACCAAAAAACACCGTATTTCGCATGAAATACGGTGTTTTTTTGCGTTTTTCGTTCCGAAATCGTATGGGTCAAAATCTGGGTCAACGCTCTGACCCAAGCCTTGACCCATACGGGGCCGAGGTCAGAGAAACCAGCCGGATGCGTTCGCATTTCCGGCTGGTAAATTTTAATTTTTCTCCGTTCTCAGCTGCCCTGTGCCGCCCCCGCCAGAACAGTTCCCATCGTATTGGCCGCTTCCCTCTGTGCCGAGGTAGTAACATGGGCGTAGGTGTCCAGAGTAAATCCTGCGGAGAAATGCCCCAGCATGCCGGACACTGTTTTGATGTCCACTCCGTTCTGCAGGGCCAGGGTTGCGAAGGTGTGCCGGAGATCGTGGAACCGAATTTTAGGCAGTCCCGCCCGTTCCAGCACCCGGTGGAGCATGTTCAGCACGCTGTCCGGCGAAATCGGCCCGCCGTTCGGAGACGGGAACACATACTCGCTATCCCCCACCTTTTTCTTTTGCTCCTTCAGAACTTCTATCGCATCGGGGCCGATGGACACGGTGCGGTAGGAGTTCTTTGTCTTCAAAGGGGCTTCCACGATCTCTCCATCGATTCTGGCCACCTGCCGCTGTACCCGAATGGTCCCGTTGACCATGTCGATGTCCTGCCATTTCAGCCCCAGCAGTTCTCCCCGGCGAAGTCCGGTGGCCAGTTCGATATAGTACATCTCATACACGCCGGTCTCTTTAGCCTCACGCAGGAAGGAGGTCAGCTGCTCCACCGGGAGCGTTTTCATTTCCCGGTGCTCCACTTTTGGCAGAGCGCAGGCATCTGCCGGATTGGAGTACAGCAATTTCTG
This sequence comes from Lawsonibacter sp., assembly GCA_045591745.1. GTDB lineage: Bacteria > Bacillota > Clostridia > Oscillospirales > Oscillospiraceae > Lawsonibacter. The sequence goes on from JAZNTL010000025.1 coordinate 982, forward strand.
CTCCTTTGCCAGATTGAGTGCAGAAGCTATGATTTGATTGATGTTCCGCACCGTCTTGGCACTCAGCCCCTTGGGCTGGTTCTTGGACTCGATCCGGTCGATTCGCCCCTCGGTCAACAGCATCTTATACAGCTTCTGTAAATCCAGAGATGTGAGTTTGCTCAGCGGGATATTCCCCACATAGGGTTTGATGTGGTTGTTGATATACCCTTTGTAGGTCTGGTGGGAGGATGGCCTGACCTTCAGTTTGGCGTAGTTTTCAAACCACACATCCATCCACTGCCCCAGTGTGTACTGTCCGGCCTTGACGATATCCAATCCTCTGGTTTCCTCAATGGCCCGTTTCAGTTTTTCCTTGACTTCCGCCTGGGTTTTGCCCAGCACATTTTTGTAAATGGGTTTTCCGCTCGTCGGGTCATGCCCCGCTGTATACCGCCCCTCCCATCTGCCATCTTTCCGCTTGCGGATGTTGCCTTCGCCGTTGGCGCGTTTCTTTGGCATTTGATTCACCTCCTGAGTGGAAATCATTTTTGGTCGGGTGTATCGTTCTCGTCATGGACCTGCGCTTTCTGGCAGGCCCGTTCTTCTTCCTCCTTGGCGAAGGAGTAGGTTGGTTCCTCGGCGAGTTCCTTTTGGATGCCGCAGGCGAGTCGGTAGCCGCAGGTGAAGCTGTGCAGGGTGGCAACTCCGCGCAGGTCGTCCTCCATGTCTACCAGTCTGAGGAGTAGTTTCCAATCCTCCTTCTCCAATCGGCAAGAGAGTTCTCTGTGTACCTGGCTGATTTCATCGGCAAGCTCCTGTATTGACCGGGGAGTGGTTTCGAACTGCCTTTGCAGCGCTTTCATGTAGTCGTACATTTGCCGACCTCCTGCTCACTTGGCCTGCGGGAAGCGGTGCGGCTCTGTCACGCACTGGTACAGGATGGCACCGCAGTTACCGCAGATGAGGAACTTGATGCGGTTGCCCAGCAGACCGTCTCGTTTGAATGTCACCAGCGCATCGCGCTGCCAGCCGACACGGATATCCTCACTGGTGCAGTGTTGGCATCGCGTGACCGGAAGTTGGTTCATCATAGTCGTTTCCTCCGTTTCTATTTTTACAAACACACAATACCGGAAGAGCGGGCAGATAGCCAACGAAAGATGTGCCAATACTGAAAATTCTACGAAAGCAACAATGTCCTTTGTGAGAAAAATGCGGCACTTCGTTCCGTGGCGAAGTGCCGCATTTCTGCTAAAATTGCATCGTTCCAAACGCTATTTCATTTTCCTGCGCCTGATGCTGTGTCATTACCCGCTCATAGGCGGGGTAAATCATGAGCTCGTATCGAGCGTGAAGATACGCCTTATAAAACTCCTTCTGAAGATCCGTGATATAGGGCACCGCATCAATAAAGGCACCAATTTCATCCATGTCGATTTGCGGGACCATCCGTTGGAGCGCGGCATTGCAATCTGCATTGTACCCGGAGCTCAGGAAATCATTGTAGTTCAGCTTGTCACCGCCAAGTTTGATTGCGGACGTGGGGAATCGAAAGATTCTTGCATTCATCTGGTCTGCGTTGCTCAGCACAGCCTGCATCGTCTCTTCGCTGGCCTGTGGCAGTAGACAGCTTCCGCAGTCGTAGACCGGGGCGATCCTGGCCGTTTGCGTGACATTGTCATACAGGAAACCCCAATTTCCATTGTGACGGTCAAAATTCCCCAAGAGCGCATCCATTACAAACACATTCCAGAAATGGTCCTGCAATTCTGACGGGTTTACAAATTGCTGCCTTTCAATCGTGTCCAGAATGTCGCTCAATTCCGTTCCGGTACCACCGTGTTCAGAGACAATGACCGTATTTTTTATAGAGCAGAAGTCAAACAGTCTGCTGCCATCGGCGGTAAAATCCTTGCATGCACAAACTACTTTCGTTTTACCGTTCACATCGAAAGTCCCTAATATTGTTTCCTGCGCAGTGATCCCGACCATATTAAAGATGCTGCTGGCAATGTGCTCACTGATACAGCTGTTGATATAGGACAGTTCTGTTTTCTTGTCCGCTCCGGACGGGGGGAATTTTACCATATACTGCTCGCCCTGGTATTCGATTGCGATCTTCTTTCCGTTTGCGCCGTTGTAGGCATTTCCAAGAAGTCGCTTACAGTTCGTAAAATCAGGCATTCCAAATCACCTCCAAAGGTACTTTTTTC
>JAZNTL010000026.1:0-2842 GCA_045591745.1 Lawsonibacter sp.
CAACTCCTTGGCACACAGAACGACATGGCTACGATCCGACTTGTACCCACTCCTCGTCGCCGGGGAAGTCGAGGCTCTTGGTCATGGCGAGGATGCGGTAGCTCTCGTCCAGGTAGAACATGGGCACGCCCATGTGGAGGCTGGTGCGGTCGAGGAGTTCTTGGTCGTTGTCGCAGAGGGCGAGGGTGGCGGAGAGGGTGTCCAGCCAGCTTTTGGCGGAGGCAAGGGCGTTGAACACCTGCGCCAAGTCGCCCTGTTCCAAGACGATGCGGTTATCGGCCTCTGTGGGCGTATCTCCCAGCGCCACCACCAGCGCGTGGTGGAAAGGGCGGGGGAGAGTGGCGTTTGCCGTCACATAGATGGTGTTGGGGCGGTCGGCGGCAGTGCCGTCCATTAAGAGCAGGGTATCACCCTGCTCGAAGTTGGTTTTGGTGATTTCCCTCACGGCGAAGGGCTGTAGTACATGGCAGACAACATCCCATGTCATGGCGGTGTTCCTCCTGTTGTGATAGTAGCACAAAAATGAAAGAAGGGATTCTGTCCCCCTGTCCGTAGACAAAGGGAGAGAAAGGTGTTATATATGATATTATAGATGGTTTATGCCTTATATGCAAGGATTATTCAAGGATAATTATCTAAAGTGTAGGGCATCGTGCTTTCGGTCAGAAAGCACAAGGAAACAGAAGAGAGATTTAAGGAGGATTTGTTATGCAGACTGCAAAACAGGCAATGCTTGCCAGAATGAAGGGTGAAAAGGCCGACTTTATCCCCGAGTTTTATTCCGTGGTAAAGGAAGTCGTCTATCCCGGCGAACGTTTTATCGACCTGAAGAACTTTGATCCCTATGGCACCGGCCCTGACGCATGGGGCGTTATGTGGACCAATCAGGGTCCCAATCCCGCCGTGGACGGCAACACTGTGGCAAAAGATTTCCGTCTCTTTGAAGATATCACGGAGTGGAAGGAAAAGGTGAAGTTCCCCAAGTTCAGCAAGTTTGTGCTGAGAATGATCTTCAAGGGAATGAAGAAGGGCATGGGCGTTGATCCCAAGGAGCATGTGGTTTCCTGCCTGATGCTTTCCGGTGCTTTTGAGCGTATGAACCAGATGATCGGTTTTGAAAACGCTCTGTGCGCCTTCTATGAGGAGCCCGAGGCAACGAAGGAGTTCCTTAACGCCATGTGCGAGTATAAGCTCAAGTGCATTGAGCTGGCACATAAGACCTTGAAGCCCGATGTGATCCATATGCACGACGACTGGGGTACCAATGACAATATGTTTTTCTCCCCCGAGATCTGGCGTGAGTTTATCAAGCCTCTGGAGAAGCGCTATGCCGAAAAGATCCATGAGCTGGGCATGATCTATGTCCATCATTCCTGCGGTTATATCACCCAGATCCTTCCCGATCTGGTGGAGATCGGCGTGGACTGCATCAATCCCATGATGATCAGCAACGACATCGATGGCATTATGGAGAAGTACGGCGACAAGATCACCATTATGGGTGGTGTTGACAACCAGAACATGGAGATCCTTGCTACGCCCGAGGATACCAAGCGGATCGTGCGTGAGGCTATGGACAAGTACACCAATAAGGGTCGTTATCTGCCCTTCATCATCCCCATCCGTGAGGAGACCTTCGCGATGTACAAGGATGCCGTCAATGAGTACGGCCGTGAGATCGAAGTGAAATAAGGAAACCAATCAATAAAAAACAGTGCCGCAGAACAAAAGTTCTGCGGCACTGTTTTTTTTGTACGGTGTACGTGCCGCCGTCCCATTAACACGCGTAGGGCAGACAGCTCCGTGATCCGTAGGTCTTCTGACTCGTATCTGTGGGCGCTTATGACGCCCGCGGTTTTCCCTGCCTTCCCGGAGAGGACTCCAGTGGCTCGCTTTCGCGGAGGGAACACCTCGATACACACAGCGGCGGTGCCGTTCGGGATTCGCACCCGATTGTCTTGTTCAGTCTGAGCGGTGTCCACGACCCCACTCAGACCACGGAAACGGATGGTATTTTATTGCAGTACGGGTTGAGCGACCCGTGCCGCAAGGGTTAGCCTAAAACTTAGGCCAGCAGCTCAGCAGCCTTCATGGCGGCGGAAGCAGCGTCAGCGGTGAAAGCGTGAGCCCCGATGGAATCAGCGAACTCCTGAGTGATGGGAGCGCCGCCAACCATGACCTTAGCGGACAGGCCGGCTTCCTTGACAGCCTTCACGACCTCGCCCATGACGGGCATGGTGGTGGTCAGCAGAGCGGAGCAGCAGATGATGCCAGCGTTGTTCTCCTTAGCAGCGGTGACGAAAGCCTCGGGAGTGACGTCAACGCCCAGATCCACGACGGTGATGCCCTTGCCCTCGATCATCATCTTGACCAGGTTCTTGCCGATGTCGTGCAGGTCGCCGTGAACAGTACCGATAACGGCAGTGCCCAGAGAAACAGCACCGGCCTCAGCCAGCAGGGGCTTCAGCAGCTCGGAACCAGCGTTCATGGCGCGGGCAGCCACCAGCACCTCGGGGACGAAGATCTCGTTGTCACGGAACTTCACGCCGACGCGATCCATACCGGGCAGCAGACCCTCGGTCAGAATGGTCTGGGGAGCGATGCCCTCGTCCAGAGCCTTCTGCACGTACTCAACTACCAGCTTGCGCTTGCCCTTTTCCAGAGCCTCACCGATCTCAACCAAAATGCTCATGTGAAAATACCTCCGTAAAATTATTGCGTGTTGCGAATCATCCAAACAAATGATCCGTTTGATGATTATAAAGTAACAAAAATATACAAAGATTGCAAACGTTTTGGAAAAAGAGGCGATTTTATTACCAATAATCGCAAGAAAATACAA
>JAZNTL010000027.1:0-11087 GCA_045591745.1 Lawsonibacter sp.
GCACCAAGTCTCTTGGTGCGCCCTTATTTTTTCAACTTCTAAGGAGGAATTGCCCCATGATGACCGACATCGAGATCGCCCAGAGCACACAGATGCTGCCCATTGCCGCCGTTGCGGACAAGCTGGGTGTAAACGAGGACCAGATGGAGCTGTACGGCCGCTACAAGGCCAAGCTGGATATCACCGCCATGCGGGATATGCCCCGCAAGGGCAAGCTGATCCTGGTCACCGCCATCAACCCCACCCCCGCCGGCGAGGGCAAGACCACCACCAGCGTGGGTCTGGCGGATGCCCTGTCCAAGCTGGGCAAAAAGGCCTGCCTTGCCCTGCGTGAGCCTTCTCTTGGCCCCGTGTTCGGCATCAAGGGCGGTGCCGCCGGCGGCGGTTGGGCTCAGGTGGTGCCCATGGAGGACATCAACCTGCACTTCACCGGCGACTTCCATGCCATCGGCGCAGCCGACAACCTGCTGGCCGCCATGCTGGACAACCACATTCAGCAGGGCAACGAGCTGGGCATCGACGTCAAGCGCATCACCTGGAAGCGCTGTGTGGACATGAATGACCGCCAGCTGCGCAATATCATCAACGGTCTGGGCGGACGGATGCAGGGTGTGCCCCGCGAGGACGGCTTTGACATCACCGTGGCCAGCGAGATCATGGCCGTTTTGTGCCTTGCCTCCGACCTGATGGATCTGAAGGAGCGTCTGGGCCGCATGGTGGTGGGCTACACCTTCGAGGACAAGCCCGTTCTGGCCCGCGACCTGAAGGCCGAGGGTGCAATGGCCGCCCTGCTGAAGGATGCCATCAAGCCCAATCTGGTCCAGACGCTGGAGCACACTCCCGCTCTGGTCCACGGCGGCCCCTTTGCCAATATCGCTCACGGCTGCAACTCCGTGTCTGCCACCGACACCGCGCTGAAGCTGGCCGACTATGTGGTCACTGAGGCGGGCTTCGGTGCCGATCTGGGCGCTGAGAAGTTCCTGGACATCAAGTGCCGTGCCGCCGGCCTGACCCCCGATGCCGTGGTCATCGTGGCCACCGTCCGCGCTTTGAAGTATAACGGCGGTGTGGCTAAGGCCGATCTGGGCGCGGAAAATCTGGCTGCTCTGGAGAAGGGCCTGCCCAACCTGCTCAAGCACGTGGAGAACATCACCAAGGTCTTTGGTCTGCCCGCGGTGGTGGCCATCAACCGTTTCGTGCAGGATACCGACGCGGAACTTGCCCTCATCCGGGAAAAATGCGCCGCTTACGGTGTCAACGTTGCCCTGTCCGAGGTGTGGGGCAAGGGCGGCGAAGGCGGTCTGGAGCTGGGCCGCGAAGTACTGCGCATTATTGACGAGGAAAAGGGCAGCTTTACCTTCTCCTATGAGCTGGAGCAGGGTCTGAAAGACAAGATCTCCGCCATCGCCACCAAGATTTACGGTGCTGACGGGGTAGACTTCTCCTCCGCCGCCAGCAAGGAGATCGCCCGTCTGGAAGGTCTGGGCTACGGCAGCCTGCCCGTATGCATGGCCAAGACCCAGTATTCCCTGTCCGACGACCCCACCAAGCTGGGTGCGCCCAAGGGCTTTACCATCACCGTAAACAAGGTGAAGGTATCTGCCGGTGCCGGCTTCGTGGTTGCCCTGACCGGTGAGATCATGACCATGCCGGGACTTCCTAAAGTCCCTTCCGCCGAGAAAATCGACGTGGATGCCAACGGCAAGATCACCGGCCTGTTCTGAGCATAATTGATCAAAGGCCGCTGTTCCGTGGGAACCACTGCTTTTTCCTTTGACGGACACTAACACGCCTCTCACCCTCCGCAACGGGCGCTCAGACGCATAAGTTTACAAATAAGACATGGACTTTTTTCCCAAATGCGGGTACAATACAAAAAGACTGTGTCAAGGAGGTCTTTTTATGAGCGCTCTTTCCCGCTGGCTGAGCCGGTTTTCCTATAAACACCCCAATTTCTCCATTCCGGGCCTGATGAAGTACATCGCCATGGGCAATGTGGCCGTTTGGCTTTTGACCATGCTCAGCAAGGGCACCTTTTTGAATTTAGTCACCTTCATCCCCGAACGCATTTTCCACGGCGAGGTGTGGCGGCTTGTAACCTTCGTATTTGTCCCCATGTCCTTCTCCCCCCTATACTTTCTGCTCTCCGTAATTCTTTATTACTATCTGGGCAGTCAGCTGGAAAATATCTGGGGCAGCGCCCGGTTCACCGTGTACTATCTCTTCGGTGTGGTATTCACCGCACTGGGCGGTCTGTTGACCTTCCTGTCCCCCGCCCTGCGCGGCTTCGGCACAGTAGACATGTATTATGTCAACCTAACGCTCCTCTTTGCCTTTGCCACCCTTTATCCCGACCTGCAGTTTATGCTCTTTTACGTCATTCCCATCAAAGCCAAGTGGCTTGCTTGGTTTGACGCGGCGTTGTTCGCCTTCAACATCTTCTCCTGCATCGGCAGCGGACAGTTCCTGCTGGCACTCCCCCCCATACTTGCCATCTTCAACTATCTGCTGTTCTTCTGGGACGATTTGATGCAGGCCGTTGGCCGCGGAAAGGCCACCGCCCGACACCGCACCGTGGCCGCCCACCGCACCATTGACCTGAAAACCGCCCGCAAGCAGATGGAGAAGCAGGGCTATCTCCACAAGTGCTCCGTGTGCGGCATCACCGACAACGACAACTCCAACATGGAGTTCCGCTACTGCTCCAAGTGCAACGGCTATTACTGCTACTGCGCGGAGCATATCAACTCCCACGTACACGTGCAATAAAAAAGGACTGCGGCTCTGCCGCAGTCCTTTTTTATTAAAATTTCGCCCCACCGAACTCGGCAAGGACAAGTCCCTTATTGCGCTCGGTGACCCACTGGATGGACCACTGGGATGCAAACAGGATGAGCTGGTTGCCCTTGTAATCCTCCACCAGCTTGGCATCGGCGGGCAGGAGCAGGTCCTCCTCCTTCAAGGGCTGGGCATCCTCGTCCTCACGGATCACCCAGCGCAGGTACTCGTAGGGCAGGCCCTCTTTATACAGCTCCACATTGTACTCACTGCGCAGACGGTATTCCAGCACGTCGAACTGCAGAGTGCCCACCACACCCACGATGACCTCCTCCACGCCGGTATAGGGGGTCTTGAAAATCTGGATGGCACCTTCCTGAGCGATCTGCTCCACACCCTTCAGGAACTGCTTGCGCTTCATGGTGTCAATGGAGCGGATACGCTGGAAGTGCTCGGGAGCAAAGGTGGGAATGGGGTCAAACTGGAACTTCTTGCTGGGGGCACACAGGGTATCGCCGATGGAGAAGATGCCCGGGTCGAACACGCCAATGATGTCACCGGCGTAGGCCTCCTCAATAATCTCACGCTCGGCGGCCATGAGCTGTTGGGGCCGGGACAGGCGCATTTTCTTGCCGCCCTGCATGTGGTAGACCTCTTTTTCCGCGTCGAAGCGGCCGGACACTACACGCATGAATGCGATACGATCCCGATGGGCCTTGTTCATGTTGGCCTGAATTTTGAACACGAATGCGGAAAAGTCCTCGTCAAAGCAGTCGATGACCTGCTCCCCCGCCTTGCGGGGCAGGGGCGCGGTGGTCATGCGCAAAAACTCCTCCAAAAATGGCTCCACACCAAAGTTGGTCAGGGCCGAGCCAAAAAACACAGGCGACAGCTTGCCGTGACGCACCCGCTCCATATCAAAGTCGCAGGAAGCGCCGTCAAGCAGTTCGATCTCGTCCACCAGCTGGCTGTGCTTGGCCTGACCGATCAGCTCGGCAAGCGCGGGGTCGTCCACCTCGATCTGGGTGGCGGTAGCGGCCTTGGCATTGGTGTTGGAGGTGAAGTGAATGACCTTTCGGTTCTGGCGGTCATACACACCCTTGAACTCCTTGCCGCATCCGATGGGCCAGTTCATGGCATAGGTGTCGATGCCCAGCTCCTTCTCCAGCTCCTCGCACAGCTCAAAGGGGTCCCGGGTCTCCCGGTCCATCTTGTTGATGAAGGTAAAGATGGGAATGTCCCGCATGGCGCAGACCTTGAACAGCTTTCTGGTCTGGGCCTCCACACCCTTGGCCGCGTCGATGACCATGACGGCGCTGTCCGCCGCCATCAGAGTACGGTAGGTATCCTCGGAGAAGTCCTGATGACCGGGGGTATCCAGAATGTTGATGCAGAATCCATCATACTGGAACTGCATCACCGAGGAGGTAACGGAAATGCCGCGCTGTTTCTCGATCTCCATCCAGTCGGAGGTGGCCGCGCGGGTATTCTTCTTACCCTTGACCTGACCGGCCTGCGCAATGGCTCCGCCATAGAGCAGGAACTTTTCCGTCAGAGTCGTTTTACCGGCATCGGGGTGAGAAATAATCGCAAAGGTGCGCCGACGCTTGATTTCAGCTTCATACTGTGACAAAGGGCTTCAACTCCCATTTATATTTTAACGAAGTATTTTACCACATCCTTCCCCCTATTCGCAAGTGTGCAGTCCCCATCCGGTAAATTTTTATAAAAAAGATTGTAATTTCTGTCCACATCGTGTAAACTGAACATAATGAATCCAAAGGGAGGCTGTACAACATGAAAGTTGCCCGTTTTGTATTGAAAGTAGTGGCTCTGTCTCTGACTGCCGCCGCCGTGATCTGCGCCGTCATCGCCTACTGGGATAAGATCGTGGATGTCACTTTGGCCCTGTGCGGCAAGGTGAAGGAGAAAAAGGCCTGCATTTGCAAGTCTGAATACGACGACTACGTGGAATAAACGTAAAAATACCGCTGGCTTAGCCAGCGGTATTTTTATGGCCTTTGATACCAGCGCAGGCTGTCCGTATCTCCTGTTTTGCGAAGCAGGGCAATGGTATATACGCTGTCCGCGGCCAGCACCAGCATCACCGACGGGGCAAGGGCGGGCGGAATACGGGCCGTCAGCGCCGCCACCACCGGATGCACCCTGTGCACCAGCAAAGCGGCCAGCACCCCCCAGAACAGGGAAAATAACGGGCACACCCGGCCTCGGATGTGCACCCGCATATGGGAGTAATCCCAAAAGGCCACCCCTGCCGCCTTTTCATAGAACATCCCCATCAGGTACTCCACCCCGGTGGCCGCAAGACCGCCCCATAGGATCAGTCCCAAACCATGAGCCCATTGTGATACAAGCAGAATGGCAAGCGCCCCGAAGCCATATACCGGACACAGAGGCAAAAGGGCAAAGCACTTGCGGTCCCGCTTGCGTGCCCGGATCAGTCGGGCAAAGCCCACCTCCAGCAAAAAGCCCAGAAAGCTGTAAATAACAAAATACCAAAACAATTCCATGCCAAACCTCCTAGGATAGTTTGGCCTGCCATAAAAAAAGCATGCAGAAAAACAACGCACACCTTGCGCAGCAAAGGGCATTATGATAAAATATTTGGAAATATCACTGTTGATGGGAGCGAGATTATGCGGCATCTGATCGATTTCGGAGATATGACCCGGGAAGAATGGGACGAGCTGTACCAGCGCGCCAGCCGGATCATGGACGACCCTGACAAGTTTATGGACGTGTGCCACGGCAAGGTGGCCTGCAACCTGTTTTACGAGCCGTCCACCCGCACCAACTTCTCGTTCCAGACCGCCATGATGCGGCTGGGCGGCAAGGTGTTTGGCTTCGCCGACCCCAACTCCTCCTCCGTAGCCAAAGGCGAAACGCTGAAGGACACCGTGAAAATGGTATCCGGCTATGCCGACGTGATCGTCATGCGCACTCCGTGGGAGGGTTCTGCCAAGGCCGCTTCCCTGTACTCCCATGTGCCGGTGGTCAATGCCGGTGACGGTGGACACATGCACCCCACCCAGACCATGGCCGACCTGACCACCATCACCCGCCTCCACGGCAGTGTGGACGGGCTGTCCATCGGCCTGTGCGGTGACCTGAAAAACGGCCGCACCGTCCACTCTCTCATCAAGGCCATGGCTAAGTTCAAGGATATAACCTTTTTCCTCATCTCTCCCCGTGAGCTGGCCATCCCCGAGTATGTGCGCTCCTTCATGCAGGAGCACAACATGCGCTTCACCGAAGTCACCGGACTGGAGGCGGTCATTCCCCAGCTGGACGTGCTGTATATGACCCGCATCCAGCGCGAGCGTTTCGTTGACCCGCTGGAGTACGAGCGCAACAAGGGCATCTATGTCCTCACCCGCCGTAAGCTGGAGCGCGCCAAGCCCGACATGCTGGTCATGCACCCCCTGCCCCGTGTGGACGAGATCACCGTGGATGTGGACGACGACCCCCGGGCGGCCTATTTCCAGCAGGCACGCTACGGCATGTTTGCCCGCATGGCCCTGCTGGCCGACCTCGCCAACCAGCCCCGGCTGGAACAGACCGACGTGGTAGAGATCGGCACAAAGCCCGTGTGCTCCAACCCCAACTGCATCACCCAGACCCAGCACTACCTGCCCCCGCTGGTCAAGAAAAACAGCGGCAAGGACTGCTGTGCCTTCTGCGATGCGCAGCTGAGATAAGTACAATAAAAAAGCACCGCTAAAAAGCGGTGCTTTTTTATTGTAATAACCCAACACTATAGATACTGCGAACCAAAGGACTTGCCAAAACCAAATCGAAGCCCCGCGAAGCGGGTTCGATTTGGAAAGGAGGAGTGACGGAATGAACGAGCGATGACTTTTAAATAAAAAAGTCGTCGCGAACGATATGAAGTCCGCGACGACATGGTGCCCCAGCGGGGACTACGACTCGCTGCGCTCGCATGCATTAACTGCCCCTAATCGGCGCAGCCGATAAGGGGCAATAAATCAAACCCCGGACACCCTGCTTAAAAGGCATTTGCCAGGTTCTTCGAACCTTTAAGCCGTCAAACCATTGAAAACAAAAGCTTTTGTATGCAAGGTGTATCTGCCTGTTTGAGTGTGAGTACACCTGCCTTTTCCTTTAACGCAATTACAAGAAGTCAAGCACTATGATGCCAGAAGAAAACGATAATAGATCAACTTCTTTACATCGTTTTTGTTGTTTTACAGAGAAAGAAAAGATTTTGTTTTGACAGTTATAGAATGCACAGTCCTTGTGTCCTTATTGGGACGGGCTCCGATGGAGATGCTGAAAATGCTTTTGCGCAAAGGACAGAAAACTTTGTGCTGCGTGGGACATATAGTGGCCTTTTTTGGTGATGAGTGCGATCACCCAGGGAAACTTTGGGCGAATAGGAATGGAAACAAGACCTTCGGATTGAAATTGTTTGCAAATAGGGGCGGGGATCACGCCGATACACCGTCCATAGGAGATCATCTCCAGAATGAAATTGGGCATCAGACTCTGGCATGCAAGGGTCGGAGAAAACCCTTGCTCTTGACACAACTGCACAAAGGTGTTGTGGAGGGTGGCATTGCTGTTATAGGTGATAATATTGACATCCTGCAAATCACGGATGTGGATAAAGGGGTGCTTTGCGAAGGGGTGCGCTTCAGGAACCACCACCTGCACTTCATCCGTAATGACGTGATATACGTTAAGGTCCGCTTGGTTTTCAACGGGGATCATCACAAGACCCAAATCGGCGTCTCCGCTGAGAATGGTTGCCGCAGTAGGTCTCGACTCGCGTTCACGAATGGTAATCTTGACATTGGGATGCTCTTTTTGGTACTGGGTAATCAGTTTGGGGAAGTACATATCCAGAAGCACCCCGGGGCAAACAATGCGGACCTCTCCCTCTTCGGAGGAACGGATATCATGGATGCGCCGATAAATATCCTGATATTGCTCCACAAGTTGTGCACCGTACTGATAGAGCACTTTCCCTGTATCGGTCAGCGCAAATGATCTGCTGCTGCGAATAATCAGGGACGAGCCCAGTTCTTCCTCCAGATTTCGGATGCAGCGGCTGAGGATCGGCTGGGTTACATACAGTTTTTCTGCGGCGCGGGAAAAACTCTCACACTCTGCCACCGCCAAAAAATATTTAATGTGCTGAATATCCATCCATTTTCGCCTCCATGTGTCTCTTTCAAGTATAGCAAAAAAACATAGATAGTCAATATAATATGCATTTGTATCATATCAGGTGTTCCTATAAGATGGAGTTGGGAAAAACCAGCAGTCCCCCAAACATTAAAAATCAGGGAGGAAATGATTATGCGTTTGAACGGAAAAGTTGCTGTAGTCACCGGTGGTGCCAGAGGGTTGGGTGCGTGTATGTGCCAGCTGTTTGCAAAAGAAGGGGCAACGGTTATCGCTGTTGATATGGGCGAGATGACCTACGAGGTACCGAATGTGGAGTACTACTCTCTGAACATCACCGACAGCGAAGGCTGCCATAAATTCTTTGAGAGTGTTATGGAGAAATACGGGAAGATCGATATTCTGGTCAACAATGCAGGCATCACCCGGGATGCTATGACCCGGAAGATGACGGATGAGATGTGGGACATCGTGATCGATGTGGATCTGAAGGGCCTGTTTAATCTGACCCGCTACATCGGTCCCCAGATGGAAGAGAAGGGCAGCGGTGCCATCGTCAACATTTCCTCTGTGGTGGGCGAGTACGGCAACATCGGCCAGGCGAACTACGCCGCGGCAAAGGCGGGTGTCATCGGCCTGACCAAAACCTGGGCCAAGGAATTTGCACGTAAGGGCGCCGCCGTCCGAGTGAACTGCATTGCCCCCGGCTATACCATGACGGATATGCTCAAAACCGTTCCTCAGGATCTGTTGGACAAGTTTGCCGGTATGACCATGCTCAAACGGCTGGGCCAGCCTGAGGAAATTGCCAATGCAGCGCTGTTTCTGGTCAGCGACGAGGCGTCCTATGTTACCGGACAGGTGCTGGCGGTCAATGGCGGCATGCGGCTGTAAGCCCGGAGGAGCATACAAATGAAAGTGATGAGTGCCCGCGAGGCAATCAATGCCTACATAAAAGATGGTATGACAGTCGGCTATAGCGGCTTTGTGGGGGCAGCCCACGCCGAGGAAATTAGCATGACTCTGGGACAGGTGTTTCTGGAGACCGGACACCCCTGCGGTCTGACCATCATGTATGCGGCAGGGCAGGGAGACGGCGTTAGCCGCGGTATGAACCATTTGGGTGAAGAGGGCCTTGTGGCCCGGGTCATTGGTGGACACTGGGGTCTTGCGCCCCGGTTGCAGAAACTGGCGCTGGAGAACAAACTGGCGGCCTATAACCTGCCTCAGGGTGTGATTTCTCACCTGTTTCGTGATATTGCCGCCGGCAAGCCCGGTGTGCTGACTCATGTGGGCCTGAAGACCTATGTGGATCCCAGACTGGAGGGAGGCAAACTCAACGATCTGGCCCGCCAGAGCGAGGATCTGGTGCAGTTGCTGACCATAAACGGCGAAGAGAAACTGCTTTATAAGGCCGTGCCCGTTAACGTGGCTATCATTCGTGCCACCTATGCCGACACCATGGGCAACTGCACCATGGAACACGAGGGTGTGTTGGCAGAGGGACTGGCCGTGGCCCAGGCGGCTAAGAACTCTGGAGGCAAAGTGATCGTTCAGGTGAAGAAGGTGGTGGAGTACGGTACGTTGGATCCCCGCCTGGTCAAACTGCCCGGTATCTATGTGGATGCCGTGGTGGTTGCTCAGGAGGAAAATCATGGCCAAACGTTCGGTACCTATTATAACCCCGCCTACTCCGGCGAGTGCCGTGTTCCGGTGGATTCTCTAACCCCGCTGACCTTGGACGAGCGCAAGGTCATTGCCCGCCGTGCGGCTATGGAACTGGTGCCCAATGCCATCGTGAATCTGGGCATCGGAATGCCGGAGGGTGTGGCCGCCGTGGCGGCGGAAGAGGGACTGCAGGGTATGGTGCTAACCACTGAGTCGGGTACCATTGGCGGTATCCCTGCCGGTGGCAAGGACTTTGGTGTGACCACCAACCCGGACTGCGTGTTGGATCAGCCAGCGCAGTTTGACTTTTATGACGGTGGTGGTTTGGATGTGGCCTTTTTGGGTCTGGCCCAGATGGATCGTGATGGCAACATCAATGTGTCCAAATTTGGGCCCAAAATTGCGGGCTGCGGAGGATTCATCAATATCACCCAGAATGCCCGAAAGGTGGTGTTCTGCGGCACCTTTACGGCGGGCGGCCTGAAAGAGTGTGTCTGTGACGGCAAACTGCAGATCAGTAACGAGGGTAAGGTTAAAAAGTTCCTGGAGCGGGTGGAACAGGTTACCTTCTCCGGTGAATATGCCCGGGAACAGGGGCAGCAGGTGCTCTATATTACAGAGCGAGCCGTATTCCGCCTGGCACGAGAGGGTGTGGAACTGACCGAAATCGCCCCCGGTGTGGATCTGCAAAAAGATGTGCTGGATCAGATGGGATTTGTACCCGTCATCAAAGATGTGAAACATATGGATGCCCGGATTTTCCGGGATGAGCCTATGCATCTGAATATCTGATAGATTCGTGTAAACAAAAAAAACACGGGAAAGCGCAAAAACGCTTTCCCGCGTTTTAGTGACCCAGCGGGGATTACGACTCGCTGCGCTCGCATGCATCTCGGCGTAGCCGATAAGGAGCAATAAATCGAACCCAAGGGTTCTCATCCCAGAATAATCAATAAAAAAGCACTGCCATAAGGCAGTGCTTTTTTATTGTGATAACCCAACACTATAGATGCTGTGAGCCAAAAGCCTTGCCAAAACCAAATCGAAGCCCAGCGAAGCGGGTTCGATTTGGAAAGGAGCTGCGACAAAATGAGTGAGAAGTGACTTTTGCAAAAAAGTCGCTGCGGACGATATGTCGTCCGCAGCGACGTGGTGACCCAGCGGGGATTCGAACCCCGGACACCCTGCTTAAAAGGCAGGTGCTCTGCCGACTGAGCTACTGGGTCAAGTTATCATTTTTTGCCGTCGAAGGCGGCTTACCAAATCACGACCCAACGCAGTGGTCGTGATTTGGAGAGGAGGTGCGGCGGAATGAGCGAGCTTTGGCCGCCGGACAAAGCGAGGGATATGCAGCCCGCACCGACGATTTGGCAGGGATGGCTGGACTCGAACCAGCGAGTGAGGGAGTCAAAGTCCCTTGCCTTACCACTTGGCTACACCCCTGTATGAAAGAGGTTTCAAAAAGCGAAGGG
>JAZNTL010000028.1:0-16172 GCA_045591745.1 Lawsonibacter sp.
CCCGCCCGAAGCATTTTCGGGCGGGCCGCTTTGTCAGTTAGAGAATGGAACTTACTTCAGGAAGCTGCCCAGATGGGCGCCGCCCAGAGTGGCGGGGTCGGCCTCCAGGAACAGTTCGGCATAGCCGGGAACACCGCTGTAAAGGATCGCATCATCGGGGTTGGCGTTGTTATAAGCAGCGATGTACTCATAAACGCCCTGCAGATGACGGCCGCAGCGCTCCTCAATGGGATGGCCGGTCTCGTCATAGGGCACATACAGCATACCCAAGCCCTCATTGATGACATAGAAACGGTCGATGCCGCCCAGAACCTGCTCCCGGGTGGTTGCCCCGCGCAAACGGCCCTGAGAGGCATTGGCGGTCTCCATCAGAATGGCCATGGTATCGGTGTAGTCGCCCAGCTCGCGGTGGGTCAAGCCATGGAAGTTGGTGGGAGACACTTCCAGAGACATATCAATGCCGCTGAGCAGCAGGTTGATACAGCCCTCAGAAGCAATGTCCATTGCGTCCTGGTGAGCAACCGTAGCGTGGATGACGGGGTACTCAGGGGAGGCCTCGTGCAGATCGAAGGTGATGCCCACATCCTCGGTACGGATCAGCTCCGCCACACCGTAAGCCATCCGCTCCGTCAGATTGCCGTCGGCACGACCGGGATAGCCGCGGTTGATGTTGCGGGTCTCGGAGCCGGACAGCTGCTGATTGGAGGGATAGTGGACGTAGACATCGGGGTCGGGCCACTGGTCAATGGGATTGGTGGCGCGGGAACCAAAGCGGAAGGTACGATCGCCACTCTTGGTCGGCAGAGTGAAGTACTGCAGATTACCCTCGCCGGGGTCGTTGTGGGTCATAGCGCTTCGGTTGGTGTAGGGGATCACATAGATGGTACCCGCATCAACAACAGCGGTCTCAATAAAGGTAATGGCGGCCATGTAGCCGGAGGGCTCGTTGGCATGGGTGCCACCCAGGACCAGAGCGGAGCCACCCTCCTTTTCTCCCTTCAAAACGTAGACGGGAGTATCGCCATTGGTGTCTTTCAGTCCGTCGAACCAGTCGGAAAGCATCTTAACCTCGACCACGCTGGGACCATGCTCAGGCAGCGGGACTTCACGGGCGGCCAGGAAGTTGATGCTGGTGCTGATCATGATGGCCACAGACACAGCAAGACAAATGGCTGCAGAAATGTAATTCTTCTTAGTCATGTTCACCCTCCTTACTTGATCATCAGGGCGCGCAGAACCAGGGGGATCAAAACCATAGCACAGTTCATCTGCGAGGTGAGCTTCTTTTCGGTAAAGAGATTCCAGCCCACCAAACCGATGACAAAGACGACGATCAGTCGATAAATAATAGTGATCATTCTTGCTCGCTCCTTCCGATTAACCGAGAATGATGAACGGCTCAAGGATGTTGGCGCCGGCAATGAAGATCAGGCCCCAAACAATGATGATCAGACAGGGGACCAAGCACTTCTTCAAAACGGGGGTATACTTTTCCATGCCAACGACCTGAGCGGCAAAGATACCGGCCAGTGCGGTGGGGGGCATCATATCGCCCAGACCGGCGATCAGGGACAGGGCAGAGGCCACGATGATCTCGTCCTGAGCCAGGAAGGTGAGCAGGAAGGGAACGCCCAGCACGCTGGCGGAGCCGAAGGAAGAAACGGCGCCAAACAGAGGCATAGAGATGGCGATGGCAATATAGCGGGCCCACGCAGGCAGGCTCATACAGGTGGTAACGATAAAACCGCGCACACCGGTCAGAGTCATGATCTGGATGAACATACCAACGCCCATCAGGATACCCATAACGGGCAGGACGCTGTTGACAGAGTCCTTGGACACCTTCAGCAGGTTGATCTTGTAGCCGGTGAAGCAACCCACCACGGCAGAGATCAGGAACACCAGAGGCATACCAATAGAGAACGCAGGGACGAGCTTGGTCAGGACCATCAGCACGATGGCCAGCACCAGGGGGATGTACACCTTGAGTCCAAATTTTTTGCGGGACTCGGTATTCAGCTTGGCCTGCACCTCCAGGAAGTTCATCTTCTTGACGTACTTATAGCCCAGCATCAGAACAAACAGGGCGGCCAGAGGGAAGGTCAGCAGAGACAGGGGAAGTCCGAAACCGCTGTAGGGGATGTCGATGCCGGCACCGATGACCATGGCGGGGATGTTGGTGGGGGGCGCGATCATGCCCAAAATGCCACCCATAGCCAGAATAGACGCGGTCTCCAGCATGGGCACGCCCATCATCATCAGAACGGGGGCCATGATAGAACCGGCGGACAGAACAGATGCGGTGGAAGAACCGGTGATCATGCCGGGGAACATGATGATCAGCATGATCATGCACAGCATCAAAGCGGGGACCTTGTGGAATCTCTCGATAATGACCGAGGCGATGGCGTCCAGAGCACCGGACTCCTGGATGACCTTCATAAAGATCATTGCGGTGGCAATGACCAGAATGGTGTCAACATAGGAGAACATACCCTCGACCAAGTGGCGCAGGGGAATACCCTGACCGGCCACCAGAGCGCCAGAAATCGCGGAGAGCACCATGGAAATACTGACAGGCAGCTTTGCGGCAAAGCAACCCAGCAGAAACACGGCGATCATCACGAGGAAGGTAATCAGTTCAATACTCATCAAAATACCTCCACGGTTGTTTTGGTAGATGAGGGCCAACGTACCGCGTCGGCCCTCATCTTATTCTTCGGATTTATAAAATCACTTAAATGCAGCAGGCAGAACGGTGGCCACCTTGCTGATGCTGTCAATGGAATCCATGGGGATACCCTTGCCGGAGCAGATACCGCTCATCAGGCCGTCCTCGTCACCGGAGCTGACCACGATGGCATAATCAGCCTTCTCGAAGATGGGGGAGATGAACTTGTCGGACAGCTCGCCGCGGCGGGCCTCGCCGCCGGTGTGCATGGCAATAATGGACAGACCGGCAGCCTTGGCACCGGCGATCAGCTCCTCCAGACGAGCCAGCTCGCCATCGGCATCGATACCTGCAGCGCCCAGGCCCTTGGAAGAACCGCCAACAACAACGATCAGGGTCTTGGCATCGCCCAGGTCAGCGGAGGTGGCCAGGTTGCTGATCTTATACTCCATACCGACCTTGCCCATGAGGGTGCCGACCATCTGATAGTCAGCACTCTGACCACCGGAGGTGACCAGGATGGGAGTCTCGGCAAAGGCCTCGGTCAGGCCGGCAGTCTCGCCGGAGGGAGCGGCAGGGGAGGAAGAGGGAGCGGAGCCCTGGCTGCCGCAGGCGGCCAGAGACAGGATCATGACGCCAGCCAGCAGCAGGGCGGAAATCTTCTTGTTCATGGTTGAGTTCTCCTTTCTGAACAAACGGATAAAAGGTATTTACTTGGCATCGGAGGCGGCTCCATAAGGTGCCGTCTCCGATGCTGCTGTTTATGAAATTAAGATCGGGTTATCTAAATCAGAAGCCGATGGCCTTACCGTCACGGCGAGGATCGGCGCCACCCTGGATGCCGTCCTCGGTAAACAGGATGCCCTGGCAGCCGCCGAAGAACAGGTCCCAGGCGCCCTTCTCAGTCAGAGCGTGGCCCTGAGCCTCCAGAGCGGCCAGAGCTTCGGCAGTGGGAGCATTCTCACCGGCGGGCTCGTAGCAGATACCGTCAGCGTTGCCGCGCTCATAGATGCGGGCGCAATCGATGGCGTCCTGCATGTTCATGCCGTGGTCAATGACGTTGGAGATGACCTGAGCGACGGTGGGCCAAATGCGCAGGCCACCGGGAGAGCCCAGAGACATGAAGGCATTGCCCTCAGCATCCAGAACGATGGTGGGAGACATGGAGGACAGGGGCTTCTTGCCGCCTTCCAGCTTGTTAACGGACTCGGGGTTGGTGTCGAAGTCGTGCAGCTGGTCGTTCATGATGAAGCCGTAGCCGTCGATGGCGATCTTGCAGCCCCAGAAGCACTCGATGGTCTGAGTAACGGAAACGATGTTGCCGTCCTTGTCAGCCACGGAGTAAGCGGTGGTGGAGTTGCCCTCGTAGGCGCCGGGCTCGCCGGCATTCCAGGACTGAGACTCGTTGGTGATCTTGTCAGCGATGGTCTTGGCATATTCCTTGGAAGTCAGACCAGCCAGAGGCACATCGGCAAAAGCGGTATCAGCCATGTAAGCGCCGCGGTCAGCGAAGCAGGCCTTCAGAGCCTCGGACCACAGGTGGATAGACTCAGCGGTGTTGACACCCAGAGCCTTCATGTCATAGTTCTCCAGGATGTTCAGCACCTCAACGATGTGAGTACCACCGGAGGAAGCAGGAGGACAGGAAACGATCTCGTAGCCGCGGTAGGTGCCCTTAACAGGCTCACGGATGGCGGGCTCATAAGAAGCCAGATCCTCCAGAGACAGCACGCCGCCGTAAGAAGCGACCGTGTCAACGATGGCCTGAGCGACCTCGCCGGTATAGAAAGCGTCCTTGCCGCCCTTAGCGATCAGCTCCAGAGTCTTGGCCAGATCCTCGTTGGTGATGACATCACCGATCTCGTAAGGCATGCCGTCCTTCAGGTAGTAGTTGCCCAGGACCTTGTAATCGGTGACCATGTAGTCATAGTAGTCGTTCATAGCGCCAACCAGAGTGCCGCCAGCCTTGTAGCCCTCCCGGGCCATGTCGATGGCGGGCTGCATGATCTGCTGACGGGTCAGCTTGCCGGAGCCGTAATTCTCCAGAGCGTACTCCAGACCGGCAACGGTGCCGGGAACGCCGGTGGCCAGACCGCCGACAGAGTTAGCAGTGCCGTTGTTCTTGACGGCGCCGGTCTCGTCCAGCCAGGTGTAGGCATCCTGAGCCATGGGAGCGACCTCACGGTAGTCGATGACCAGCTCGCTGCCATCAGCCATATGGATGTTCATAAAGCCGCCGCCGCCCAGGCCGGAAGCGTTGGGCTCGCAGACGCCCAGAGCATAAGAGATAGCGATAGCGGCGTCAACCGCGTTACCGCCCTGCTCCAGAACTTCCAGACCGGCCATCGTGGCATACACGTTGGCGGTGGTGACCATGCCGTTCTCGCCGACATCGTCACGCTCGGTCAGTTTCAGGTTGCCGTTCTCGTCGGTAGAGGACCAGATCTCGTCCTCAGCGGAAGTGGATCCTGCGGGATCGGAACCGCAGGCGACCAGGGACAGTGCCATGGCCATAGCCAGGATCAGCGCCAAAACCTTTTTCATCTTTTTACCTCCTAATTTTTGGGATTCTTTATATCCACAGCCCGGAAAAGACATCCCATTTTTCTTGCTTTTTGTTCAAAGCGCAACAATCCGAACTGCATGATATATGTAAATTATACTTTTCGAACTATGAGCCAGTCAATTTTTTCTCATATTTATCTCCGCTTGTGAGAACGATATAATAAAAAGCAGGTACGGAAGAAACCGTCCGTTTCCCGTACCTGCTTTTCTTCCTCTGTTCCTGTGGGTGGGCTCATCGCATTCCATAGTGCTTCAGCACAAACTCCACCAGTTCCAGCTGGTTTTGTACCCGCCGTGCCAGCGGCTCGGTACGCAAAGTTTCCACGGTAATGACAGGAATGCCCAGTTCCTCTGTCACCACACGGTTCAAGCTCCCCGCCGGAGGCGAGCCGTACAGGGTAAGGCCGCCGGAACACAGCTCCCCCGCCTCGGAATCCAACAGCGCGTCAAGCACCAGCTCTCCGATCCCATCCAAGGACTGGCAGATCAGGGAGTTGCCCAAGGCATCGTAGTTCGCCCCCAAAGCCTCATAGTCGTCCTCCTTGGCGACGGCCTCATGCAGATCCAGAACCAACTCCGGCTGCGCAGCCCGAATGTCTGCATAGATGGAAGCTGCGATACGCTCGGCGTCCCAGCCGTCGGAGTTTCCCGGAAAGTTTCGGTTCAAGTCCCGGCCGGACTGGGTCTTGCGCTGATTCTGCCCGGCACCGTAGGTGTTGGCGGGACTGAGAATATGGAGCGTCCCTGCCTTCAGCGTGGCCTGCTTCAAAAGATTGCCCGCCAGCCATCCTGCCGTCTCATCGCCGTGAACTCCGGCTACAACGTAGACCGTGGGGCCGTCCTCTTTCCCTCTCAGAATTTGGGCGGTGTTCTCCTCGGGTGTTCCCTCCAACAGCAAGTATTCTTCCTTTTCCGTTTGAAACCGCGGCTCAAAGCAGCTTTCAAAATCATCCAGCCGCCACTGCGCCGGGTCTGTATCCAGTTCCTGTTTTCCACAGCCTGCCAGCAAAAGGCAAAGCGCCGAAACGATCAAAAACAACAGCCTGCCGTGCCACTTCATTGCCCTTCTCCCTTTCCTTTTTAAACTGGACTGCGTTGCTGCTTTAAGCGGTATTTTTGTTTGGGTCGGCCAACCTTTCCGTAGTTCTGGCAAACCTCTACCAGTTCTTGCGAGGCCATATGCTGCAAATAACGGTAAGTCGTCTGATAAGCAAGTCCGGTCCGTTCGGCGATGGTCTCAACTGTGATGTACTCAGCATTTGTTCGGAAGGCACTCTGAATCAATTCCAGCGTAACCGAACCGATCCCTTTCGCCTTCGGGACCTGCACTCGAACCTCGTCCTTATCGTTCCATCGTTTGTTGCTTTCAAGCAGCCTGATGTGCAGCCGGATGCGGCTGATGATATCCAGCGCTTTAATGGGTTTCAGCGTAAAATCACTGGCACCCGCCTCAAAAAAGCTGTTTGCCACCTCCTGATTTTCCTCGGTGGAAAAACCGATGACAGGCACTTCGGCATCCAGCTTGCGGATCATCTCGACCCCTTTGATCCCGTTGATACCGGGCAGATTGTGGCCGACAAGCACCAGATCAGGATTTTCTGCGTGGAACAGTTCCAGTCCTGTGGCCGCATCTTTTGCGGAAACGAATCCCCAGCCCAGAGACCGGAACGCAGCACAAAGCGAACGAAGGCTCTGTTCGTCGTCATCGATCATCAAAATCTTCAGTTCTTTGTCTGACATGGTGTTTCACCCTTTTCGCTTTGCTTCTTTCAATGTGTCTTGCTTTCCCCGCCGCACCCACAGGCAAAGGCACAAAAGCACTGCCGTCCCGCCCAGCCCCAGGAAGATCCAGCTTCTTTCATAGCGAACGTGGCTGTATACAGCTGATTGTCCGATGGAGGGCCATTGGACCGGATCGTAGGGCATGCTGTAGTCGGCCATGAGCTTCTTGATATTCAGCAGGTTGATGACCGGGATCCCCCGGGCAAGATAGCGCTGTACCAAGCCGCTGGACGCATCGATCCGCAAGGTCCTTTCCGGGCGGAGCACGCCCTGTCCAAGAGACACTCCCGCCTCGCCCTGACCCAGAGAGGTCAGATTTCCTCCCACCGCCACGAAACAGTTGATGGGCCCCTCTTGCAGATAAAGCGCCTCCCGCAGGTTCAGGTTCGCCTGAAAATCAGCCTCCTCCACCAAGCGCAGCCCCAAATCGGTCAGCCGCCGCCTGATTTGACCGGCCAGTTCTTCGTCCATATCTGAGCCAACATCTCGATGACCACCCATGGTCACAGCCGCGCTCCCCGTATCGATCAGCCCATCCTGTTTCAATCGATACATCATTTCCGGGAAAGTCAGTTCCGGGTTATTCGCTCCATATGTAGACGCACCCACAGAGCTGATGCAGATCAGTTCTACATTCATGCTTTCACAGGCCGCCACCACAGCCAGATTCATTCCGGGAAAAGAGCCGGAAAAGCCCGCTCCCACGGTGTCTCCCGGGCTCACCCCTGCCTCAAACAGCATACGCACACACAGCGCCGCCATGTCGGGCCATGCAGTCGTTCGTTTGGCCTCCAACGCACCTGAGGTGGTGGTGATCCCGGTGTAAGGCGGTCCGATCATACCGGTCCTGTGGATGTCATCCTCGCTCAGCGGGATGTCCAGTTCTTCCTTGTAGCCCCGCACCGCCGCAAAGTATTGCTCCAACCGCCGGGCGGCATCCACCTGGATCTGATAATACTCGTTTGGACCCAGGGTCGCGCTTTGATGGGTCAGCAACACAGACACCGTCAGCAGCGCCAGAACTGCCGCTACAAGGCGAAGAATGGTGTTTTCCTTCTTTCTCATACAGGAAACACCCTCATTCCCTGCCACATCATCAACAGCACCAGAATGCCCACCACAACAGCCAGAGACAGCAGGGATTTCAACACCCCCTGCTTTTCCACTTCGTTGGCAATGATCCCCGGCACCAGTACGCCGATCATCCCCGGGTCATAGGGAAGGAGCCCCACTCCCACGATCACCTCATTGAGCACAAAGGACAGCAGGATCAAAACCGCGAAGCGCCGCCGGCCGTACAAGATCATCCAGCGCTCCAGCAGGCGGGCGACTCCCCACGCCAGCATAGCGATCAGCAGGGTATAGATCACCCGCCGCGGCGTCTGAAGGGAGAGCGCAATATATCCCGGGACGACCAGTCCCGCCGGGGACAGTCCGGTCAGCTCAGAAAAAAGCAGACTGACGGCCACGCCGGCAAGCACGACCTCATGGTACATATTCCTCTCCCTCCTCTCTCACGCGTCTCATTACTTCGTGACCCGGTCCGGCCACGTTTCCTACCGCAAAGACCACCTTGCCCTGAGGAATCTGATCCAGCGGCAGATCTCCGGCCCGGAAAAAACGATGCATCTCGATCCGGGGCGCCTTTTTCAGGATGGTCCGGCCCGCCGTTGTCTGAGACGCGCCCATCAACCACACCTGATCGGGCTGCAATGCCTGCGCCACCATGACCATATGCTCCGTGCGGTAGCCCCGGTCCGGCCTGTTATTGATCAGAAGGATAAGATCCCCGCTGTCCCAGCCAAACCGTTTTGCCAGCCGCTCAAATACCAGCCGGGTGGACTGAGGGTCGTTGATGGACAGACCGTTGACAAAGAGCCCGCCACCGGGCAAGCGGTACAAAGACAGGGCATAGGGGTCCCGCTGGTAATGGAGCATCCCCCTCAGCGCGGTTTCTTTCGGAACACCCAAATAACGGCAGACCTCCAATGCCAGAGCCAGGTTTTCCGGAAAATCAAACTCCGGCTCATCCCCTTGGGGCCGGGCCGGCTGCGTCCGGCAGCCAACACGCTCTGCATTGCGGGCCAGCTGAGAAAAAAACCGCTCCTCCGCCGTAAACAAAACCCCATCCTTCGGTATGGTGTTGGACAGGGAGTCGCAAATTTTCTCCAGTGTCTCCCCCATTTCCGCGGTATGGTCCAGACGCACATTGGTAATGACCCCGATGTCAGCCCGCACCATTTCATGCTGGGTCACACGCTGCAGGGCAGGGTCTACCGCCATACATTCCAAGACCAGAATTTGGGCATCATCCCGCGCCGCCAGACGGAGCACGTCAAGCTGCTCCCGGATGTTGGCACGCCCGTGCCGGCGCAGAGGCCGGGCAACACCATCTGTCCCGATCATCATGGGGACCGTTCCGGTGGTCTTGCAAAACACCCTGAAGCCGCCGGCGCGAAGCCCCGCATCGATCAGGCGGGTGACCGTGGACTTTCCCCGGATCCCGTTTACATGGATCACATGCTGCAGTTTTTTTCGGTTCTGAAGAGCATGGCGCCGTTCCAGCGCCAAATACGTCAGGATGACGACAAGTAAGCCAGCTGCGATCCACGCCATGTTCTCCCTCCTCTGCGCCTGTAAAGCTGTTTTCCTCTTGCAAATCGGAAATTTCAAGAAATTTCAAAAAAATCCTACCACATTCCACTTTAAAAGTAAAGTATTTGCAGTCGTTTGTGCGTCTCACCCTCCTTCCCTTATCGGGCAGAATACCTCTCATCAAAACAAAGCCCTCTTGCACCTGCAGGTGCAAGGGGGGTTTGTTTTCATATGGTTTACTTGCTCAGATAGTTCATCAGCATCTGGGCGGTCTGAGCGCGGGTAGCAGTCTCGGTGGCGTTGGTGAAGGGAACGTTCTTCAGCACACCGTTGGCCACAGCCCACTGCAGGGCACCGGCAGCCCAGTCGTCGTACTTGCCCACACCGGCCAGGCCACCGGAACCGGAAGGCTTGCCGGAGTAGTTGTGCAGGATCACGGCGATCTCCTCCACAGTCACGTTGTTGTTGGGAGCGAACGTGCCGTTGCCGTAACCGCTGACCACACCCTTGGCAGCGCCCCAGCGGGTAGCGTTGAAGTACCAATCCTCCGCCTTGACGTCGGGGAACTTGTTCTCGCTGCTCTCCACGGGCTTGTTCTCGTGGTTATAGAGCACCTGCACCACCATGGCGCGGGACAGCTTGTCGTTGGGACCGAAGGTGGCGGCATTGTAACCGCTCATAACACCGTTCTCCACGGCATAGCCCACCGCGTCGTGATACCAGGCATTCTCATGCACGTCACCAAAGTTGATGGTGGCGCTGGCATCCGTACCGGCGATGGCCTTGACCCCGTTGTTCACTGCACCCTCGGCAGTGGATACCGTGGCGCTCTTCACACGAACCACGTCGTCCAGCTTGGCGATGTCCTTCTTGGCGGTGAAGGTCAGCTTGGTCAGAGTGCCGCCGGCGGTCACACCGGCATCCGCGGCCTTGATAGCAACGATACCACCGTTGCTGCGAGCAAACACGTTGTCGGTCTGCTGGGCCTTGACAAAGGTCAGAGCCTCGGTGTCGAACTTCACGTCCACGTCGGCAGCGTCAATGGCATTGGCGGAGTTGACCAGCACCTCCACGGTCTGACCCTTAGTGGCGGAAGCGGGGCCGCTCACAGTCACCTGATCGGCAGGCGCGTTGTCGGTAATGGTGAACTCATAGCTCTCGGTGGTGGCAGGCACCTTGGACTGACCAATGGCGGTGAAGGGGCCGGAATGCAGGGTGAAGGACAGACGGTACTTGCCGTTGGTCAGGCCCTTCAGGATGCCGTCCAGCTGATCGTTGGAGTACACACCGCGGGCAGCGTCGTTCTGCTCGTTGAAGATGTACTTGTAGTCAAACAGCTTCTCGCCGGTAGACAGGTCCTCCAGCAGCACGTCGTAGCTCACGTAGATGTAGTTGGAAGAGAAGGCAATGGACACACCGGACTTCTCAATGGGCTCGGTGGTGGACTTGGGGCACAGCAGGATCTCCACGTCCTCCAGCATGATGTTGCCTTCCAGATAGTACTTGTTGGTGTGGATGGTGTAGTAGTTCTTCCACAGGTTCTCGTAGGTATGCTTGCCGCTGTTGGGGGATCTGCCGCTCATAGAGGCGTGGCCGTACAGGATCTTGGAGCCGGGGTTCTTGGCCACATACTCCTGCACCTCGTCCCAGCCGTTGGCGCCGGCGGCGCTGACGCGGGTCTCGGTGCCGTCGGCCAGCAAGATGTTGTAGTAGGGGTACATGGCCTGCTCGGTGTGCTGGATGTAGCTGTTCTTGCCGTCAATGGTGCCGTCGGCATTATAGACGGTATGGTTGCTGGCCACCACGCGCACGTGACCGGGGGCCTTGGGGCCGTAGGCCAGAGACTGGTCGCCGGGCTTGGCCAGCGCATAGGACTTAAAGATATCTTGCTGGCTGTTCACCTCGACACAGTCCAGATCAGTGTGGTAGAGCACGCCGTCAGGGATGTGCAGGAAGTCCTTGCCCAGCAGGACCAGACCGGGCTGACCGGCGGTGTACTGACAGGCCCAGCCCATAGCAGGGGACACGCGGGACACGCAGTTAAACACAAAGTTCTGGCAGTCGGTACCGGCGGAGTTGTCCTGGCCGTAGCCGCCGATCCACTTACCGTCCTTGATGTTGGCTTCCAGCCACTCGCGGCTGCTGTCACCCAGCTGGGTATACACCGCGCCCTTGTACAGGTAGCCGGGGTGATGGGGCATGTTGTTCTTGCCGGTAATAGTGTGAACGGTGTAATCGGTGGTCCACTCGACGCTGGCGAAGCGCTCGCCCTCGTCAATGACGATCTGGCGCATCACGTCCTCACCCACGTGGAGGAAGGGACGTTCCTTCTTGGGAACCAGGCGCTCAAAGTCGGCCTTGGTGTTGTAGGCATTCAGCTCCAGCGCGCCCAGGTTGATGCCTTTGGCGTAGGTGCTGTCGTCATCGGCCATGTGGATCTTGATGCGCTGGATACGGGCGTTCTCAGGCAGGCCGGGGATATCCAGCAGGTTCTCGGTCTCCAGATGGAATCCCACCACGTTGCCCTTGCTGCGGGCACGGTCGGTACGGCCGCCGCCGATCAGCTTGTGGCTGCGGATGCCCACGCCGTCGGGCAGGTAAGTCTCGCCGTCCAGAGAGACAAAAACGCGCATCTCATCCTCGGACCACAGGTTACCCTGAACACCGTCGCCGGCCAGATAGTCAAAGGCAATATTCAGAGCACCCATACCGCGGGTGACAATGGGGTACTCCACAGCGCCCAGCTCAAACTTCAGGTTTTCCAGCATCTTGATCTGGCCGCCGTCGGTCAGGCGGTAGGGCACGCCGTTGACCGCGGTGTTGGAGTTCATGCTGCCCGACCACACGGCGGGGCGGAATCCGCCCGCCATCTCCTGGGCCATAAAGACTCTGGGGCCTTCGGGGGTGTAGAAGTCTTTGGAGCGGACATAGTAATAGGAGTAGTTATAGTTGCTGGACTTGGCGGAATATTCCATGCGGATGTTGCTGGGGAACTGCTGGTTGATGAACTGCTCACGGGCAGCGTCATTGTGCTTGGGGGTGTAGCTCCAGATGGTGTACATCGCAGGGTCCTTGGTCTCCTCAGCGGCGGAGATGGGAGCGGTCATCACACAGGGGAGCAGCATGGCCAGCGTCAGAGCGGCGGCCATCACACGGGAAACGAACTTCATTTTCATAGTCGTCACTCCTCCTCTCAGTTAAACAGGCTGTCCAGCAGCTGGTTGCGGTCCTTCACGTCCACCTTGCCGTCGCGGTTCACGTCGGCACGCAGCCACTTGATCACGTTGCCCTCCAAGGGCAGCTTTCCGTTGTAGATGTTGGCGATCATCTGGGCATCGCTGATGTCGGTAAAGCCGGACTCATTCACGTCCAGATTGGCCTCGGCCCAATACACGATCTCGGGGCTGAGGGTGGGGCTCTCGGACTCGTCCTCGGAGAGCAGTGCGGGGTCCAGGTTGGGGCCGATGTGGCCGAAGCACATCAGCCAGGGCACACCGTCCAGCAGGTAGTGGGCCTGAGTGACCTCTTCCATGAGCTTACCATCGTACAGCATGGGCAGCTCAGTCTTCTGGTACAGTGCGACTTCGTTGTCAGAGAAGAATACCAGCAGCAGGTCGTTGTCACCCACGTAGTTCTTGTACAGCAGGGTGTTGTAGCCCACAGCGAGATTGGCCAGACCGTCGGCACGGTCGGGCACCAGCTGAGCGTCGGTGGCGTCGGCCTTGGTAGAGGTATCCAGCTCCAGCATCTTGAAGGGGGTCACGTCTGCCTCCTTCACGGCGCGGTCACCGGTACGCTTGGCGGTGAAGTACATTTTAACGGGAACGGTGTTGGCCTTCAGTGCGGGGCCGGCATAGCGGATGGCCACAGCGTCCACACCGTTATCGGTAAAGGTCACGTTGGGGCTGGCCTTCTTGCTGGCCTGGACATCAAATTCAAGAACCTTGGCATCGTAGGACACCACGGTCTTGAAGGCGGTCATGCCCTCCTTCTGGGCATTGAGGGAAACGGTGACCGTCTCGCCCTGAGCGGCGAACTTCTTGTCGGAAGTCAGCTTGACCGCAGCACTGGCCAGATTAAATTCCATGGAGTAAGCCAGATTGCTGGGAACGATACCGTTGGCATCGGCGGGGCCGCTCTGGGCGTACAGCTCCAGCTTATACTTGCCGGGCTTGCTGTCCATCAGGGCCAGATCCAGGGCGGGATCGCTGTAATCATACTCCCAATTCTTCCAGCCGTTAACGAAGCTGTGGAAGCGCTGCACGGTGCCGTTGTCAGCGGTCAGCACAGCCTCAACAGCAATCAGACGATAGTTGGAGCTTACCTTGGCGGCAAAGCCGCCGCTGATGGTCGCCTCGGTAGCGGAGGAAGTACCCTTCACAGACACGTCAGGGCTGCCGTTGGTGTAGGCAGCCAGAGTATAGGGCAGGTAGCCCTTGCTGCCGTGGGGAACGCCATTGGTCAGCAGGTCGTCGTAGCTGACGGTCTCGGTGCGCCAGGTGGTGGCGGTCACGCACTGCCAGCGGCCCTTACAGGTGGTGGTGGGATCCAGTTCCTTGTGGCTGTGCAGGTTCTTGAAGCGGTAATAGCTGTTGGAGGTGATGTGCTTGGGGGTAGCACCGGAGGTGGGGCCCTCGTAGTCCAGCGCACCGCACGTGTCGCAGCGGAAGGTGTAGACAGGCTGGCTGTAACCGGGGTACATGACGGTCACCTGATCGCCGGAGACCTCCTTGACCACCATGACGTGGACCTTGGCGGCCTTGGCAGCCTCGGCCTCATTGTCCCAGGCCAGCAGCAGGTCGCCCTTGTTCAGCTTGCCGTAAGCGGCTTTGGCTGCGGCATTGTCCCGGATGGCGGACTTGGAGTTGATGGCACTCAGATTGGCGCCGTCCATCAGGGCCACCAGCGCGTCACTGGTCAGCGCTTCCTTCACAGAGGTGGGAGCGTTGGGGGTCACGCGGGACACCAGGTCCATCAGGAAGGAGTTCATGTCAAAGCCCACATACAGAGCTGCCTTTTCCGGCTGAGTGTTGGCGGTGGGGCCGGGAATGTCACCGTACTTGGGGGTCTTGCCGTCCAAATCCACGGTGTGATCCTTTTCGATCTTGTTGATGCTGTGGTCAATGGACGCCTCAAACGCCTCGTAGGTACCGCCGTTGGCATCCATCATCACGCCCTTGATGGGGAACTTGATACGGTTGTACTCGAAGTAGGCGATGGGCAGGATACCGCCCTCGTGATAGGCGGCCATGCGAGCCTCGTCGCCGGAGATGTCGGCTCTGGCCACGCGGGTGTCGATGGTGTAGGTCAGATCCATATACTTCTGGGTCTGGCCCACGATCATGTTGCGCAGCTGGTCGTTGTTGGCCGACACAGCGGGCAGCATGGACACGATCAGCACCAGTCCCAGTGCCAGGGCAAGGAACTTGCTCAGTTTGTTTTTCATACTGTTGCCTCCTGTTTTTACGCTGCAATTTCCCTTGGGATGTGCGCAGCAACACATCCCACAGTCTTCTTTTATTGTACCGTAGTCGTATGCCGGTACGCTACTGACTTCTTGTGCTTTTAGACGTCAAAAAGCGCTTGTTCCTTGGGGTCGCTACCCCAAAGGAACGTGCGTTTCGTTTGGGCAGGAAATTTCTTCCAGCAATCGGCGCATAAGTCCCGGAAAGGCTGTTTTGGACAGCCCTTCCGGGACAGTCACCAAGTCGGGGGAGGCTAAGCCCGCAACCTGATGACAGAGATAATTACTTGCTCATGCGCTCCACGGCAGCCTGGGTGTTCTCGATGAGGATGTCAATACCCATCCTCTCGATGGTATTGATGTAATCCTGCCAGTGGCTGTCGTTGTCGATATCCAGCTGACCCACAGCGAACTTGGCGCGGGCCTCCTTCACATAGGTCTTGATCTCGGGCATGCGGTTGCCGTTTTCCTCGGTCTCATCCCAGGAGTACACGGCAAACTCAAAGATCTTATCGGGGTTATGCTCCTGCGCATAGGGGACGTTGGCCTTCACGATCTTGCCCAGCAGGCCGGGACGGTGGCTGTTGGGGTCGTTCGCTTCCGCGCTCTTTTCACCAAAGCTGCCGCCGGACCAGGGAGAACCTTCACCCATCCAGCCAACAATGGGACCGGTGCAGGCCCAGGTCTTGTCGGTAGGCTGGCTGTAAGCATCATTAATCACGCGGACCATGGGCATGCCGGAGGTGCGGTCAATATCCTCTTCCCAGTCCACGCCCCGCTCGCCGCGGCGGCAGGCGCGGCCTACTTCCATGTCGGCAAAGGCCATCAGGAACTCGGCAGCGGTGTCAAAGTCACGGCAGTCGGTGGTGATGAAGTGGTTCTTGGTACCCAGAACAGCGCGCTGGGGAATGAAGGAACCCTCCAGAGGGGGCAGCGGCTCGTACTGCAGGACATCGGGGTCGCCGGCAGTGGTGTAGGAGGTGGGATAGCCGACGATAACGCCGGCCTTGGGCTCGCCCTCGGCAGGAGTCCACAGGTTGATCATCTCGGACTTTTCCTTCAGGGTCCAGGTCAGAGGATGCAGCAGACCCTTCT
>JAZNTL010000029.1:0-5918 GCA_045591745.1 Lawsonibacter sp.
CCGCAAGCGATATGGCGCTTGCGGCGACGTGGTGCCGGTGGTGGGACAGCGACTCGCTTCGCTCGCATGCATTAAGTGCCCCTAAGCCGGACAAGCCGTCAAGGGGCACTAAATCGAACCTGGGTTCTCGTCCTATTGTCACGAAAAAAAACGATGCCCCCAACAAGGGGGACATCGTTTTTTGGTGCCGGTGGTGGGACTCGAACCCACACCCTGTCGCCAGGAACGGATTTTGAGTCCGTCACGTCTACCAATTCCATCACACCGGCGTACCCTCATATTATACACGAAGGAAGGGAGGTTGGCAAGAGTGAAATTGAATGCAATGGAAAAAGTTTCAGCGCCGGTAGATATGGGTCAGTTCTCGCAGCCGGGTGGCCACGTGAGTGTTCAAGGCTTCGCAGCGCACCCGCCAGCTCCAGTTATGGCTTCCCATGGTTCCGGGTGCGTTCATCCGGGCGTCTGCGCCCAGACCCAGCACGTCCTGCAAGGGAGCGATAGCCAGCCGGGCCGCGGTGGCCCATGCCCCTGCAATTGCACCCCAGCCCAAGCCTTCCTCATCCCGCAGGCGCAGGTAGGAGCGGGCATAGGCGGTGGAAGCGGGGTCACCTTCTTGAAGCCACTGGACGAAGGTGGGGGTATCGTGGGTGCCGGTGTAGGCGACGCAGTCGCCCTGACAGTTGTGAGGGAGATAGGCACTTTCGCCGTTGGGGTCGAAGGCAAATACCATCACCTTCATGCCCGGCACACCGCAGGTGCGCACAAAGTGCAGTGCGTCCGCATCCAAATCGCCCAGGTCCTCAGCAATGAGTTCCAGACCCGGAGCGGCTTTGCGCAGGGTATCCAGCAGCTCCATCCCCGGTCCCTGCTCCCAGTGGCCCTCCATGGCGGAGGCGGCATTAGCGGGGACGGACCAGTAGCTGTGAAAGGCGCGGAAGTGGTCAATGCGTACCGCATCGTAGATTTGCTGACACCAGCGGATGCGCTGGCACCAGAAGTCAAACACGGTCTGCTTGTGGCCCTGCCAGTCGTACAGAGGGTTGCCCCACAGTTGACCGTCCTCGGAAAAGGCATCGGGCGGAACACCGGCTACCGCCTTGAGATGACCATTTTTGTCCAGCTGGAACAGCTCCGGCTGCTTCCAAAGCTCTACGCTGTCACCGGACAGGTAAATGGGAATGTCGCCCATGATGCGGATGCCCTTTTGATTGGCATAAGCCTTCAGCGCAAACCACTGGCGGTAAAAGGTGCGTTGCAAAAAGCGGTGAAAATCTACCTTCTGCTCGTCGGGGACGGCATTGGCAGGCCAGCTTCGGAAATCGGTCTGATATTGTTCGTGCAGGGCAGCAAAAGTGGCATAGTCCTCCAGCCATGGCAGCTTCGGCTCATTGGAGGTGCTGCGTGCGCGCTCGTATGCTTTGTAGAGCAGAGGGGTGCGGGTGCGGGCCAAAAAGTCGTAATCCACCCGGTCCGGGTCATCCCAACGGGCGCACTGGAGGTCCTGCGGGGTGAGCAGTCCCTCCTGTGCCAGTAGGTCCAGGTCGATGAAATAAGGGTTGCCGGCAAAGGCGGAGGGGGACATATAGGGTGATGCTCCGTCACCCGGGGGGACCAGAGGGAGAATTTGCCAGTATGTTTGCCCGGACTGGGCCAGAAAGTCCACGAAATCAAAGGCGGGTTTACCCAAAGAGCCAATTCCGTAAGGCCCGGGCAGAGAGGATACGGCCATCAAAATGCCGCTGGCGCGTTGGTCGTTCATAGTATCGTCCTCCTTGAGAGGTGTTGTGTTCAGTATAGCACAGGCAAGCGGTTATTCCAAGAAAAACTACTGCACGGTCAGCTCCAGTTGGCCTTGCGACAGATTTACACATAGGGTCTGTCCCGAACAAAGAGTGCCGGAGAGCATCCGGTCGGCAGCAGGGTCTTCAATGCGCTCAGTGAGGGCACGGCGCAGGGGTCTGGCCCCATGGACCGGGTCTGAGTTTTCCTTGACAAGATGGCCCAGTGCCTCGTCACTGACCTCCAGACCGATGTTCAGTTCCTTCAGACGGGTCTGGGTAGACTCCAGCAGGATTCGACCCACCCGGCATAGTGCCTGCTCGTCCAGAGGATGGAATACCAGTGCCCCATCCAGCCGCCCCCAAAACTCCGGACGGAAGGTGTGTTTGGCATCGGACAGCACCGCTTTTTCCGCAGCGGCCCTGCGCTGGCTGCGGTCCGTTTCCGAGGAAAAGCCCAGATGCCCACCCGATTGAAAGCGCTGAGAACCCAAGTTGGAGGTCATAACCAACACCGTGTTGCGAAAGTCTGCCTTGCGGCCCATAGAATCGGTAAGCGTGCCCTCATCCATGATTTGCAGCAGCAGGCCCCACACATCCTGATGGGCCTTCTCGATTTCATCCAATAGTACCACCGACCATGGGGCACGGCGCACCTGCTCGGTGAGCTGTCCGCCCTCTTCGTGGCCTACATAGCCCGGAGGGGAGCCGATGAGGCGGGAGACGGTATGGGCCTCCATATATTCCGACATATCAAGCCGTATCAAGGCATCCGAACTGCCGAACAGCGCTTTGGCCAGACTGCGGCACAGCTGGGTCTTGCCCACACCGCTTGGACCCAGAAAGAGAAAGCACCCTACGGGGCGGTTGGGGTCTTTCAGACCCAGCCGTCCACGGCGCACCGCTTTGGACACGGCGGTCACCGCAGTATCCTGTCCGGCCAGTTCCCGGTGTAGGGTGTCCTCCAGTCCGGCCAGCCGCTGCTGTTCGGCCAGAGAAAGCTCGGTGACCGGGATGCCGGTCCAGCCGGTCAGGACGGCACGCACATCTGCGGCGGATACCTGCCGGGGTGCGTGGGTGCTTTGCCATTGCTTGGTTTTGCCCTCCAGCTCCCGGCGAAAGTCCTGTTCCGCGTCCCGCAGCATGGCGGCCCGTTCATAATTCTGATTCTGGATGGCCAGCAGCTTTTCCTGTGCCGCGCTTCCGGCACGTTGTTCCAGCGTCTGAAGCTCCGGCGGCAGCATGTGTCGGGCCAGTCGCACCCGGGAGGCAGCCTCGTCCATCAGGTCGATGGCCTTGTCCGGCAGAAAGCGCTGAGGCAGATACCGCCGGGACAGGTCCACTGCGGCCACGATCGCTTCGTCGGAAATAGACAAGTGATGGTGTCGCTCGTAGCGGGGCTTCAGCCCCCGCAGGATGGACAGGGCGGTGTCCCGGTCGGGCTCGGCGATGGTGACAGGCTGAAAGCGCCGCTCCAAAGCGGCATCCTTTTCGATATAGCGGCGATATTCCTCCAGCGTGGTGGCACCCAGAACCTGCAGTTCGCCACGGCCCAAAGCGGGCTTCAGGATATTAGCAGCGTCGATGGCACCCTCCGCACTGCCTGCCCCCACAATGGTGTGCAGTTCGTCCAGAAAGAGGATGACATTCCCTGCCCGGCGCACCTCGTCCAGCACCTTGCGCAGCTTTTCCTCGAATTCGCCCCGATACTTGGTGCCTGCGACCATAGCGGCCAAATCCAAGGCGCATACCCTGCGCCCCTTCAAGTGGGCGGGGACACTGCCATGGGCGATGGCCAATGCCAGCGCTTCGGCCAGAGCGGTCTTGCCCACACCGGGCTCGCCGATAAGGGCGGGGTTATTCTTGGTGCGCCGGGACAGGATTTGAATGACACGTTCCAGTTCCGCATCCCGTCCGATGACCGGGTCAAGTCTGCTCTGAGCGGCCAGCCGGGTCAGGTCGCGAGAGCACTGGTCCAGCAGCCGGGTCTCGCCGGAGGTGCGCTCCGGCTCCCGGCTGCGCCGGGCGGAGGACAGCTCGCCCCCGCTGCCCAGCGAGGCACACACCTGCTGATACAACTTGTGCGGCGGCGCTCCCAGCTGTGTGAGCACTTTTGCTGCCGAACAGGTGCCGTCCCGCAGCAGACCAAGCAGTAAATGCTCGGAGCTGATGCTTTTGTGTCCGGCTCGGTTGGCCTCCATGACAGAGTATTCAATGATTTGGCGGCATCTGGGGGTCAGGCCCTGAGAGGGAGCGGCGCCCGGTCTGCCTGTACCAAGGCGGCTGATAATGGCCTTCTGCACAGCGCAAGCCGTTGCGCCCCGACTTTGCAGAAACTGTCCGGAGGAACTTTTGCTCTGACAGGAAAGGGCCAACAGCAGATGCTCGCTGCCTACGTAACTGTGTCCCAGTGCGCAGGCGGATTGCTGGGCGCAGCGCAGCACCTCCAGTGCGGATGTGGTAAATCGTGTGTCCTGCATAGTACACCTCGCTGTTTGTTGTCTGGGTGAACTATGCCCACTTTACACATGAAAAAAACAAGCGGACTGTCCACAGGACAGTCCGCTTGTATGCACAAGTTGTTACTGTGCGGCCAGGGCCTTGCGCTCCTTGTGGGAGGCGGTAATGGAGAACTGGAAGATCACCGCGACCACTACCATCATAATGGCAAAGGCATACAGGATGGGAGCGTAGGTGCCGACCGTGTCGTAGCACAGGTTGATCAAGGGAGAACTGACGGCGTAGCCGGCGTAGTTCACGGCAGTGACAATGCCAAGCACCTTGTTGAACGAAGCGTCACCGAACAAGTCATTGGCGATCAGGGAGAGCATGACCGTTTCAAGAGGCAGGGCGAAGGGGGTGACCAGATAGTGGAGGAAGGCAAAAGATTCGCCGAGGGAGGACGGTGTAACCAGTGCCAGGAACAGCATAGACAGCACAGCAAGTACATCGCAGAACAGCACAGTTACACGCAGACCGAAGCGGTCATAGCTGATGCCGCAAAGGAACTTAGAGGCGGTGAGCAGGATCGCACCTACACTCATGATGCCGGTGACAAAGCCCTCGTTAAGACCAACATCGATCAAATGAGCTTTGTCCACGCTGCCGGAGCCCTGCAGCATCATGCCGGTGAGGAACACGGCCACAAGGGTCGCATAGAAGAAAGGCTTGCTGCGCAGCACGCTGTACTCGATGCCTGCCCAGTTTTGACCTCTGACCTTTTTTTTCTGGGGAGCAGCGGCCTTGGTAGCGGGAGGATTGGTCAGGAAGAGTGCGGTGAGAACGGCAGTGACGGCCAGCATGGGGACGATGACAAGATAAGCCGTGCGGTAACCGGAGGAGGAAATGATGGGGGTGAGCAGGAGGTTGGAAGCGGCGTTGCCAAAGCCGTTGGCACCCAGCACCAGACCCAGCAGCATACCCGCATGGGGGCCCTGGCACCAGGAACGGATGACAGAGGTGATAATGGTGGAGGTGGTCAGACCCATGCCAATACCCAGCAGACAGCCGCCCACGCAGAACATGAAGATGTTGGTGGAATAGGCATAGCAGGTCATGGACAGGGCCAGCACGAAAAAGCCCATAAGGACCAGCCTTTTGGGACCGAAGCGGCTTACCAGCGGGCCGAAGAACAGGGCCATGACGGCTGTAAATACGTAGCGGCAGGTGTGGTTAAAGCCGAACAGGCTGCGTTCCAGACCCAGAGTCTCAGTGATGGGACCCAGGAACAGCTTTTGGGAGCCGGAGCAGAAGCCCAGAACGACAAATTCAATCAGGAAGCACAGAGCAACAATGACCCACATATAATGTTTGGATTCTTTTTTGAACATAAAATGCCTCGCTTTGTCTGTTGACTCAAAGGATTGGTCAGCCAGATGCGCTGCTGCTGGCTCAGCTCCACGGCAGACAACAAGACCTTTCTGCAGTCACAGTAAAATCAACTTTATTCTCTCACAAGAAAAGAAGGATTGCAAGACGGGATGATAAGAAACATGGAAAGAGAATAAAAAATTGTCATTGCTTTTTTAAAAAGATGTGGTACAATGAAGATACCATTCTAACGGAGGTGTACATAGACATGGCTTACAAGATCAGTGACGCTTGCGTCAGCTGCGGTTCCTGCGCTGATGCCTGCCCCGT
>JAZNTL010000030.1:0-2239 GCA_045591745.1 Lawsonibacter sp.
GAGGAGTAGACCTCCTTGGTGATCAGGGCCAGCACGATGGCGATGACAGGGGGCAGCAGGGACCAGGCGGTGTTGTAGAAGCTGCTGACAGCTTCGGCTTCCTCGCCGGTGGCGAAGACGGTGGTGGTCAGAGCCAGCAGCATCATCATAATGACGGCCACACGGCTGAGCCAACGGTTGTTTGTTCTCATTTCTTTTCCCTCCAATTAATTATCGCGCGCTTGCGCGGGGGTTACAAATAAAAAAGACGCTCCTGCAGAGCGCCCATAGACATACAATATCCCCAAAGGGGGAAACCGACAGCGCTCCACGAAATTCGTGACAGTCCGGGGGATGTTCTCCCACGGCCCAGAACCCACAGCCCGGGCAGGCGGTGTGATCTTCGGCGGAGACCCCTCTCTCCCGAAACGGCTGCCCGGCCTTGTTTCGGGGTACGCATGGTATCCGCGCCTCTATCAAACAGTATTCGATTGCAAGTATCCTACCACCGTCTTGAAGAAATGTCAAGGATAAAATGCGGAAAA
This sequence comes from Lawsonibacter sp., assembly GCA_045591745.1. Lineage (GTDB taxonomy): Bacteria > Bacillota > Clostridia > Oscillospirales > Oscillospiraceae > Lawsonibacter. The sequence goes on from JAZNTL010000030.1 coordinate 525, forward strand.
AGACGGTTTCAGTCTTTTTTTATGGGCATCATGAAGAAAGTGAAGGTGCCGGTGGCTACCTCTTTGCCCTGCGCATTGGTCAGAACCACCTGCATGACGGACAGGGTGTTGCCCTGCTTTTTTGGGGTGGCAACGCAGCGGATAGTGGGGCCGTCGGCAGGGCGCAGGAACTCCATGCTGCCGCTGACGGTGACACAGGAGGCACCGTGGGCGCAGGCGGCGGTGCCGGCCACAGTGTCAGCCAGGGTATACAGACAGCCGCCGTGTACCGTGCCGTGAGGGTTAGAGCTGGTGGGACGAACCTCCAGCTCGCCCTCGGCATAGCCGGGACGGGCCGAGGTGACCCGGATGCCGTTTTCAAAGGAGAACTGGCCGGGGCGGTTCACGTGAGAGGGGATATCGGGAAAGGACATAAGAAGGCCTCCGTTTGCGGTTTTGTCACTATAAGTTACCACGTTTTGGGCCAAAAGACAAGAGGTGGGCATAGGATAAAGCACATGAGGAAAAGGAGGAGTAAACTTCATGGAAGATACGATGATGTATCCCGCCATGCCGGACGAGGAGATGTGCGGCTGTGACCGGGAGGTTTTTGAGCGGGTGTGGCGCAGGGTGATGCCCGATGGCAGCCGGGAACCCATCCAGACCGATCCGCCCGCTGACGAACAGGCCAGAAATGGGATGCACGAGCAACAGCAGATGCAAAGCATGGAGCAGACCGGGCTGGCCTTGCCCCGGCGGGAGGAAATGCAGCCGGAGCAGGACGTGTCCTGTCTGGGGCAGGGGGCAGCCATGTACGCGCCCCTGCTGCGGGAGATGATGGACGGGGCGACGGAGGATTTTCGTACCTATCAGGCGCTGGCCCGGAGGGCCGGGGGGAACGGCACCCGGATGCTGAGCACTATGGCCGCTGACAAGCGCAGGCATGCCAAACGGCTGGGCGCGGCCTATTTCCTCATTACCGGGGAGCGATACCAGTCCCCCAATATGACCGGAAGCAGACCGCCTATGGACCTGATGGGCGGCCTGCGGGAGCAGTTTATTCAGGAACAGCGGGGGGCGGCGGCCTATCAGGGGGCGGCACAGGAAACGGGTGACCCCTGCCTGCGCCAGCTGTATCAGGAACTGGGGCAGGAGGGGATGGCCCATGCCCGGATGATTCGCTCCTTGTTGGAACAGATGTAACAAAAAAGTCCTCTGCCGCAGGGAGAGGACTTTTTTATCATGGGTTAGGTCAGTGATTGAGCACACGCACACGGATGACGCCGGGGATGGCGCGCAGTTCGTTGGCTACCTCGTCGGTGATGCGGGTGTTTACGTCCACCATGGTATAGGCGTAGTCCTTCTTGGACTTGTTGGTCATGTTTTCCACGTTGATGCCGTCATCGGACAGGGTGGTCATGATATTGGTCAGCATGGCGGGCACGTTCTTGTGGATAATGCACAGCCGGGAGATGCCACTCCACTCCTGAGACAGGTTGGGCAGATTTACGCTGTTTCGGATGTTGCCGTTGACCAGATAATCCTCCAGTTCACGCACGGCCATAACGGCGCAGTTATCCTCGCTCTCCGGGGTGGAGGCGCCCAAATGGGGCAGGGCGATGACATTTTTCACCGTGGCGATCTTGTCGTTGGGGAAGTCGGTGACATACTTGGCCACCCGGCCGGGCTCCAGCGCGGCGATCATATAAGTCGGATCGTAGCCATGTCGTTCTGTG